>DATAYD010000034.1:0-12849 GCA_036272715.1 Caulobacteraceae bacterium | reverse complement strand
CATCGACCGCACCGAGCATGTGGCGCTGGTCAAGGGCCGGATCGAGCCGGACCAGCCCACCCTGGTGCGGGTGCACCGGGTGGACATGGCGCACGACATGCTGGGTCATGTCGACGCGCGCCGGGATTATGTCCCCCGGTTCTTGAAGATGATCGCACGGCATGACGGGCCGGGCGTCGCGGTGTTCATCCGCGATCCGAACCCCTCCTGGCTCTCGGAGCGTTATGGCGGGGTCATGGAGACCCATGCGGTGCACACCAACGCCTTGCGCGACTACGGTGTCGGGGCGCAAATCCTGGGCGACCTGGGTGTGCGTGAGATGATCCTGCTCGCCTCGGCGCCGACCCGGCTGGCCGCCTCGGCCGGCTATGGGCTGAAAATCGTCGGCCACATGCCGATCGCCCAGGACTTGGAGTAGGGCCGATGCTGCAAGACAAACTTCGCATTCTGATCATCGAGGCGCGGTTCTATGATCATATCGCCGACGCGCTCCTGCAAGGCGCCAAGAAGGCGCTGACCAAAGCCGACGCGGAGTTCGACGTGGTCACCGTGGCGGGCGCGCTGGAAATCCCGGCGGCGATTTCGCTGGCGGAGGAGGGCGGTCATCGTCCCGCGGGCGTGCGCTATGACGGCTATGTCGCCCTGGGCTGCGTGATCCGCGGCGAGACCTACCATTTCGAGGTGGTGTCCAACGAGTCCGCGCGGGGGATCATGGATCTTTCGATCGGCCGACGCCTGGCCATCGGCAACGGCATACTGACGGTCGAGAACGAGACCCAGGCCCTGGCCCGCGCCCGCGGCGGCGGCAATGAGGGCGACAAGGGCGGTTTCGCCGCGCGCGCCTGCCTCGATATGATCGCCCTGAAGCGCCGGTTGCTGGGCCAGATTCGATGAAGCCGTCGCGCGCGCATCAGGCGCGCTCGGTGGCCCGGCTGGCGGCGGTCCAGGCGCTCTATCAGATGGAGGTGTCGGGCTCGGGCGCCGAGGCGGTCATCCGGGAGTTCGTCGACCACCGGTTCGACTCCGACATGGAAGGCGAACGCCTGGCCCCGGCCGACGAGGCTTATTTCCACGAGATCGTGCGCGGCGCGGTCGACCGGCAATCGAAGATCGACCAGGCGATCGTGCGGCGCCTGGCTCAGAACTGGCGGCTGGAGCGCATCGATGCGACCTTGCGGGCGATCCTGCGCGCCGGGGCCTTCGAACTGATCGCCCGCGCGGATGCGCCGACCGAGGTGGTGATTGACGAATATGTCGAGATCGCCAAATCCTTCTTCAACGGACCCGAGCCGGGCTTCGTCAACGGCGCCCTGGACGCGATCGCCAAAGATGAGCGCGCCTGAACGCAAGCAAGGTCCCGTCGACGAGTTCGACTGGATCGCGCGTCACCTGCGTCCCTTGGCGGCCGGCGCGCCTGAAGCGCTGGGCCTCGTCGACGATGCGGCGGCCATTCCGTCCCGGCCGGGGTTTGACCTCGTGATCTCCAAGGACGCCATCGTGGCGGGCGTCCACTTCCTGCCCGACGATCCGCTGGACCTCGTCGCGCGCAAGCTGCTCAGGGTCAATCTGTCCGACCTGGCGGCCAAGGGCGCCGAACCCTACGGCTATTTCCTGGCGGTCGCCTGGCCGGCCGGGGGGACCTGGCCTGAGCGCGAAGCGTTCACGCGAGGCTTGAAAGCGGACCAGGAGACGTTCGGCCTCAAGCTGTTCGGCGGCGACACCGTCTCGACGCCCGGCCCGCTGACGGCCAGCGCGACCATTCTCGGCTGGGTTCCCGCGGGCGGGATGGTGCGGCGGTCGACCGCGAAGCCCGGCGACGTGGTCCTGGTCACCGGCAGCATCGGCGACGGCGGCCTTGGCCTCGCCGTGGCGCGAGGGGAGGGCCTGGACCTGTCGGTCTCCGAGGCGGCCTGGTTGAACGATCGCTATCATCTGCCCGCGCCGCGGCTGGCCGTGGGCGCCGCGCTGCGCCGGTGGGCGCATGCCGCCGCCGATGTGTCGGACGGCCTGATCGCGGACGCCGGCCATATCGCCGAGGCCAGCGGCGTGCGGATCACGCTCGACCTGGACAGCATGCCGCTCTCAGCGCCGGCGACGGCCTGGCTGGGCGCGCGGGCCGATCTGCTGGCCGCGCGTCAGAGGCTGGCGACATGCGGCGACGACTACGAAGTCCTCTGCACCGCTCCGCCGGAGGCGGTCGAGACTCTCGTCGCCGCCGTCGCGGCCTCGGGCCTGTCCATGACGCGTATCGGCGAGGTCGCGGCCGGAGCCGGCGTCGAGGCGCGCTTCGCGGGCCGACCGATCCAGGTGGGCCACGCCGGCTGGCGCCATGGCTGATGATTTGGACTCTCGCGATATTCGGTGTCTACCAGCAGTCATTCCGCCGGATGAGAAGACCATGCGCCGAAGAATTCTCTTGATCGCCGTGATCGCCAGCCTCACGGCCGGCGCGGTCCAGGCCGCCGAGGCGCCCAAGCCCCAGGACGAGCAGGCGGTGACGCTTTCGCCGGTCGCCCTGCCGATCGTGGTGGACGGGCGGTTGGCCAATTACGTCTTCGCGACGGTGAAGGTGCTTTTGAAGCCGTCCGCCGATCAGTTCGTCCTGCGCGACAAGGAGCCCTATTTCCGCGACGCCCTGGTCCGCGCCGCGCATCGCACGCCCTTCGTCCTGCGCAACGACTACAACCATATCGATACGGCGAAGCTCCGCGCCGTGATGATGCGCGAGGCCATCGCCATCGCCGGCCCGAACGCGATCCGCGACATCGTCGTGGTCGATCAGACGCCCCAGCACGCGGTCCCTTCGCCCCATCCAGGCTAGCGGGCTTGCGCACTGATTTTTGTCATCTTTCACGAGCGGTTGCGTCGGCCGCGCTCTTTTGGCACTTTCCCGCGTCTCTCGCTGCAGCGGCCCCAGGTCGCCAAAGGGGAAAATAAAAAAAGGGGCGGATAACGCGAGCCTGCCTAGGCGCGCTCAGCGCCGTCCCACAAGCAAATAGGAAGGGGCGGCGTACAAATGAGTTCTTCTCTCTGGCTGGTCATCGCGGCCGGCGCGTTGGCGGTGCTGTATGGCATCGTCCAGACCATGTCCTTATTGGGCAAGTCGGCCGGCAACGAACGCATGCAGGAGATCGCCGCGGCGATCCAGGAGGGCGCGCAGGCCTATCTGCGGCGCCAATACACCACCATCGCTATCGTCGGCGTCGTCATCCTCGTCGCCGTCTATTTCCTGATCGGCTGGACCGCGGCTGTCGGCTTCCTGGTCGGTTCGATCCTTTCGGGCGCCGCCGGCTTCGCCGGCATGCTGATCTCGGTCCGCGCCAATGTGCGCACCGCCCAGGCGGCCAGCGAGAGCCTGGCCAAGGGCTTGAACCTGGCCTTCACCTCCGGCGCCGTCACCGGCATGCTGGTGGCCGGCTTCGCGCTCATCGGCGTAACGGGCTATTTCGCGTTCCTCACCGCGGGCCTCAAGCTCGAGGCGACCAGCCGTGAGGTGATCGACGCGTTGGTGGCGCTGGGCTTTGGGGCCAGCCTGATTTCGATCTTCGCCCGTCTCGGCGGCGGCATCTTCACCAAGGGCGCCGATGTCGGCGGCGATATGGTGGGCAAGGTCGAGGCCGGCATTCCCGAGGACGACCCCCGCAATGCGGCCACCATCGCCGACAATGTGGGCGACAATGTCGGCGACTGCGCCGGCATGGCCGCCGACCTGTTCGAGACCTATGCGGTGACCACGGTCGGCACCATGGTGCTGGCCGCGATCTTCTTCCGCGACAGCGCGGCGGTCGGGAACATGATGCTGCTGCCGCTGGCCATCTGCGGCGTCTGCATCCTGACCTCGATCATCGGGTCGTTCGCTGTCCGCCTGGGCAAGAGCCAGAACATCATGGGCGCCCTCTATCAGGGCCTGATCGTCACCGGCGTGCTGTCGATCGGCGCGGTCTGGTGGGTGATCAAAACCCTTGTGCCCGAGCCGGTCGCGATCGGAAACCTGACGGTCGGGTCGAACGCCCTGTTCGGCTGCGGCCTCGTCGGCCTCGCCGTCACGGCGGCCATCGTGATCATCACCGAATACTACACCGGCACGGGCTTCCGCCCGGTGAAGTCGATCGCCAAGGCCTCGGTCTCCGGTCACGGCACCAACGTGATCCAGGGCCTGGCCGTGTCGCTGGAATCCACCGCCGGTCCAGCGGTCGTGATCATGGTCGGCATCATCATCACCTATAACCTGGCGGGCCTGTTCGGTATCGCCATCGCCACCACCACCATGCTGTCCCTGGCCGGCTTCATCGTCGCCCTGGACGCTTTCGGTCCGGTCACCGACAATGCCGGCGGCATCGCCGAAATGGCCGGCCTGCCGGGCGAGGTGCGCGTCTCCACCGACGCGCTCGACGCGGTCGGCAACACCACCAAGGCGGTGACCAAGGGCTATGCGATCGGTTCGGCGGGCCTCGGCGCGCTGGTGCTGTTCGCCGCCTACCACCAGGACCTGATCTACTTCGCCGCCAATTCGGACAAGTTCCCGTACTTCGCGGGCATGGGCGATATCGCCTTCGATCTCTCCAACCCCTATGTGGTGGTCGGCCTGTTCTTCGGCGGCCTGTTGCCCTTCCTCTTCGGCGGCATGTCGATGATGGCGGTGGGGCGCGCGGCCGAGGCCGTGGTCGCGGAGGTGCGCCGTCAGTTCAAGGAAAACCCCGGCATCATGACCTATGAGGTCAAGCCGGAATACGGCAAGGCGGTCGACATCCTGACCAAGGCGGCGATCCGCGAGATGATCGTGCCGTCGCTGCTGCCGGTGGCCTCGCCGATCGTGATGTTCTTCGTGATCGAGACCATCGCCGGCAAGTCGGAAGCGTTCTCGGCCCTCGGCGCCATGCTGATGGGCGTGATCGTGACCGGCCTGTTCGTGGCCATCTCGATGACCTCGGGCGGCGGCGCCTGGGACAACGCCAAGAAGTACATCGAAGAGGGCAATTACGGCGGCAAGGGTTCGGAGGCGCACAAGGCCGCCGTGACCGGCGACACCGTCGGCGACCCTTACAAGGACACCGCCGGCCCGGCGGTGAACCCGATGATCAAGATCACCAACATCGTGGCCCTGCTGCTGCTCGCGGTCCTGGCGCACCACGCCGCCAGTTGATCGATCGTTCCAGCCGAAGACGAAGACGCCCCGGAGTTTCAGCTCCGGGGCGTTGTCGATTCTGGGGGACGTTTGGGATTGATCTTGACGATCAGAGATCGAGCGGCGCGGGGCGCCGTGCGGGTTTAAACCTTAACGCGGCCCACCGCCGCCTTCGCCGGGACGGGTGCCCGGCGCCACGTCCTGCGGGTTGTTCAAGAGGCCGCCCTGGCCCAGGGTGCCGATGATCTGTTCCAGCACGCTCAGCGAACGGCCCCGCGTCGGCGTCTCGCGGCCGTTGAAGGCGATCACCCGGCCGTCCTTGAGCGACAGGGTGTCGATCTTGGCCACCTTGTCGTCGGCCTTGTCGAACGACACCGCCACCACGTCGCGGCGAATGGTCCGGGACTGATAGAAGGCCTGATGCTCGGAAACCTGGGTGATATAGAACCAGACATTGGGATCGAACGTGGACACGCTCGAGGGCGAACCGAGACGGGCGAGGACCGTCGACCGGGTGTCTTCGCCCACCTTCAGGTCGGCGGGCTTGGCGTCGACAACCTGGAAGCCCTGGTAGACGCTGATCGGCGTGCAGCCTTCGACAATCGCGGCCGACGCCAAAAGGGCGCAAACGAAGGGAACTATGCGGCGAATCATGAGCGTCCTCGGCGGGGGAACATCCTGCAAACTTTGACCTATCGCTCTCGAACCCTTAGTTCAATGGCCCGAGCCTTTTGTCGCGGGTTGAGCGGCGGGTTCGAACCGCGGCGCATTCCCGGCGCCGCGCGGCCCAGCCACGGCGCGCATGCACCCGCGCCGTCGCGGCGGAAATGAGGCTTGTCGGTGAATCTGAAGCGGATGTTCAAACCCAGCCCGGCGCGGCTCGCCGGCGAAGCGCTCTATGAGGCGGCGATCCGGCAGGCGCGGCGGCCGGAATTCTACCAGGCGCTGGGCGCGCCGGACACGATCGAGGGCCGGTTCGAGCTCTACAATCTCCATGTGATTCTGCTGCTGCATCGGCTGAAGGGCGACAGGGGCGCGGCGGCCGACGCCGCTCAGGCCCTGTTCGACGCGTTCGTAGGCGCGCTCGACCATACGCTGCGGGAAATGGGCGTCGGCGACCTGACCGTGCCGAAGAAGATGCGCCGGCTCGGCGAAGCCATCTATGGCCGGGTCAAGGCCTATGACACCGCGCTGGCGGCGCGGGACCTGGCCGAACTTTCGGCCCTGCTCGACCGCACCGTATTCGAGGGCGCGGCCGATGCGGGCCGCGCCGCCATGGCGGCCTATGTCCTGGCCTGCGCCGACCGCCTGGCCGCCCAGCCGCTGGCGGACATCCTGGAGGCGCGGCCCGATTGGCCCGCGGCGCCAGCGTGAGCGAGACGGCTTCGCTCTGGCCGGAGGGTGTCAGGCTCGATGAAGCCGCGCGCGGCCGTCCCGACACGCCCTTCCGCCGTCATCTGGTCGCGGACGACAAGACCCGCGCCGCGATCGGCGAGGCCCTGGACCTGGTCTCCCTGGAGCGGTTGGAGGCGGACCTGACCGTCCGCGGCTGGTTTGACGGCGTCGTCCTGGAAGGTCGCTGGAGCGCGGAGATCGTACAGATCTGCGGCGTCGAACTCGAACCGTTTTCCACCGTGCTCGAGGGCGAGTTTTCGATCCGCATCGTGCCCCAGGGCAGCATCCATGCGCCGGACCCCGACGAGGACCTGGCGCTGGACCTCGAGGCCGACGATCCCCCGGATGTGCTGGACGGCGATGTGATCGGCCTCGGCGACTATGTGGTCGAGCATCTGGCCCTGGAGATCGACCCGTTCCCGCGCCGCCCGGGGGCGGTGTTCGAGCCTCCGGCGCCGACTTCGGAGACCTCGCCGTTCGCGGCGCTCAAGGCGTTGAAGCCGCGCGGCGGCGATCAATGAACCCTTCCGGCGCGGCCTTGCATCGCCGCAACGTCAATGTATCGTCGCGCCGCCCCGGTCCGGCGCCCAATTCGTCCAGAAGCTAGAGCGTCGCCTTGCCCGATTCGACCGTCATATCGATCGACGCCATGGGGGGTGACCAGGGTCCGCCGGTCGCTGTCGCGGGCGTCGCCGTCGCACTGGAGGAATGGCGGCGGCGGGGGGTCTCCTTCCTGATCCACGGCGAGCGGGTCCGCATCCAGGCCGAACTCGACCGCGCCCCGGACGTCGCCGCGATCTGCGAGGTTCGCCACACCGATCTGGTCATCAACGCCGATGACAAGGCGGCCCAGGCGATGCGGCGTGGCAAGGGCACCAGTCTCTGGAACGCCATCGAGGCCGTGAAACAGGGCGAGGCGCGCGCGGCGGTCTCCGCCGGCAATACCGGCGCCCTGATGGCCATCTCGATGCTGGTCCTGCGGATGGTCGCGGGGATGGAGCGGCCGGCCATCGTCGCGCTCTGGCCCAGCGTACGGGGCTTCACCACGGTCCTGGACGTCGGCGCCAATGTCGAATGCGACGCTGACCGCCTGCTCGAGTTCGCCGTTATGGGCGAGGCGTTCCATCGCGCCATGCGGGGGACCGCCAAGCCGACCGTCGCCATACTGAACGTTGGCTCCGAGGACCAGAAGGGTCATGACGAGGTGCGCGAGGCCCACCGGATGCTGCGCGCCGACAGTCATAATCTCGACTATCGCGGCTTCGTCGAGGGCGACGATATCAGCAAGGGCGCGGTCGATGTGGTGGTTACGGACGGATTTTCCGGCAACATCGCCCTGAAGACCGCCGAAGGTACGGCCCGCTTCATCGGCGGAGAGGTCCGCGCCGCTTTCCGCGGCTCGCGCCTCAATATGCTGGGCGCGCTCATCGCCAGGGGCGCCTTGAACAAATTGCGGGCGCGCCTCGATCCCAGCGCCGTCAATGGCGGTCCGCTACTTGGCCTGAACGGAATCGTGGTTAAGAGCCATGGCGGGTCCGACGCGAAGGGATTCGCCAACGCCATTCGCGTCGCCGTCGATCTCGCCCAGAGCCAGTACCTCGCCGAAATCCAGCGCGACCTGGAGCAGTTGACCGAGATGCGGGCCAAGCGTTCGAGTGATCAATGCCACGCGGCGTCCGCGCCGTCGCCGGAGAACAACGGGTGAGTCCAGTCCTGCGAAGCGTCGTCACCGGAGTTGGCGGCTATCTGCCCGAAGAAGCCGTCACCAACGATGACCTCGCCAAATTCGTCGATACGAACGACACCTGGATCGTCGAGCGCACCGGCATCAGGAAACGCCATCGCGCCGCCCCGGACCAGGCCGCGTCGGACCTGGCGGTCGAGGCGTCGAAAAAGGCCCTGGCCGCCGCCGGGCGGACGGCCAGCGAGATCGACCTGATCATCGTCGCCACCACCACGCCGGACCTGACCTTTCCGGCCACCGCCGCGATCGTCCAGCGCAAGCTGGGCGCGCCGATCGGCATCGCCTTCGACGTCCAGGCGGTGTGTTCCGGCTTCGTCTATGCGCTCAGCGTCGCCGACGGTTTCGTGGCGCGGGGCCTGGCCCGCTGCGCCCTGGTCATCGGCTCGGAAACCATGACCCGCCTGATGGACTGGACCGACCGGGGCACCTGCGTGCTGTTCGGCGACGGCGCGGGCGCGGTGGTGCTGGAGCCGGGCGAGGGCGGGGGCGATTCCAGCGACCGCGGCCTTTTGGGCTTCGCCCTGCGCTGCGACGGGACCAAGCAGGACCTGCTCTATGTCGATGGCGGGCCTTCCACCACCGGCACGGTCGGCCATCTGCGCATGCAGGGCAACCAGGTGTTCCGCCATGCCGTGGTCAATATCTCCGAGGGCGTGCGCGCCGCCGCCGCGTCCGCCGAGATCGCATTGTCGGACGTCGACTGGTTTATTCCGCACCAGGCCAATCAGCGCATCCTGCAGGGCGTGGCGCACCGCCTTGGCATCGATGAGGGACGCGTGATCACGACCGTCAGCGAGCACGCCAACACCTCCGCCGCCTCGATCCCGCTGGCCTGGGCCCAAGGCGCCGAGGACGGACGAATAAAGCCGGGCCAGCTTCTGCTGCTCGAGGCCATGGGTGGCGGCCTCACCTGGGGCGCCTGTGTCGTTCGGCTATAGCAGGCTGTGCCGGGAACCCTTTGACTTGGCGTGAAATTCGCGGCATTCACAACCGGGTTAATGAACTTTCGGGCGGGGCCGAAACCATGACGGGCGAGACACTCACGCGCGCCGATCTCAGCGAGGCCGTGCACGAGGAGGTCGGTTTGACCCGCCAGGACAGCGCCGGACTGGTCGAACGGACCCTGGACCTGATCGCCGAAGCGTTGGAAGCCGGGGCCACGGTCAAGCTGTCCGGCTTCGGCGTGTTCCAGGTGCGCGCCAAGCGCGCGCGCGTTGGCCGCAATCCCAAGACTGGCAAGCCAGCCCCGATCGAGCCGCGCCGGGTGATCGGCTTTCGCGCCTCGCATGTCATGAAGGCCCGGGTCGACCGCGGCATGGGCCAGTAGGGGCGTCATTGGCCAAGGGACCGGAAGCCTTTCGGACCATTTCGGAAGCGGCTGACGAACTCGGCGTTCCGCAGCACGTCCTGCGCTTCTGGGAAACCCGGTTTTCCTTCATCCGGCCGATGAAACGGGCAGGGGGACGGCGTTTCTATCGCCCCCAGGACATCACCGTGCTGCGCGGCGTCCGCGCCCTGCTGCATGACGAGGGCTACACCATCAAGGGCGTCCAGCGCCTGCATCGCGAACAGGGCATGGCCCGGCTTCTGGCCGCGGCCAGCGGCGAGAGCGGCCCGTTCGAGGCCGTGGAGGCGGTCGAGGAGGACGAGCCCATGCTGTCCGACTTCGAACGCCAGCGCCTGAACCATGCGTTAGGCGAACTGGAATCCGCCAAGGCCCGCCTGGACCACTTGCTGCGGCGGTGAGTTCCCCATGGCCGTCATCCCGGACGGCCTGCAAGGCCGATCCGGGACCCAGGGGCGGTGCGCACGGCCCTGGGCCCCGGCTCTCCGCTTCGCTGCGGCCGGGGTGACGAGCGAAATATGGAATTCGGTGCTTCGAGTTCGTCATCCCACCGCCTCCCAGACGCCTGTTGCGGCGCGGGGGGCGCTTGCCTATAAGGGCGCTCCTCTCGGACGGAGCGTGGCGCAGCCTGGTAGCGCACTTGACTGGGGGTCAAGGGGTCGTGGGTTCGAATCCCGCCGCTCCGACCAGAGAGGCCAAGCCAAAATCCGTTATGTGGCTAGGATTTGAAGAGATCGCAGGCGAGCGGCCCCCGAGAGCCTGATCACCGCCCCGCGTTCATCCATCGGATCAGAGGGATGAGCGGGACGCCCCAGGCGGTTCCGGCGAGGCCGTAGAAAGCCAGCCGGGCCAGCCAGTGGTCGGGGACGTGTTCGCCGAGCGTGGCGACCGCCCAGACATAGGCCGCCAGGAACGCCAGCATGGCGACCCCGCCGATCGCCTTGCGCACGCGGGCGGTCATGTGACGCTCATTGGGATGCTCATCGACTTCATTACCAAACCCGAGGCCTTTACCCTGTCGCGAAACTATCCGTGGACGATCTGGTCCCTACGGTCTAACGCCGACGCTTTATGGCCGCAGCCCGGGGTTTTGTCGCGCCCATGACCTCGTTTTTGAGATCGGATCGCTCGCGCCCGGTGGCGGTGTGGCTGTTCTGTGTCGCGGCGATGGTGTTCGGCATGGTGATCGTGGGCGGGGCCACGCGGCTGACCGGTTCGGGGCTGTCGATCACCGAATGGAAGCCGATCTCCGGGACCATCCCGCCGCTGAACCCGCACGCCTGGCTGCTCGAATTCCAGAACTACCAACGCATTCCGCAATATCGCTACATGAATGCCGGCATGACCCTGCGGGCGTTCAAGGGCATCTATTGGTGGGAATGGGCGCATCGGCTGCTGGGGCGGGTCGTGGGCGTGGTGTTCGGCGTTCCGTTCCTGGTGTTCCTGGCCATGCGCCGCCTGTCGGCCCGGATGATCTGGCGCTGCGTCGCGCTGTTCCTGCTCGGCGGCCTGCAGGGGCTGGTCGGCTGGTGGATGGTGAAGAGCGGGCTGGAAGTTCGGGTCTCGGTGGCGCCGGAGCGGCTGGCCACGCATCTGGGCCTGGCCCTGATCCTTTATGGCGCCCTGATCTGGACCGGGCTGGAGGCCTGGTTCGGGCCGCCGCGCCCGGCGCCATACCGGTCGCGCTGGCCGATCGCGGCGATGGTCCTGATGGGGCTGGTCTATCTGCAGTGCCTGCTGGGCGCGCTGGTGGCCGGGAACCAGGCGGGGCTGGTCTATAACGACTGGCCGCGGATGAACGGGCGATGGTTCCCCAGCGCCTATCTGGACGGGAGCCTGTGGCGCAGCCTGCTGCACAGTCAGGCGGCGGTGCAGTTCGACCACCGGATGCTGGCCTATCTGGTGCTGGCCACGGCCATCGCCTGCGCGGTCCTGGCGGCGCGGTCCGTCAAGCTGGCCGATTCGGCGCGGGGGCTGTTCGTGGCCCTGGGCGTCGTGACAGGGTTGCAGGCGGCGCTGGGCGTCATCACCCTGATCAGCCGCGCGCCCCTGTCGCTCAGCGCGGCGCACCAGGCCCTGGCGGCGATCGTGCTCGCGGTGGCGGTGAGCCTGGCCTGGCGGACACAGCGGGCGTGAGGGCGTGCTTCGACAGGCTCAGCATGACGAACGTTGTTGATATGCGGTATTATATTACCCAATTCCATAACCCCTTGTGCGACAAGGTGTTGCACGGCCTTCCGCGCGCGGTTTTGCATTGACATGGGCCGGTCGCGCCGGTATCGCCCCGGCCTTCACCTAGAAGGACTTCGCTGTCCTTCGAGTCTCCAGACGGATCTGAACCCATGACGACGAAGACCACGGCTTCGCTGAAGCCAGCGGACGTCGAGAAGAAGTGGATCGTGATCGACGCCAAGGACGCCGTCGTCGGCCGTCTGGCGACGTTCATCGCCATGCGTCTTCGCGGCAAGCATCGCCCGGACTACACCCCCCACGTCGATTGCGGCGATTATGTCGTGGTAGTCAACGCCGACCAGGTGAAGTTCACCGGCCGCAAGCTCGACCAGAAGGTCTATTACCACCACACCGGCCATCCCGGCGGGATCAAGGAACGCAAGGCGGGCGCCATCCTGAATGGCCGCTTCCCCGAGCGGATCCTGGAAAAGGCCGTCGAGCGCATGCTGCCCAAGGAAAGCCCCCTGGCGCGCGCGCAGATGACCCACCTGCGCATCTATTGCCGTCCCGATCAGCCCCATGAGGCGCAGAACCCCGAAGTCATCGACTTCGCGGGCAAGAACGCCAAGAACGTCCGGAGCCAATAAACCATGGCCGAAGGTTTCGAGGCCCTGCAGGGCCTGTCCTCCAATCCCGAAGAACACGTCGAGCGCGTCCAGGTGATCGACGCCCAAGGCCGCGCCTATGCGACCGGCAAGCGGAAGAACGCCATCGCCCGGGTCTGGATCAAGCCCGGCAAGGGCAAGATCACCGTCAATGGCCGCGATCAGGAGATCTATTTCGCCCGTCCGGTGCTTCGCATGATGATCGCCCAGCCGCTGGAAGTGGCCAACCGCCTGGGCCAGTTCGATGTCGATGTGACCGTGCAGGGCTCCGGCCTGTCCGGCCAGGCCGGCGCGGTGCGCCACGGCCTGTCCAAGGCCCTGATGGGCTACGAGCCGGACCTGCGCGGCGCCCTCAAGCATGGCGGCTTCCTGACCCGCGATTCGCGCGTGGTCGAGCGCAAGA
>DATAYD010000033.1:0-89542 GCA_036272715.1 Caulobacteraceae bacterium | reverse complement strand
GGCCCGAACGGCACATCCCCAACTCGATCGCCACCCTGCGACGAAGGCTCGCCGTGGCCCTGGTCAAACGCCTGCCCCGATGTCCGTGCTGCGGACAGAGGCGCCTTTTATGACGCAGTAAGACTAGAGCATTTTCCGACGCAGCGGACACCGGTTCGTCGTCAGAAAATGCTCTGATGCATTGGGTCTAGCGCCCATCCCCTACATCCGCTCCGGCGCCTCGATCCCGAGAAGGTGCAGGGCGATCTCGAGCTGGCGCAGGGTGGTTTCGGCCAGGGTCAGGCGGGAGGCGCGCGCGGCGTCGTCGGGCGCGCCCAGCACTGGGCAGGCGGCGTAGAACTTGGAAAAGCCCTGGGCCAGGCGATAGGCGTGCTCGGCGATGAAGTGCGGGGCGCGTTTGTCATAGGCCTCGGCGGCGGCGTGGCCGAAGGCGTCCAGCAACAGGCCCAGGTCCCGCTCGGCCGGTTCGCCGATCACGATCGCGCCCGCCGCCGCGCCGGTCTCGGCGGCCTTGCCTAAGAGGGATTTGATCCGCACCGCCTGGTAGAGCAGGTAGGGTCCGGTCTTGCCCTCGAAGCTCATGAACCGATCGAGGTCGAACACATAGCTGGTGCCGCGGAAGTTCTGCAGGTCGGCGAATTTCAGCGCCGCCACCGCGACCTTGCGGGCGATGTCCTCGAACTCCTCGGGCGCGGCCTCGGCGCCGAGGCCGGCCTCGTGCAGGCGTTCGCGCGCCTTTTCCGTGGTCATGGCGATCAGGTCCCGCAGCTTCAGGACGCCGCCGGCGCGGGTCTTGAACGGCTTGCCGTCGGTCCCGTTCATGGTGCCGAAGCCGATATGCTCCAGCGCGCCCTCGGCCGCGTAGCCGGCCAGGTAGGCGGCGCGGAACACGATCTCGAAATGGTCGGCCTGACGCTGGTCGACGCAATAGATCATCAGGTGCGGGTCGAAGCTGTCGCGCCGGTCGAGCACGGTGGCCAGGTCGGTGGTGCCGTACATGGCCGAGCCGGCCGAGGACACCACCAGCAGCGGCGGCAACTCGCGCTTGTCGCCCTGGCGCGCGACGCGGAGGATCACGGCGCCCTGGTCCTCGGTCAGCAGGTCCTTGGACTTCAGGTCTTCGATCATCGGCGCGATCAGGTGATCGACCGAGCTTTCGCCCTTCCACAGGTCGAAATCGATGCCGAGCGCGTGGAAATCCCGCTCCAGCGCCACGCGGCTGACCTCGGTGAAATGGCGCCAGAGGGTCAGATAGCCGGGCTTGCCGGCCTGGAGTTCGGCGGTGGCCCGCCGCGCGCGATCGCGATAGGCCTCGTCCGCCTTGGCCCTGGCCGCGGCCATTGGATAGAGCCGGTCGAGGGTCGCGAGATCGAGGTCGGCCAGGGGCGCCGCGTCGTCGGCCCCCTGCTCTTCGGCGACGGCCGCCCAGCGGGGATTCTCGTCGCTCGCGGCGACGATCAGGAGGCCCATCTGGAAACCCCAGTCGCCGAAATGGGCGTCGCCCAGCACCTCGTCGCCCCGGCGACGACAGAGCCGCTTGATGCTCTCACCGATGATCGAGGCGCGCAGGTGGCCGACATGCATGGGCTTGGCGACGTTAGGGCCGCCGTAGTCGACGATCACCCGGCGGGGCGCGGTCACCGGGGCCAGGCCAGCCTCCGAATCGCCCGCGACCTCGGCCGCGCGCGCGGCCAATGCCA
Source organism: Caulobacteraceae bacterium (assembly GCA_036272715.1). Classification (GTDB taxonomy): domain Bacteria; phylum Pseudomonadota; class Alphaproteobacteria; order Caulobacterales; family Caulobacteraceae; genus Poindextera. The sequence goes on along the minus strand of DATAYD010000033.1, from coordinate 87,842 downwards.
CATCGCTGACCCGCAGATTGATGAAGCCAGGTCCGGCGATCTCAACGGAGGCCAGCAGCGAATGGCCTTCGAGCCGGCCCACGACCTCGACGGCGATCTCTCGCGGGTTGCGGCGCGCGGCCTTGGCCGCGGCCAGGGCGCCGTTGCACTGGAAATCGGCGAGGTCCGGGCGATCGGACGCGGTGACGCGGCCGTGTTCGGCGGCGAGGCCTGACGCTGTAAAGGCCGCTGAGACGGCCTCGCCCAGCGACGCGATCAGATCCGTCATTGCGTGCCGGGCGTTCCCGTGGGCGAGGCGGCCGTATGGACCGGCGCCACGCCGGCATTGGCGTGGAAGCGTTTGCCGTCGCGGTTGAAGTCGGCCATTTCCGGGGTCACGTCGAAGCCGACCAGCACCTCGAAGTTCGAGCCGCTGACATTGGTGTCGGCGCGCGGGATCTTGATGCCATCGAGATGGTCGGTCACCAGCGCCCGGTCGGCGCCGGCGGGGAAGTTGGCGTGGATGGTGAAATATTCCTTGGCCAGCACGGCCTCGTTCCGGTCGGTCACCGCGACCCAGTACTGGTAATCCTTGGTCGCGCCGGTCGCCATCGGGCCGCGGCCAAAGGCGAACAGCAGCTCCATCTTCACCGTGATCGGGTCCTTCAAGCCGTAGGAACAGCCGGAGGACAGGCCTTGGATTTCCCCGGTATAGCCGACCCCGTTGACGCTGGGATGGGCGATATCCTTGAACTCCACATAGCGCGCGGCGTCGTACAGCACCTTCACATAGGGGCACGGGCCGGCGTTCTTCTTGCCCGGAAGCGCGAGGTTCTGAGTGGTGTTCCACTCGTCGTCCTTCTTCTTCTTGGCGGCGTCGTCCGCGGAGGTGTCCGCGCCGCCCCCGCCGCCGGGGCCGCCACGGCCGCCGCCTCCTCCGCCGCCATATTGGGCGAGGGCGCTGCCGGCGGGCAGGGTGAACCAGGCGGCGATCATCATGGCGGCGATCAGGGGGCGGCGCATAGCTTCGAACTCCAAAGCCCGCCACGGGCGATGGGCGAGCTCTGCCCCATAGATACCGCCTCGCGCGCCGCGCCGCAACGCGAGGCGAGAGGGTGCGGCCCCTTGACCGCGCGCGCTACGTCCACGATCACCGGGCCATGGCCGTCTATACCGACATCACCGATGCCGAACTCGAGCAGTTCCTGGGCGCGTTCGACCTGGGCGCGCCCTTGACCTTCAAGGGCATCGCCGAGGGCGTGGAGAATTCGAACTTCCTGCTGGAGACCGAGCGGGGGCGGTTCATCCTGACGGTTTATGAGCGGCGGGCCCGGGCCGAGGACCTGCCCTATTTCCTAGGTCTGATGCAGTGGCTGGCCGAGCACGGCTTCCCCTCCGCGACGCCGATCCCAGATCGCGCGGGGCGGCGGCTGAGCGCGATTCGAGGCAAGCCGGCCGCGCTGGCCAGTTTCATGCCGGGGCTGTCGGTGCGCCGGCCGACCGTGGCCCATTGCCGCGAGGCCGGCGAGGGCCTGGCCTGGCTGCACCAGGCCGGCCGGGGCTATCAGGGGCGGCGCGCCAACGATCTGGGGCAGGCGGCGTGGGCGGGACTCTTCGCGCCGCTGCACGCCGAGGCCGAGGCGTTGAAACCGGGCCTGGCCGCCGTGATCGCCGAGGACCTGGCCGCGCTGGAGCGTGAATGGCCGCGCGACCTGCCGGGCGGCGTGGTCCATGCGGACCTCTTTCCCGACAATGTGTTCTTCACCGGCGGACGGTTCTCCGCCGCGATCGATTTCTATTTCGCCTGTGACGACCTGTTCGCCTATGACCTGGCCACCTGCCTGAATTCCTGGTGTTTCGAGGCGGACGGGGCGTTCAACGTCACCAGCGCGGGGGCGATGATCGCCGGTTATGAACGGCGCAGGACGCTGTCGCCGTCCGAGCGGGCCGCGCTGCCGGTCCTGGCCTGGGGCTCGGCCATGCGGTTCTTCCTGACCCGGCTGGCCGACTGGGGCGCGACCCCGCCCGGCGCCCTGGTCCGCCCCAAGGATCCCCTGGAATATGAGCGCAAGCTGGCCGTGCACCGCGCCAGCCGCGACGGCGGCGGGCTGATGCTGTTGGGGGTCGGCGCATGACGCCCGAGGTGGTGATCTATACCGACGGCGCGTGCCGGGGAAATCCGGGCCCCGGCGGCTGGGGCGCGATCTTGGCGGCCGGCGCCAAGGAGCGCGAGATTTGCGGCGGCGAACTGGCCACGACCAATAATCGCATGGAGCTGATGGCCGCGATCGCGGCGCTGGAAGCGTTGAAGCGGCCCTGCAAAGTCGAACTGCACACCGACAGTCAATATGTACGCAATGGAATCACTGAATGGGTGAAGGCCTGGAAAGCTCGGGGATGGCGCACTACCTCCAAGGCGGCGGTGAAGAACGAGGATCTCTGGCGCCGGCTGGATGAGGCGCGAGCCCGGCACGACGTCGATTGGCGTTGGGTCAAGGGGCACAATGGTCATCCATTGAACGAACGGGCCGACGCCCTTGCGCGAAAAGGCATGCTGGAGGTGTTGGGCGAAAGCTGATTGGCTTTCGATTCGTTCGATGTTAAACCTTTATTTGGTTTCACTTGAATGGTATCGCCTTGAACGCTCGCCACCACCCCAATATCCGGGTGCAGGACCGGCCGGACATCCAGGTCTTCACCGAGATCGGCATCATCGCGAATCTGACCCGCGGCTCGGTGACCAAGTCGCTGCCGGGGGGCATGACCTATCCGCAGTGGCAGGTGCTGGCGCATTTCTCGCGCACCGGCGACGGCCAGACCCCGGCCGATCTGGCGCGGGCGCTGCAGGTCACCAAGGGCGCGGTCACCAACACGCTTCAGCACATGCAGGGGGCGGGGCTGCTCGAGGTTCGCGCCGACGCCGAGGACGGCCGCAAGAAGCGCATCTTCGTCACCCGCCGGGGCGCGGCCTGCCACACCGAAATGCTGCGCCTGGTGCGCCCGCACCTGGACCAACTGCGCGGCGGCTTCACCGACGCCGAGTTCGAGACCGCCCTGCCCTTCCTGCGCGCGTTGCGCATCTGGCTGGACGAGAACCGGACGCCGGGGGAGTAGGCGCGTGCTTCGACACGCGGGCCGCGGCCGTTCGTCAGCGCCGGCGTCAGGCCGCGCGGACCCGCAAGCGGCCGCCGTCCACCACCTCGACCACCTTGACCCGGGCGCCGGGCGCGGGGCGGGCGGCTTCTTCCTGGTCCAGTTCGGCGGTCCATTCGGCGCCATCGACGAACACGCGGCCCTGGCCGGCGGCGAAGTCGCCGACGGTCCGGCCATAGAGTCCGACAAGGCGCACGCCGCGGTCGTTCAGGGTGGGATGTTCGATGCGGGGGTGCGGCGGCCAATAGGCCCGCGCCAGCACCGTCAGGCCGATGGTCAGAACCGCGAAGGCGAGCGCCTCCACCGGCAGACCCAGATGCAGGCCGAGGGTCGCCAACGCCACCGCCGCCGCCGCCACGGCCGGCCAGAGCAGGTAGCCCGAGCCGGTGGCGGTCTCCAACGCCAGCAGGGCGGCGCCCACGGCCAGCCAGGCCCAGAACGGATAGAGGCTATAGAATAGCGCGACGTCCCGCATGGCTTGTCCTCCCCCCTAGCCCCTCGGAACCGCCGATCCGCGCGGCCGGCCGGCGGCGTCCTGAGCGGTCTCGACCAGGGCGCCGATGCCGGCCAGCGAGCCGACCAGGGCGCCCATCTCGGCCGGTACGATCACCGTCTTGGCCTGGGGCGAGGAGGCCAGCTTGCCGAAGGCCTCGACATATTTCTGGGCGACGAAATAGTTGATGGCGTTGACATCGCCCTTGGCGATGGCCTCGGAGACCATTTCGGTGGCCTTGGCCTCGGCGGCGGCGGAGCGTTCGCGGGCCTCGGCGTCGCGGAAGGCGGCTTCCTTGCGGCCTTCGGCCTCCAGCATCACGGCCTGCTTGGCGCCCTCGGCGCGCAGCACGGCCGCCTGTTTCTCGCCGTCCGCCTCGGTGATCACGGCGCGGCGCTCGCGCTCGGCCTTCATCTGGCGGGTCATGGCGTTGGTGATGTCGGGCGGCGGGGTCAGGTCCTTGATCTCGATCCGGGTCGCTTTCACCCCCCAGGGTTCGGTGGCCAGGTCGATGGCCCGGAGCAGCCGGGTGTTGATGGTCTCGCGTTCGGACAGGACGCTGTCCAGATCCATGGAACCGACCACGGTGCGCAGATTGGTCATGGCCAACTGGCCGATGGCGAAGGGCAGGTTGTCGACCCGGTAGACCGCGCTGGACGCGTCGATCACCTGGATGAAGACGATGGCGTCGACCCTCACCGTCACATTATCCTTGGTGATGACCTCCTGCTGGGGCACCTCCAGCACTTGCTCCATCATATTGACCCGCCGGCCGATGCTCTCGACGAACGGCGTCAGCAGCGTCAAGCCGGGCTTCAGCGTGCGGGTATATTGGCCGAACCGCTCGACCGTGTATTCGCGGCCCTGCGGCACGATCTTGATGGCGCTGAAGACCACGAACACCGCCAGGATCAGGAAGATCAGCGGAACAAGCAGGCCCATCGAAACGCTCCTCGCATGGCCGATATGGAACAGCCTTCCGGCGGAGCTTAGCGCGGCGGCGCGTCGTTAGCCATCGGCCCCGTCAAGCTGTCCGCGAGCGCGCGGCCCCGCGCCGCCAGCCGCGCCTCCTCGCGCCGGCTGGCGCGGCCGCAAGCGGGAAAACCGGTCTGGCCGGCGATGAAGCCGCTGTTGAACGCGGTCTTCAGACGGCGGTCGAGGTCGGCGTCCGGGGTTTCGGCGCGGACCAGGTCCCGCATTCGGTCGCGCCAATACTGGTCGTCGGGCCCCTCGCAGGCCTGGCGCAGGGCGTGGCTCTCGCCGAGCACATAGGCGAGGTCGATCAGGGTCTGCCGCTGGGCCGGAGCGCGATCCTGGGCGCGGGCGGCGGTGGATAGGGCGAGAAGAGCGATGATGAGGACTAAGGCTCCTGGTCGCATCGTCATCGCAAACCTGGTTTCGTCAGGGCCGGACTTGTTTCGGCCAGCCATGGACCCGAGGTCAAGCGGGCGCTCAATAAACCGTATAGCCCCCGTCGATGACGATGCTGTCGCCGCTGTGGAAGGCCGAGGCGTCGGAGGCCAGATAGACCGCGATGCCGCCGAAATCCGCCGGCTCGCCCCAGCGCCGAGCGGGCACGCGGCTGATCACGTTGGCGACGAATTTCTCGTTCTGTTGGGAGGCCTGGGTCAAGTCGGTGGCGATCCAGCCGGGCAGGATGGAATTGGCGCGCACGCCGTAGCGGGCGTGCTCGACCGCGATGGCGCGCACCATCGACATGATGGCGGCCTTGGCGGCGGCGTAGGCCTGGTTGCGTGGGGCGCCGTGGATGGCGGAGACCGATGAGATGGCGACCAGGGAGCCGCCCTTGTCGCCGGCATTGGCGCGCTCGACCATATGCTTGCAGGCCTCGCGGAGGGTGAAGAAGACGCCGTCCAGATTCACGCCCAGCACCTTGCAATAGGTTTCAGCGTCGAACTCGGAGAATGAGCGGGCGCCGCCGCTGATGCCGGCATTGGCGAACACCGAGTCGACCCGGCCCATCCGGGCGACGGCCTCGACCATCGCATCGACCACCTGGGTCTCCTCGGCCACATCGACCTGTTGGGCCAGGACGCGAACGCCGATCGCCTTCAGCTTGGCCTCGGCCGTGGCGTTATGCTCGGCGCTGGAGCCCCAGACCACGATGTCGGCGCCGGCCTGGGCCAGGGCCTCGGCCATGCCGAGCCCGATGCCGCGATTACCGCCGGTGACCAGCGCCACCTTGCCCGTGAGATCGAACGGCGTGTAGCCCATGGCGGTGTCTCCCTTTTTGTCTCGGTTCGCGGTCGACAAATCGGGTCGCGCGGGTGGCGTCAAGGGCGTCGTTTTGGAGCGGGAGCGTCGACACGCGCACTGGCCCGTGTTCGCCGCAGCCCATAATTTTTCGTCATCCTGAGCTTGTCGAAGGACGCGGCGATGGTTGTGCGTGCTTCGACAGGCTCAGAGCATGACCACGATCAGGGATCGCCGAACCTTTCCACCGCCGCGCGGATGATGCGTTCGGTTTCGGACCAGCCGACACGGGCGCAGGCCGCCTCGATCTCGACGAAGCCGGCGTCGGCCGCGTCGTCGCCGGCGACGGGGTCGCCGGAGATCCAGCGGGCGGCGAAGTCGATCAGGACGGCGTGGCCGTGGTCCGAGATGTGGTCCAGAACCTCGATCAGGCCCACGAGTTCGGCTTCGACGCTGGTCTCCTCGCGCAGTTCACGCAAGGCGGCGGCCCGCACCGTCTCACCCCACTCCATCCGTCCGCCCGGAATGCTCCACTGGCCTTCGCGCGGCGGCTTGCCGCGCTTGATCAGCAAGACCTCGCGGCCGCGCAGGCAGACCACGCCGACACAAGGAACGGGACGCGCGGGCTCGCCCATCCCTAGAAGAGCACCCGCGGGTTCATGATCCGCCCGGGGTCCAGGGCGGCGCGGAGGGCGCGCATGGCGGCGATCTCGACCGGGGCCTTGTAGAGCAGCGCCTCGGCCGATTTCATCGTCCCCAGGCCGTGCTCGGCGGAGATCGAGCCTTCCATCCTGGCGATCAGATCATGAACGATGTGGGAGCCCTGGTCGCGGCGGGCGGCGTGGGCGGCCTGGTCGCCGCCTTCGCCCGAAAGCACATCGTAATGGACATTGCCGTCGCCGACATGGCCGAACGCCACCACGCGGACGTCGGGCGCCCAGGCGTGGAGCGCGGCGGTCGCCTGTTCGATGAAGTCGGCCATGCGGGAGACCGGGACCGAGACGTCGTGCTTCCAGGCCGCGCCTTCACGTTTCTGGCCGCTGGACTGGTTTTCGCGCAGCGCCCAGAACGCCTTGGCCTGGGATTCGGTCTGGGCGACCGAGGCGTCCTGGATCAGGTCATCCTCCAGGGCCTTGGCCAGCAGTCGCTCCATCGCCGCCTCGGCCGCGCCGGGTTCGCCGCTGGCGGTCTCGATCAGCACGTACCAGGGATGGACGCCCTCTAGCGGCTCGCGCTGATCCGCGATGTTCTTCAGCACCAGGGCGAGGCCTAGCCGGCCCATCAGTTCGAACGCGTCTAGCGCGCCGCCGGTCTCGGCCTTGGCGCGGGCCAGGAGGCGGATGGCGTCGTGCGGGCTCTTCAGGCCGACAAAGGCCACCGCGCGCGAGGCCAGGACCGGATAGAGCTTGAGGCTGGCGGCGGTGACCACGCCCAGGGTGCCTTCGGCGCCGATCAGCAATTGTTTGAGGTCATAGCCGGTATTGTCCTTGCGCAGGCGTTTGAGGCCGTTCCAGATCTCGCCATTGGGCAGGATCGCCTCCAGCCCCAGGACCAGGCCGCGCATGGTCCCGTAGCGCAGCACCGCCGTGCCGCCGGCATTGGTCGAGACCAGCCCGCCGACCGTGGCCGAGCCTTCCGAAGCCAAGCTGAGCGGAAACACCCGGTCGGCCGCCAGGGCCGCCTCGTGCACCGCCGCCAGGGTGACGCCGGCCTCGACCACGATCACGTCGTCGAACGGGTCGAGATCGCGGATGGCCCGCATCCGCTCCAGGGACAGGAGGATCTCGCCCTGGGGGATCTGGCCGCCGACCAGGCCGGTATTGCCGCCCTGGGGGGTGATGGCGACGCCGCTGGCGCCGCAGACGCCGACCACGGCCGCCACCTGCTCGGCGGTGCGCGGCAGGGCCAGAAGCGGCGTGGTCCCGCTCCAGCGGTCTCGCCACTCGACCAGTTTGGGGGCCAGACGATCCGGATCCTCGCTCCACCCGCCATCGCCCAGGACGGCTTTGAGGCGGGCGATCACGTCGGCGGGAACGGGCGCGGTCATGGGGCGATCTTAGACGCGGTCGGCGGCGGTGGCGAGCGGCGCTTATATGCTCCCCCGATGGGGAGCTGGCGCGAAGCGGCGGCGGGGGCGCTTCCGAGTCGTAGAGTTCCCTTCGGCTGGCCCCTCCACCACGCTACGCGCGGGCCCCTCCCCCGATGTCTCCGGTCTGAACACCCCGATCGGGGAGGAATTGATCGGCATGCTAACCCACGAAGCCCGCGGCGCGCCGGAGCCTATCGTTGATCGCCTCCCCGAGGCCGTCCTCGGGGATCGGCGCCACGGCGATGGCGGTGGGACGCAGGCGATCGGCGGCGCGCAGGAAGGTGAAGAGGCGCGCCGCGGCTTCGGCGAGGTCGGCGGAAGGGCTGAGATTGAAGGCGGGGTCGCCGGCCACCGCGCCGAAGCCCAACAGCACTTCGCCCGGGCGCGCGGCGCCGGCGTCCAGCCGCACCGGCGCGTCGGGCGCATAATGCAGCGCCATCCGGCCCGGCGAACGCCTGGCGTCGGCTTCGGCGTCGGCCAGGGCGCCGATCACGGCCTCGATGGCCTGGCGCGTCACGCCGCCGGGCCGCAGCAGGCGCGGCGGTTCGTCCAGGAGGGCGATCACGGTCGATTCCAGGCCAACCGCACAGGCCCCGCCGTCGAGGGCCGCGGCGGCGGCGAAACCGGTCTCCTGGGCCGCGTCGGCGAAGGTGGTGGGGCTGGGCCGGCCGGACCGGTTCGCCGAGGGCGCCACGACCGGGCCGTCAAAGGCCGTGAGCAGTTCGCGGGCCAGCGGATGGGCCGGAACCCGCACGGCGATGGTGTCCAGCCCCGCCCGCGCCAGGTCGCAGACGGCCCCGGCGTCGCGGATCGGCGCGACCAGGGTCAGGGGGCCGGGCCAGAACGCCTCGGCCAGGGCCAGGGCGCGCGGGTCCAGAACCGCCAGCCGCTCCGCCGCCGCCAGATCCGCGACATGGGCGATCAAGGGGTTGAAACGCGGCCGGCCCTTGGCCTCGAACACCGCGGCGACCGCGCGTGGATCGGCGGCGTCGCAGGCCAGCCCATAGACGGTCTCGGTCGGCAGGATGACCAGGCCGCCGGCCCGCAGCGCCGCAGCGGCGGCCGGGATGTCGGAGCCGGTCAGTGGGCCTTGTGGGCGGTCAGGGAGACGGTCACCGTCACCTCGGTCGCCACCACGTCGCCCGTCTTCCACTGGCCCTGTCCCACGCCGAAGGCCGTGCGGTTGATCACCGCGGACCCGTTCATCCGGGCCGTATCACCGCTGATGGCCAGGGTGAAGGGCAGGGCCAGCGGCCGCTTGACGCCCCGGAGGGTCAGGTCGCCGTCGGCCTCGTAGCGGCCCCCGCCCAGGTCCTTGATCACATTGGTGACGAAACTGGCCCTGGGCTGGGTCTTGGCCGAGAACCAGTCGGGCTCCGGAAGGGACTTGTCGCGGTCGGCGTCGCCGGTGAAGGCCGAGGCGACATCGATGCCGACCACGGCCTTGGAGCCCGCCAGGTTCTTCGGGTCGAAGGCGATCTGGGCGGTCCAGCGGCGGAACATCCCATAAAACGCATCGCCGTTTACGGCGCCGCGGAAACCGAGCTTGGAATTGGCCGCATCGACGGTCCAGCTCGGCGCGGGCGCGGCCAAGGCGGCGCCGGCCACAAGGCTCACGGCGGCGGCGAGGGCAAGCCGCGAGACAGGCTGGTGCATCACATCGCCTCCGCGGCGGCCGCGCCGCGACGGCGCAGGAACGGGATCATCCGGCCGACCACGTCGTCGCGGCTGATGAGCTGGTGCTTCAAGGCGCCGGCGACGTGCAACACGATCAACACATAGGCGAGCTTGGCCAGCAGTCCATGGGTGGCCTCGAACACTTTGTGCGCCTGTTTCATCTGGTCGTGCGGCAGGTTGGTCAGGAAGCTCATGGCCGGCCAGGGCGCGATGTGGAACAGGGTGATCGGGAACACCTTGATCAGGGGGCTGGCCGAGACCATCGCCCAGCCGCTGAGCGGCATGCCGAGCATGACCCCATAGAACAGCACGTGCACCGTTTGGGCCAGCCCCTTTTCCCAGCCCGTGACATAGGCGGGCAGCCTGGGCGCCGGAACGGCGAGCCGCCAGCCGAGCCGCGCGACGCTGAGGGTCAGGACGGTGATGCCGATCGACTTGTGCAGTTGGGTCGGCTCGATCTTGGCCTCGCCGGTCAGGGTGTTGAAGTACCAGGCCAGGCCGATATTGGTGATCAGCAGGACGGCGATGAGCCAATGCAGAACGATCGCCACGGTGCTGTAGCGGTCCTTGATCGACGCCATTGGGGATTCCTTTGCCAGCGGCCCATTATCAGCGGCCCAGGGAGGCCGTGCGTTGATAGCGCCTAGTCGCGCCGGGATTCGACCTCGATGTCGAGATGGACCGCGCCGCCGACAAGGTTCTCGAACGGATGAGACCCGAAATTGGGGCGTTTTATTTCCCCGGTCACGGAAAATCCCGTGCGATAGCCGCCGAATTCCAATTCCTCCCCGATCGGGGGAAGGGGGCCACGCGCCGCGTGGTGGAGGGGCCCGCCGCCGCGGCCGAAAGCCCCCTCAGTCGCTTCGCGACAGCTTCCCCAACGGGGGAGCAGTTAAGGCAAATGAGATGCGCCCCATCATCGCACGCCAAAAGCCCACATCTTAGCTTCACGATAGATGAGGCGAATTTGAGCCCGCCGCAAACTGTTCTAGAATCGCATCACAATGATTTTGAAGGTTTGGAACGGGCGCGGTTTGGAAGCCCTCCCCCTCGATGGGGGAGGGTTGGGTGGGGGTGCGGTCACAGTCGGCGACGAAGAAACAGCGTTCGAATCCAACCGCGTTCTTCGCCCCAGCCTCGTGTGCTCACCCCCATCCCTGCCCTTCCCCCATCGAGGGGGAAGGGTTCTTTCACCAACAAGCCCGTCAATTTCAATCCGTCAAATCCTCTGTGCCGCGGCGCCAGAACGCGGCCAGACCGTTCGGAGCCGCCCATGACCTATCGCGCCCCTGTCCGCGACCTCTTGTTCGCCTTGACCGAAGTCGTCGGCATCGAACGGCTGAGCGGCTCGCCGGCCTTCGCTGAACTGGACCGCGAGACCTTGGGCGCGGTGCTGGAGGCGGCGGGGTCGCTGGCCAGCGATGTCCTGGCGCCCCTCAACCATTCCGGCGACCGCGCCGGGGCGACCTACAGCAACGGCAAGGTCACCGCCGCTCCGGGTTTCGCGGAGGCCTACAAGGCCTTCGCCGAGGGCGGCTGGACCAGCCTGGCGGCCGACCCCGAATATGGCGGCCAAGGCCTGCCCAAGACGCTGGAACTGGCGGTGTTCGAGATGGTCGACGCCGCCAACATGGCCTTCTCGCTCTGCCCGATCCTGACGCAGGGCGCGATCGAAGCGATCCACGCCCATGGGACCGACCGGCAGAAGGCGCTCTACCTGCCCAAGATGATCGCCGGAGAATGGACCGGGGCGATGAACCTGACCGAGCCGCAGTCGGGCAGCGACCTGGGCGCGCTGCGCACCCGCGCCGAGCCGGACGGCGCCGGCGGCTACCGGCTGCACGGCCAGAAGATCTTCATCACTTGGGGCGACCATGACTGCGCCGACAATATCGTCCATCTGGTGCTGGCGCGCCTGCCGGACGCGCCGGAGGGCAGCCGGGGCATCTCGCTGTTCCTGTCGCCCAAGCGGCTGGTCAGCGATGACGGCGCCCTGGGCGATCCCAACGACCTGCGGCCCGGCGGGATCGAGCACAAGCTGGGCATCCACGCCTCGCCCACCTGCGTGATGCTGTTCGAAGGCGCCCATGCCGAATTGATCGGCCAGCCGAACCAGGGCCTGGCGCACATGTTCACCATGATGAACTCGGCGCGGCTCAATGTCGGCATGCAGGGCGTCGGCATCGCCGAGCGCGCCTATCAGCAGGCCCTCGCCTTCGCCCAGGAACGCCGTCAGGGCCGCTCGATCTGGAGCGGCGAGGCCTCGGCGCCGATCTTCGACCATCCGGACGTGCGCCGCACCCTGGTCGACATGAAGGCCAAGATCGAGGCCTGCCGCGCGATCTGCCTGATGACCGCGCTGAACGCCGACCTGGCCCGCCATGCCCTCAGCGACGAGGAACGCCAAGCCGCGCGGCTGCGCGAGGAGCTGTTCACGCCGGTGGCCAAGGCCTGGTCGGCCGATATCGGGGTCGAGGTCGCCTCGCTGGGCGTGCAGATCCATGGCGGCATGGGTTTCATCGAGGAGACCGGCGCGGCACAGCACTATCGCGACGCCCGCATCACGCCGATCTATGAGGGCGCCAACGGCATCCAGGCCCTGGACCTGGCCGGACGCAAGCTGGGCCTGGAGGGCGGCGCGGCGATGACCACGCTGATCCAGGACATGCGGGAGACGGTGCTGGCCCTGGACGATCACGCCGCTGTCTCGCCCCTCGGGCCGCGCCTGGAGCACGCCGTGGACGCCCTGGAGGCGGCCACCGCCTGGATGGCCGCGCACCGCGGCCAGGCCGACGCCCAGGCCGGCGCGACGCCCTATCTGAAACTGACCGGGGAAGTGATGGGCGGCTGGGTGCTGGCCAAGGGCGCCCTGGCCGCCGCCGAAGGCCGCGCGGGGGACGAAGCCTATGGCGCCGCGCGCATCGGCATCGCCGCGCGCTATGCCGAGACGGTGCTGGCCCAGGCGCCGGGCCAGGTGGCGGGGATTGTCGCGGGCGCAGCGGGGCTGGCGGCGTTGGGGGCCGGCGCGCTGGGGTGAGGGTCGGCGCGGGCTTCGACACGGCCGCTAAGCGGCCTACTCAGCATGACGTAAGCTATTGGAATTCAAATAAAATCGTCATGCCGAGCCTATCGAAGCACGCACCCCGCAGCAAGCGCCTAGAGCTGTTCCAGCAGGTATTCGGCCGACGACACCTTGAACTCGCCGCCCTGCTCGACGTTCAATTGTTCGATCACACCGTCATTCGCCACCAACGAGTAGCGCTGCGAGCGCGGGCCCATGCCGAAGCGCGAGCCGTCCAGCTCCAGGCCCAGGGCCTTGGTGAAGTCGCCATTGCCGTCGGCCAGCATGACGATCTCGCCTTCGACGCCCTGATCCTTGGCCCAGGCCTTCATCACGAAGGCGTCGTTGACCGCGATGCAGGCGATGGCGTCCAGGCCCTTGGCCTTGAGATCGGCGGCGAGGGCCTTGAAGCCCGGCATGTGCTTGGCCGAACAGGTGGGCGTGAAGGCCCCCGGAACCGCGAACAGGCCGACGCGCTTGCCCTTGAAGATGTCGTCGGTCGTCACGGGAGCGACGCCCTCGGCTGTCGTGGTCATCAGATTCGCTTGAGGCAGCGTGTCGCCCAGCTTGATCGTCATGATTTCTTTCCCGTCCCTGCATTGCCGCCAAATCCAGCGCCGCACGACAGATAGGCGGCGCCGAGGGCCGCGCCAAGCGGCTCTTTCGCGATGCAGCAATTCAAAGCCTTGAACCGGTCGAAATGAAGGCGGATCATGGGCCGATGGAAGACGCCGACTTCTCCGAAATATCGGACCCGGCCGCCTATCTGACCGGGCGCGCGCTGATCGCCATGCCGGGGATCGAGGATCCGCGGTTCGAGCGCGCGGTGGTGCTGATCTGCGCCCACACCCGCGAACTGGCCATGGGCCTGACCCTGAACCGGCCGCTGGATGGCCTGACCGTGCCCAGCCTGATGGAGAAGCTGGGGGTGGAATCGGGCGGAGCCCTGCCGGAGGATCTGGTGCTGCTGGGCGGCCCGGTGGAAACCGAGCGCGGCTTCGTGCTGCACACCGACGACTATGTCAGCACCAGCTCCTCGACCAAGGTGCTGGACGGCGTCGCCCTGACCGCGACGCGCGAGGTGCTGGAGGCGATCGCCAGCCACGATGAACGCCCGCGCCGCTCCCTGTTGGCGCTGGGCTATTCCGGCTGGGGGCCAGGGCAACTGGAGCGGGAGATCCGCGACAATGTCTGGCTGACCTGCGATCCCGACGAGGCGCTGCTGTTCGGCCAGGACTATGAGCACAAATGGTCGACGGCCCTGGCCCGGATCGGCGTCAGCGCCGAGCGGCTTTCCAGCCTGGCGGGACGGGCTTAGAAGCGTAAAGCCTCTCCCCCCTCGATGGCGGAGAGGTTGGAGTGGGGGTGAGGCCGCCGTCGGCGACGAAAATATCGCGTGAGACGTCTTTCGCTTTTTTCACCCCGGCCGCCTGCGTTCACCCCCATCCCTGCCCTTCCCCCATCGAGGGGGAAGGGTTCTCACCATCCTACCCCCGCGCCTTCACCGGCGCCGTGCCGTCGGCGTAGCTTTCGTTCAGATAGACCTCGGCCTCCTGGGCCGACAGGGCGGGCGCGTAGCCGAAGCCCTGGCCGTAGTGGCAGCCCATCTGCTGCAGGCGGCGGGCCATGCCGGCGTTCTCGACGCCTTCGGCCACCACTTCCAGCGACAGGTCCCGGCCGAGATTGATCACCGAGCGTACGATCTTGGCCGAGCCCTCGTTGGAACCCATGGTGCGGACGAAATAGCGGTCGATCTTCAAGGTGTCGAAGGGCAGCCGGGTCAGGTAGGACAACGACGAGAAGCCGGTGCCGAAATCGTCCAGCGCCAGGCCGGCGCCGGCCTCGCGAAGCTGGCCAAGGATCACCGCCGCGCGTTCCGGATCGCGCATGATGTCGCTTTCGGTGATCTCGAGCTTCAGCGCGCCCTTGGGCAGCCCGGTCTTGGAGAGGAGGGCGCCGACCTCGCTGACCAGGTCCGGCCGATCGATCTCGCCGGTGGAGAGATTGACGCTGACCGTCAGTTCGCCGACCGCGCGGTGCGCCCCGCGCCAGGTCGCCAGTTGATGGGCCGAGGTCCGCATCATGTGCGAACCAAGCTCCTCCATCAGGCCCATCTCGTCGCACAGCGGCAGGAATTCGTCCGGCGGGATCAGGCCGCGCCGGGGATGGCGCCAGCGGGCCAGCGCCTCGAAGCCGGATATGGCGCCGTTGCGCAGCCGCACCACCGGCTGGAAATAGGGCACGATCTCGCCGCGGCCGATGGCGCCGCGCAGGTCGGACTCCATGGCCAGGCGCGAGAGGCCGTCGCTTTCCAGCGCGCGGCCATAGGCCGCCGCGCCGCCGCGTCCGGCCGCCTTGGCCGATTCCACGGCCAGTTCGGCGCGCCGCAGCAGTTCACCGGCGTCCGGCGCCTCATCGCCGCCATCGGCGGTGACCGCGCCGATCGACAGGGTCGGGAAGATGTCGAACCCGGCGACCCGCAGCGGCTGCTCCAGCACGGCGCGCATGGCGTCGGCGGGGCGAGCGACGGAGTGCGGCGCCAGGACCGCGAATTCGTCTTCGCCGATCCGCGCCAGCAGCGCGCCCGGCGGGAAGCCGGCCGCCAGGCGCGAGCCCAGGGCGGCCAGGACCAGGTCCGCGCGCTCATGGCCCAGGGCTTCGTTGAGCCGGCGCAGACGGTCGAGATCGCCCACCACCAAGGTGAACTGGCCGGCGGCCTGCAGCCATTCGCGGGCGCGGGCGATGAAGCTGCGGCGATCGAGCAGCCCGGTCAGGCTATCCTGTTCCGATGCGGCGAATTTGGTTTCCGGGACGATAACGCCTGCGGCGCGGACGCCGTCCTCCAGCCAGACCCCACGCCAGACGCAAGTCTCGGCGCCGCGCATACGCACGCGCGTGGCGATCTCCGCGCCTGGAGGCTGCACCCGCAGAACTTCTTCGACCAAAGCGCGGTCCTGGGGCAGTGAGAGGGCCAGCACGGCCGCGGACGAACATTCCGGCATCAGGGGCGACAAGCCCAGGCTGCGGGCCGCGCCCGTCAGATGCAGGCGGTCGCGCTCCGGCTCCCAGTTCCACAGCACCACGTCGGCCGCGCCCAGGGCCTCGAGCGTCACCGTGGTGTCCCACAGGAACTTGTCGTGCGCCTTTAGGAGCGCCATGCACCGTCCGCCACGTCGCGCTTCGCCGCGACCTACGTGTTAGGGTTGCCGCGCGACACCGCGTCCGCCAAGCGCCCGAACAGCAGATGATCTCGCCAATCGCCGTTAATTTTCAGATAAGCTGAAGCTCGGCCTTCGAGTTCGAAGCCGGCGTTGAGCAGCAAACGGCGGGACGGTTCGTTCTCTGGAAGGCAGGCGGCCTCCAGTCGGTGCAGCCCCAGCCGGCCGAATGAAAAGCTGGCCAGGCCCTTCGCCGCCGACAGGGTAAATCCCTTGCGGGCATAGGGTTCGCCGACCCAATAGCCCACCGTCCCGGTCTGGGCCACGCCGCGCCGGATATTGGACAGGGTGATGCCGCCGACCAGTTCGTGGTCCTCGCGCCGGAATATGAAAAAAGAATAACCGGCGCCCAGGTCCATATCGCGCTGGTAGGCCATCAAACGACGACGAAAGGCGGCCCTGGAAAGGTCGTCGGCGGGCCAGGCCGGCTCCCACGGTTGCAGGAAGGCGCGCGAGCGGCGGCGCAGATCCGACCAGGGGCCGTAGTCCCCGCCGCGCGGAGGCCGCAGATAGACCGGGCCGGCGTCAACCCGAAGGCCGGTTTCCGGCGCGATCCAGTCGAGCAGAGCCATCGTTCCGGGCCTCCCTGAACCTTAGCCTAAGCTCGTTTTTGGTTTTGGCAAACCGAAGGGCGCGCGGTTGCAGGGCAACGAACTCAGGTTAGCAAGTTTGATACAGTCGCTTTAAACACCGTCATCCCGGCCCCCGGGACGCGCTGCTTGCGCGGCCCGCCCGAGGGCAAGCTCTTGTGCCGGGATCCATTCCGCGAACCTTCCGCACCAAATTCGCCGCCGAATGTTCACGGCATGGGTTCCGGCATTCCGCTTCGCTCCAGCCGGAATGACGATGAAGATAGGCCATCGTTATTCTGAACGCGTCGCCCCGGCGCGGGCGGCTTTGCGCGCGGCGCGAGAGCGTCAGCCGAACAGCGCCGCGTGGAAAGCCGCGCCCGCCGGCATGGCGCGCTTGGGACCGAGCACGGCGCGGGCGCTGGCGCCTCCCGCCAAGATTCGCGCGCCGACACGGGCGAGATCGACGGCGCGGACCGCATCGATCGCCTCGGCGCTCTCGGCGATCGAGAACAACTGGCCGAAGGTCAGCAGTTGGCCGGCGGCCTGCTCCGCGCGGGCCATGGTCGACTCGGCGGCCATGAAGGTCGCGGCCTTGAACTGGGCCTTGGCGCGGGCCAGTTCGGCGTCCTCCACACGGTCCGCCAGGGCGGCGACCTGCTCTCCCGCCAGGCGCGCGGCGGCCGTGGCGTGTTCGGCGCTGGTTCCGGCATAGACCCCGAGGACGCCGACATCGGCATAGCAGTCGGCATAGGCGTCGACAGCGTAGGCCAGGCCTCGGTTCTCGCGCACTTCCTGGAACAGCCGCGACGACATGCCGCCGCCCAGGATCTCCGAAAACAGCCGCAGCGCGAAATAGTCGGGGTCGCGCAGGCCGAACGCCGGCAGCAACAGGACCAGATGCGCCTGCTCCAGGCCGCGCGCCGTCAAGGCCTCGCCGCCGGTGAAGCTGGCGATCGAGGGCGCCGGCGGCGGCGCGGCGGCGGCGGGACCTGAGAACTCGGCCTCGGCCAGCGCCAGGAGGTCGTCCTCGTCCACCGCGCCGGCCGCGCTGATCACGATGGCGTCGGGGGCGTAGAGCGCGGCGCGATAGTCGGCCAGACGGCGCGGATCGGCCGCTCCCACGCTCTTGCGGGTCCCAAGGATCGGCCGGCCGAGCGGCTGGCCCGCGAAGGCCTGGGCCTGGGCCAGTTCGAACACCAGGTCGTCGGGCGTATCGGCGGCCTCGGCGATCTCCTGGGCGATGACCGGCTTTTCCTTGTCCAGGTCGTCGGCGCGCAGGGTCGGCCGCTGGACCAGGTCGGCCAGCACGGCCATGCCGAGCGGCAGCCCGCCGCGCAGCGCACGGACCTGGAAGCTCGTGCGCTCGTGGCCGGTCGCGGCGTTGATATGGCCGCCCTAGGCCTCGATCGCCTCGACGATGTCGCGCGCCGAACGCTGGCCCGCGCCCTTGAACACCATGTGCTCCAGCAGATGGGCCCAGCCGGACTGTTCGGGGCTTTCCCAGAGCGAGCCGCGGCCGATCGCGACGGTCAGGGCGAGGGTCTCGAGGCCTGGAATCGGATCACAGACGACCCGGACGCCGTTGCCCAGCCGATGGACCCGAGGCTTGGCGATCGCGCTCACCCTTGCGCGAAATCGCGGATATAGGCCTGCACCGCCTGGATGTCGGCTGGCAGGCGGTCGATCCGCTCCGGCTTGGCGCCGAGGCCGCGCGCGGCGTTCGGCATATCGGGCGCCACGCCGGCGGCGGCTTTGACGGCCTCCGGGAATTTGGCGGGGTGGGCGGTGGACAGCACCACCATCGGCGTCGCGGAACCCTTGGCCCGGACGCGATGGGCGGCGGCCACGCCCACGGCGGTGTGCGGATCGATCAGGGCGCCGGTCTGGTTCAGGGTCGAAAGGATGGTGCGGCTGGTCTCGTCCTCGCCGATGCCGACGCCGGTGAACAACGAGTCGATCAGGGCGCGGGCCCGGGGCGGGATATCGATCGCGCCGGCGCTGGCGAAGGCCTGCATGGCCCGCGCGGTCTCCAGGCCGTTACGCTCGACGCCCTCGAAATAAAGCCGCTCGAAATTGGAGGCGACCTGGATGTCCATGGCCGGGCTCTGGGTCTGGCGCACCGGGCCACGCGCGTAGCGGCCCTCCTCGATCATCCGCGCGACGATGTCGTTGCTGTTGGTCGCCGTCACGATCCGCTCGATCGGCAGGCCCATCCGACTGGCGACGAAGCCGGCGAAAGCGTCGCCGAAATTGCCGGTCGGCACGCAGAACGACACCGGCCGGCGCGGCGCGCCCAGGGCGACCGCCGCGGTGAAATAATAGACCGCCTGGGAGACGATCCGCGCCCAGTTGATCGAATTGACCCCGGTCAGGTCGACCGCCTCGCGGAAACCTTGCGCGCCGAACAGGGCCTTCACGATCGCCTGGCAGTCGTCGAAGGTCCCCTTGACCGCCAGGCACCGGACATTGGCTTGCGCCGAGGTGGTCATGAAGCGGCGCTGGACCTCGCTGATCCGGCCATCCGGGAACAGCACCACCAGCTTGACGCGGCCGCGGCCGGCCAGGGCCTCGACCGCCGCGCCGCCGGTGTCGCCGGAGGTGGCGCAGACCACGGTCAGGTTGCGCTTGTTCGCCGCCAGCGCCCGCTCATAGAGCCGCGCCAGCATCTGCATGGCCACGTCCTTGAAGGCCAGGGTCGGGCCGTGGAACAGTTCCAGCCGCCAGAGGCCGGCGTCCATCTGGCTGAGCGGGACCACGGCGGGGTGGGCGAAGCCGGCATAGGCCTCGCTGGCGATCTCGAGCAGGTCCTCGTGGCGCATGGCGTCGCCGGCGAAACGTCCGAGGATGTCGGCCGCGACCTCGGCATAGGGCTTGCCGGCGAAAGCGGCGATCTCCTCGGCGCTGAGCTGGGGCCAGGTTTCGGGCACATAGAGGCCGCCATCGGGCGCCAGGCCGGCCAGCACCGCATCGAAGAAGCCGACGGGCGGCGCATCGCCCCGGGTCGAGATATACCGCATCCTAGCCTTGCCGCCGTCGCCAAAGGCTGGCGAGGTAGACGCCCGCGAGGGCGGCGGCAAGGCCAAACCAGGTCACGGCGTATTGCAAATGGTTATTGGGGATCTCCGCGGGGAGTGGCGCGGGCGCCGGCCCGAACCCCTTTGGCGCCGGACTCTCCAGCATCAGAAACACCGGCGCCGGCGCGGCGACGCCAAGAAACCGGGCCATGGCGGGGATGTCGCGCGAATACCAGAGGTTCTGGGCGAGCTGGTTCGGCGGGGTGAAGGCGTTGGGCCGGTCGCCGCGCCGCAGGACGCCGGTGATCGGGCCCGCCAGGCGCGCGCCCTGGCCCGGAACCAGCTTGGCGGCGTCATCCTGGAGCATGAAGCCGCGATCGACCAGGATGGACGTGTAAGGCGCGCCCGTGAGGCGGCATGCGGTGATGATGCGAAAGCCAGCGCCTTCGCCCGGCACGGACCACAGCTTGACGAACGGCGCGGTCTCGATATCGGGGCAATTGGCGCTGACCCGGGTATAGTCCACGTCCTCGCCGGCCTTGGCGCGCGCCAGGACCGGACCCAGGGCCACGGCCGGCGCGGCCCGCAGGGCGTGGATGCGGGCGAGCAGGCCTTCCTTCCAGTGCAGCCGTTGCACCTGCCAGACGCCGAGGCCGATCAGTATGGCCAGGCCGATAGCGGCGGCGAACGTCAGGCCGATCGGAAAGCCCGCGTCGTGCTCGCGCTCAGTTCCGGCCGTCATGGCGCGCTTCGGAAGCCTTGTGGTGGAACTGCATGGCCAGCAGGACGCCCTTGAAGGGCCGGATCAGCACGGCGGTCAGGATCAAGGTCAGCGGCAGCCAGAGCACCAGATGCACCCAGACCGGAGGGTGATAGGCGACCTCGGTATAGAGGGCCGCCCCGCAGGCGATCGCGCCGACGATCAGGACGATGAAAACGGCGGGGCCGTCGCCGGCGTCCGCCGCCCGCATGTCGAGGCCGCACGCCTCGCAACGCTCGCCGACCCGCAGAAAGCCCTCGAACAAAGGCCCCTCGCCGCAAGCCGGGCAGCGACAGGCCAGCCCGGTCAGGAATGGATTGAGGCCAGTCACGACCGCGCCCGTCATCCCGCGCGTCAGTGCAGTCCCGGCAGGATCACATAGACGAAGGAGAACAGGAACAGCCAGACCACGTCGACGAAGTGCCAGTACCAGGCCGCCGCCTCGAACCCGAAATGCTGTTTCGGGGTGAAGCCCGTGCCCATCAGGCGCAGCAGGCAGACCGTCAGGAAGATGGTCCCGATGATCACGTGGAAGCCGTGGAAGCCGGTGGCCATGAAGAAGGCCGAACCGAACAGGCCGGCATTGGCGGCCTCGGTCGAGAAGAACAGCTTCTCGGAGATGATGTGGCTGTACTCATAGGCCTGGATCGAGGTGAAGAGCACGCCGAGGATGATGGTCAGCAGGAGGCCGATCTTGGCGCTCTTGCGGTCGCCGACCTGCAGGGCGTGGTGGGCCCAGGTGACGGTCGTGCCCGACAGCAACAGGGTCAGGGTGTTGACCAGCGGCAGGTGGAATGCTGGCACCAACTCCACGCCCTTGGGCGGCCAGGTCGCCAAGGCGGCGCGGACATCGTCGATCGACGAGGCCGTCCGCACATGGTGGAACAGCGACATCTCGAAGAAGATCCAGAACCACGCGACGAAGAACATCACCTCGGAGGCGATGAACAGCACCATGCCATAGCGCAGGCCGATCGAGACCACAGGGGTATGATCGCCCTCGTTGGCCTCCTTCACCACGTCCATCCACCAGCCGAGCATGGTGTAGAGCACGCCGGCCAGGCCCGCATAGAACACCCAGGGGGTGTGCTTGGGCAGGCCGAACAGGCCCTTCATCCAGATCACCCCGCCGACGGCCATCACGAAGGCGGCGATCGAGCCGACCAGCGGCCAGGGGCTGGGATTGACGAGGTGGTAGTCGTGTTTGACGTCGGCGGTGGACATGTCGGCGGCGAACCTCAAAGCAGCTCAGTCGAGAGGGGCCAGGACGCCCCCGCGTACCGTTTCGATTCTAGGCTATAGCCCCGCCCCGGCCGTTCCGCCAAGGGCCTGAACGGCATTTCAGCCTGGCTTCGCCACGGGATAGAAGGTGTAGGACAGCGTCAGGTCCTTGTAGCCCTGGGTGTCCGGGTCGGCGGCGAACTTCGGATCGAGGAAATAGACCACCGGGAAGTGTATGGTGGCGTGGGCCGGGATGGTCTGATCGTTGAAGCAGAAGCAGCGAATCTTGTGGAAATAGGCGCCGGCCAGGTCCGGCGAGACGTTATAGGCGGCCCGTCCGGTCTCCGGTTTGTCGCTGTTGTTGGTGACGGTGAAGAAGGCCAGGCCGCTCTGGCCGATATGGATGGATTGTTCCTGCTGGTCCGGCGTGAATGTCCAGGGCAACCCGCGGACGTTGGCGTCGAACCGCACGCCGATGGTCTGGGCCAGGATCGTGGTCGGGGCGGATTTGGCGCGGCTGACCGTGCCAGCGAAACCCGTCGCCTGGCAGAAGGCGCGGTAGAGTGGCACGGCGGCGTAGGCGGCGCCGGTCATGGCCACGAACACGGTCACGCAGATCAGGACGACGCGGGCGTTGCCGAGGCCGCCGCCCGGCTTGCGGCCTGGCTCGCGTTCAGTAGGGCTGGAAGGGGACATGACTTTTGATCCGCGCCACGGTCACGACGAACACCAGGATGACGAAGGCGCCCAGGGTGATGGCGATGGCGATGCTGCGGCGGCGGCGCGCCTTGGCCGCTTCGTCGCTCTCGGGCGGTCGGATGCTCAAGGCCGAAGCACCGGCAGGACCAGGAGCCGCTCGGCCAGCAGGGCGGCGAACAGCAGGAACAGATAGGCGATCGAAAAAGCGAACAGGTTGCGGGCGTGCTTGGCGCCCGGCTTGACGTCGTAGAGGCCTTCGGCGCGCTCGTCGACGGCGTCGCCGGCGCGGCTGAAAAACAGGCGCAGGGCCAGGGCGAAGAACGCCAGGCCGCCAAGGCCCGAGACGGCCAGATAGACCCTGCCGCCGAGGCCGGTGAACGCCGGCGCCACGGCGGCGGCCAGGAAGATCACGCTATAGGCCAGGATCTGGCGGCGGGTGGAGGCGGCGCCGCGCACCACCGGCATCATCGGCACCCCGACCTTGGCGTAGTCACTGGTGGTGTAGAGCGACAGGGCCCAGAAGTGCGGGGGGGTCCACAGGAAGATGATCGCGCAGAGCAGCCAGGCGTTCAACGGCGCGGTCCCACTGGCCGCGGCCCAGCCGATCACCGGCGGCAGGGCGCCGGCCAGACCCCCGATGACGATGTTCTGGGGCGTCGAGCGCTTCAGCCATATGGTGTAGACCACGGCGTAGAAGACGATGGTGAAGGCCAGCAGGGCGGCGGCCAGGAGATTGATCGCCAGGCCCATCATGCCGACCGAGAACAGCGACAGGATGATGCCCAAGGCCAGGGCGTCGGCGCCCTGGACGCGGCCCGAGGCCACCGGCCGGTGGCGCGTGCGGCGCATCTGGGCGTCGATATCGGCGTCGTACCACATGTTCAGCGAGGCCGAGGCGCCCGCGCCGACGGCGATGCAGAGGATGGCGACCCCGGCCAGCACCGGGTTCATCGGCGCGCGGGCGCAAACCAGGCCGGTGAGCGCGGTGAACACCACCAGAGACATCACCCGGGGCTTCAGCAGCACGATGAAGTCCTGCCACCGCGCCGGGGCGGCGGTGGGCGCGGGAATGGCGGCGGCGTCGGTCATGGGCGAATAGGTCTCGATTCCGTCGGACAAGGGCGCGGTCGCCGCTACGGCGCCGCGCCCTCCCGAAGTCTACTCTAGGCTCAGCCCGGCCCTAGTGCGAGTGGGCGTCGGCGTGGATCACCGGCAGTTCGCTGAACTGGTGGAACGGCGGCGGCGAGGACAGGGTCCATTCCAGGGTCGTGGCGCCCTCGCCCCACGGATTGGCCTCGGCCTTGCGGTGACGGACGGCGGCCTCGATCAGCATCAGGAAGAACACCGCCATGCCGACCAGGGTCACGACATAGCCCAGCGAGGACACGTAGTTCCATTTGGCGAAGGCCAGCGGGTAGTCGACCGTCCGGCGCGGCATCCCCTGCAGGCCCAGGAAGTGCTGCGGGAAGAAGACCATGTTCACGCCGACGAACATGAACCAGAAGTGCGCCGCACCGAGCAGTTCGTTGTACTTCACGCCCCACATCTTCTCGAACCAGTAGTAGAAGCCGGCGAAGATCGAGAACACCGCGCCCAGGCTGAGCACGTAGTGGAAGTGGGCGATCACGTAATAGGTGTCGTGCAGCGAGTAGTCGATGCCGGCATTGGCCAGCACCACCCCGGTCACGCCGCCGACGGTGAAGAGGAAGATGAAGCCCATGGCGAACAGCATCGGCGTCTTGAAGTCGATCGAGCCGCCCCACATGGTCGCGATCCAGGAGAACACCTTGATGCCGGTGGGCACCGCGATGATCATGGTCGCGGCCACGAAATAGGCCTGCAGGTTCACCGGCATGCCGACCGCGAACATGTGGTGGGCCCACACGACGAAGCCGAGGAAGCCGATCGCCACCATCGCATAGGCCATGGCCAGATAGCCGAACACCGGCTTCTTGGAGAAGGTCGAGACGACCTGGCTGATGATGCCGAAGCCCGGCAGGATCAGGATGTACACCTCCGGGTGGCCGAAGAACCAGAACAGATGCTGGAACATGATCGGGTCGCCGCCGCCGGCCGGGTCGAAGAAGTGGGTGCCGAAATTGCGGTCGGTCAGCAGCATGGTGATGGCGCCGGCCAGGACCGGCAGCGACAGCAGCAGCAGGAACACGGTGACCAGGATCGACCAGACGAACAGCGGCATCCGGTGCAGGGTCATGCCCGGGGCGCGCATGTTGAAGATGGTGGTGATGAAGTTGATCGCGCCCAGGATCGAGGAGGCCCCGGCCAGGTGGATCGACAGGATGGCGAAGTCCATCGCCGGCCCGGTGTGACCGGTGGTCGAGAGCGGCGGATAGATGGTCCAGCCGCCGCCGAAGCCGATACCCGGGCCGCCGTCGACGAAGGCCGAGGTCAGCAGCAGGCCGAAGGACGCGACCAGCAGCCAGAACGAGATGTTGTTCATGCGCGGGAACGCCATGTCCGGCGCGCCGATCATCAGCGGCACGAACCAGTTGCCGAACCCGCCGATCATGGCGGGCATGACCATGAAGAAGATCATGATCAGGCCGTGGGCGGTGACCGCGACATTATAGCCGTGGTGCCCGATGAACATGCCCGAGCCCAGGACGCCCTTGTCGGTGAAGACCTGGATGCCCGGATGGGCCAGTTCCCAGCGGATCAGGCCCGACAGGCCCCCGCCGATGATCCCGGCCATGATGGCGAACAGGATGTAGAGCGTGCCGATGTCCTTGTGGTTGGTCGAGAACAACCAGCGCACAAAGAACGGCGGGGTGTGAGCGTAGCCGTGCCCGTCATCGTGAGCGTGACCGTGGTCGGCGGTGTGATCGGCGGTCGCCATGATCTGGACTCTCTATCAATCAGTGCTGCGCGACGGTGGCGGCGGCGGCCACTTTCTGCGGAACAGCGGGAGACGCGGGGGCGGCGGGCGCCGGGGACTTCTGCGAGGCCATCCAGGCATCGAATTCCGGTTGGGTCACGACCTTGACCTCGATCGGCATGAACGCGTGGTTGGTCCCGCAGAGCTGATCGCATTGGCCATAAAAGGTGCCGACCCGTTCGGCGTTGAACCAGGTCTGGTTCACCCGGCCGGGCACGGCGTCGGTCTTGAGTCCGAAGGCGGGCAAGCCGAAATCATGGATCACATCGGCGCCCGTGATCAGCAGGCGCACATTGGTGTGCACCGGCACGACCATCGGATGGTCGGTCTCCAGCAGGTAAGGGAGGTTCTTGGCCTTGGCGTCGGCTTCGGACAGCACATTGGAGGTATATTCAGACAGCTTCTGGTCCGGATATTCGTAACCCCAATACCACTGATAGCCGGTCACCTTCACAGTCAAGCCGGGCTTGGGCATGGTGTTGTAGGCGTAGAGCAACTGGAACGAGAAGATGGCGATGAACATCAGGATCAGCACCGGCACGGTGGTCCAGATGACCTCGACGACGGTATTGTGGCTCCACTTCGCCGGCGTCGGATTGGCGCGCGTGTTGTAGCGCACGACGATGATGAGCAGCAGGGCCAGGACCAGCAGGCTGATGGCGGTGATGATCGGCAGCAGGATGACGTTATGGAAGAACGCCGCCTTGTGCTTCATGATCGACGCGGCCGGCTGGAGCCCGATCCCGCCGGGAGTCGGTTGCCCGATCAACTCGTCGGCGCGCGCCTGAACGCTGATCCCCGTCGCCAGCGCGGCCATTCCGATCTTCGCGGCCCGGCTCTTCCACGCGGCCCAGGTCTTCCAGGTGTCGGCCCGCGGCCCTCGCTTCAACAAAACGTCAGCCCTCATGTCCTCACGATCCGCTACGCCGGGGTCCCGGCGGCCTCGTCCGTGCTCATCGCCGCGGACTTGGCTTCCAGGCCCAGGCCTGGACGTTGACGGCGTTTCAACCCATGCGCTCGCATGGATCATCGCCCCCAGCCCCCCGCCTCGGGGCGTGCATACGCGCTCTGTCCCGCATTGCCAAGACGATTGGCGGCCCGACACGGGCGAAGGTTTCGCTTCAGCCGCCGCGCGCCTATGTTGATGGCGAAACCACCCCCATCCGGAAGCTTTTCATGACCGTGCATCAACCCGCTCCCTCTATCCTGGAAGGCGCCGGCGTGGATTTGCGCCGCGCGCAGACCCTGCTGGGGGACGCGCTCAGCGGGGCGGACGACGGGGAGCTGTTCGTCGAGCGCTCCGAGAGCGAGCACCTGCTGTTCGACGACGGCCGGCTGAAATCGGCGTCCTATGATTCGGGCGAGGGATTCGGGCTTCGGGTGGTGGCGGACGAGACCGCCGGCTACGCCCACGCCTCGGAGATCTCCGAGGCCGCGCTCGGGCGCGCCGCCGAATCGGCCGCCCTGGCCAAGCGGGGCTATGCCGGGGTGATGGCCGAGGGGCCGCGAGCCACCAACGAGCGCCGCTATGGCGACGAAAACCCCCTCGCCGCCCCCGCCTTCTCCGACAAGATCGCCCTCCTGCAGGAAATCGACGCCTTCGCCCGCGCCCGCGACCCGCGCGTGGTCCAGGTGGCGACCTCCCTGGCCGGCGAGCGGCGGATCGTCGAGATCCTGCGCGCCGATGGCCGGCTGGTGCGCGATATCCGCCCGCTGGCGCGGCTGAACGTCTCGGTGACGGTCGAGCGTGACGGGCGGCGCGAGAGCGCCAATTCCGGCGCCGGCGGCCGCGCGGGCTTCGATGTCTGGATCACGCCGGAACGGTGGAAGGAGCAGGTCGAGGAGGCGCTGCGCCAGGCCCTGCTCAATCTCGACGCCATCGCCTGCCCCGCGGGCGAGATGGACGTGGTGCTGGGCCCGGGCTGGAACGGCGTGCTGCTGCACGAGGCGGTCGGCCACGGGCTGGAGGGCGACTTCAACCGCAAGGGCGTCAGCGCCTTTTCCGGGCGGATCGGCGAGCGGGTGGCCGCGCCGGGCGTCACCGTATTCGACGACGGCTCGCTCAACGGCCGGCGCGGCTCGCTGACCATCGATGACGAAGGCACGCCCACCGAGCGCACCATCCTGATCGAGGACGGCGTCCTGGTCGGCTATATGCACGACCGGATGAGCGCGCGGCTGACCGGCCAGGCGCCCACCGGCAACGGTCGGCGCCAGTCCTACGCCCATATGCCGATGCCCCGGATGACCAATACCGGCATGCTGAACGGGACCACGCCGCGCGAGGAGATGATCGCCTCGATGAAGCGCGGGCTCTATTGCGCCAATTTCGGCGGCGGCCAGGTCGATATCACCAATGGCAAGTTCGTGTTCCAGTGCACCGAGGCCTATCTGGTCGAGGACGGCAGGATCACCGCGCCGGTCAAGGGCGCGACCCTGATCGGGGATGGGCCGAGCGCCCTGACTCGGGTGGCGATGATCGGCGACGATTTCGACTTCGATCCCGGCGTCGGGGTCTGCGGCAAGGCCGGGCAGAGCGTCCCGGTGGGCGTGGGCCAGCCCAGCCTGAAGATCACCGGCCTGACCGTCGGGGGCACCAGCGTCTGACCGGGCGAGTGGGATCGCCCAAGGGACGGTCCGCGTTTCACTGTATCAGGAGGCCGAAACCATGAAGCTCCCAGGACCCGATCATCCGATCACGATCACCCTCAACCCGAGGCGCGTGCAGGTGCTGCGCGGCGGCCATGTGATCGCCGACACCGAGCACGCCCTGGTCCTGAAGGAGGCCAGCTACAAACCGGTGCAGTACATCCCGCGCGAGGACGTGGCGATGATGTACCTGTCGCGCACCGACCACAGCACCCACTGCCCCTATAAGGGCGACGCGTCCTATTACAGCATCGCCCGCGACGGCGAGATCTCGGAAAACGCGGTCTGGACCTACGAGGCGCCCTATCCGGCCATGGCGCGGATCAAGGACCATGTGGCGTTCTATCCCAACCAGGTCGAAATCATCGAGATCGACGACAGCGTCGCCCCCGAATTCATCCGCGACGTGATCGAACACACCGATTCGGGCTCGGGCAGCAGCCAGTTGGATCATTGGCCGGCCAATGTGGACGAACCGCTGAAAGAGCCATCGGGCATCGACCGGCCCTACAAGGACACGGGCGCGCTTTAGCGGGAGGGCGCGCAGGGGGACCCTTCTCCCCTTGTGGGAGAAGGGATTAAGGGATTAATACGCCGCCGCCTCGAACACCGGGCTGATCTGGCCGCGCCAGGGGCCGTGATAGAGTTCCAGGAGGCGTTCGGCGGGGGTCAGGCCGCTGTCGAGGATCTCTTCCAGTTCGGCCAGATAGCCGCGCTCGTCGGACATCGAGCCGTTCAGCCGGCCACGATTCTTCAGGCCTTCGCGGGCGATCGCCACCACGTCGCGCGCCACGTCGCGGACCGGCCGGCCGCCGACCTGGGCCTTCAAACCCAACCGGGCGACATCGGCGCGCAACTGGTTGTGGTCCTCGGTGCTCCAATCCTTGCACAGGTCCCAGGCCGCGGCCAACGCAGCCTGGTCATAGAACAAGCCGATCCAGAGCGCGGCCAGGGCGCACAGCCGGGGCTGCGGCCCCGTGTCGGCGCCGCGCATCTCCAGATAGGTCTTCAGGCGGACCTCGGGAAAAATGGTCGAGAGATGTTCGCTCCAGTCCTTCAAGGTCGCCCGGTCGCCGGAGCGCGCCGGCGACTCGCCCTTGATGAAGTCGCGGAACGACAGGCCGGTCGCGTCGATATATCGCCCGTCACGCTTGATGAAATACATCGGCACATCAAGGGCGTAGCGGGCATAGGCGTCGAAGCCGAAGCCGTCGGCGAATACGAAATCCAGCATGCCGGTGCGATTCGGATCGGTATCGGTCCAGACATGGGCGCGGCTGGAGAGCAGCCCGCTCGGCTTGCCGTCGACGAAGGGGGAATTGGCGAACAGGGCCGTCGCGATCGGCTGCAGCGCCAGGCTGACCCGGAACTTGGCGATCATGTCGGCCTCGGACGAGAAATCCAGATTGGCCTGGACGGTCGAGGTGCGCAGCATCATGTCCAGGCCGAGCTTGCCGACCTTGGGCATATAGGCGCGCATGATGTCGTAGCGGGCCTTGGGCATGACCGGGACCTCGGCGCGCGTCCAGAGCGGGGAATAGCCGAGCGCCAGGAAGCCCAGGCCGAGTTCCTCGCCGACCGCCTTGGCCTCGTCCAGGTGCTGGGTGGTCTCCTCGCAGACCCCGTGCACGCTGTCGAGCGGCGCGCCCGAAAGTTCGAACTGGCCGCCCGGCTCCAGGCTGATATTGGCGCCGCCGCGCTGCAGGGCGATCAGGGTGTGGCCATGGACATTGTCTTCATAGACGCCGGTCCAGCCGAACCGCGTCAGGCCTTCCAGCAAGGCCTGAATGCCGCCGCGCCCTCGCGCGTCGGCTCCATATTCGACCGGCTCATGAGTCCCGGTGTGGAAGACGAACTTTTCATGTTCGGAACCGATCCGGAACTCGGTTTCGGGCTTGCAGCCCGAGGCCATATGCCCGGCGAGGTCGTCGACCGTCAAACAGCGCCCATCGCGCACGGCGTCGTCCAGCGCGGTTTCGGCCATGTCACCTCCCCAAAGAGCCCCGGAGGGCCGTACCCGAGCGAGGCGGCGTCCCCGATCCGGCGCGATACTAAGCCGACAGCAAGTAGGCGCCTGTCGAGCATTGCTCAAGAGGCGGGCTTAAGAGGCCGGCCCCACGCTCCAATCCCCAAGCGTGGCCTGCCAAAGGCTGAGCGCGCTGATCGCCGCCGTATCGGCGCGCAGGATACGGGGGCCGAGCGTCACCGGCGTGACATGGCCCTGGCCGCGGAGCTGGGCGCGTTCCTCGGGAGAAAAGCCGCCCTCGGGTCCGATCAGCACGGCCCAGGGCGCGCCCCGGGCCGCGCCCGCCAGGGCGTCCGGAACCGGCCGCGCGTCGCCGCCCTCGTCGCAGAACATCAGGCGGCGGTCCGGGTCCCATTCGGCCAGCAGCCGGTCGAGCTTTTCCGGCGGCAGGATGACGGGAACGTCCAGCCGGCCGGTCTGTTCGGCCGCCTCGACGGCAATGGCCCGCAGGCGTTCGAGCCGGATGTGGTCCGCATTGGTGAGGCGGGTGATCGCCAGGCGCACGCGCCGCGCGCCCAGTTCCGCGGCCTTTTCGACGATGGTCTCCAGCCGCGCCCGCTTGACCAGGGCGATCACCAGGTCGAGGTCGGGACCGGTGGTCTGGGGTCGGGTCTGGGCCTCGATCCGCAGCCGGCAACCGCGCCTGGACGCCTCGGCCAGGACCGCGCGCCACTCCCCGTCCTGGCCGTTGAATAGGGCCAGTTCGTCACCGACGCTCCGGCGCATCACCGTGGTCAGATAGCGGGCCTGGTCCGCCGAGGGCGCGACATCGGCGCCGGGCGCCAGCCGGTCGGGAACGAACAGTCGAATCATGGGCTCTTCTCTAGCGGCGCGCGCGGCGGATGGGTGCGTTCGAGGATCGCGATGGCTGTCCCTCTCGTCATCGCCGCGCTTGTCGCGGCGGCCCGTTCCGTGAATGTTCCGATACGAATACGGATGGAAATTTGAAACTCGAAGCTTCACGGAATGGGTGACCGGCACAAGAGCCTGCCCTCGGGCGGACCGCGTCAGCGGCGCGTCCCCGGGGGCCGGTCATGACGCATTGGGGGGTGGAAGGCTACATCCTAGCGCAGGCAAAATCGCCGCCACTTCTACGGAGACCCCATGAGTAAGAAAACAAGATTTCCCCACTACAAGCCCGAACTGATCAAATTACAGACCGGCCTGGTGCGTCACCAGCAATGGGCGATGGCGCACGGCGAGAAGGTGCTGGTCATCTTCGAGGGTCGCGACGGGGCCGGCAAGGACGGCGCGATCAAGCGGATCACCGAGCACCTGGCGCCCCGCAACACCCGCGTCGCCGCCCTGCCCAAGCCGTCTGACCGCGAGCGCTCGGAATGGTATTTCCAGCGCTATGCCCAGTTTCTGCCAGCGGCCGGCGAGATCGTGATCTTCAATCGCTCCTGGTACAATCGCGCCGGCGTCGAAGTGGTGATGGATTTCTCGAGCCGCGGCGAACAGGCGGATTTCCTGCGCGACGCGCCGGTATTCGAACGCATGCTGATCGAGACCGACATCCGCATCATCAAGTTCTGGCTGGACATCTCCAAGAAAGAACAGGCCAAACGGCTGGACGCGCGCCGCACGGATCCCCTGAAGCGGCTCAAGGTCAGCGACCTGGATGGCGTGGCCCAGAAGAAATGGAAGGCCTATTCCGATGCGCGCGACGAGATGCTGCTGAAGACGCACACGGCGTTCGCGCCCTGGTATTGCGTCCACACCGACCGCAAGAAGGAGGCGCGCCTGGCGGTGATCCGCCACATCCTGCACACCCTGGCGCCGTCCGAGATCCGCGACGACTTCGAACAGCCGGATCCGGAGGTGCTGTACCGGTTCGACCCGGCCGCGATCGGGGATGGGCGGTTGGAGGCGTAGGGAGCAAAAACCTCTCCCCTCGATGGGGGAGAGGCTGGAGTGGGGATGCGGATGCTGGCGCTGACGAAATGGAGGCTGTAGGCGTCTCCCGCGTTCTTCACCCTAACCGCCTGCGTTCACCCCCATCCCTGCCCTTCCCCATCGAGGGGGAAGGGTTTTCACCCCGGCAACCCCAGCCGCCCCCATTTCTCGGTCACCGCCTTCACCACTTCTGGATCCATCGCCAGCGGCCTGCCCCATTCGCGGTGCGTCTCCGGCGGCCATTTGTCGGTGGCGTCGAGGCCGACCTTGGAGCCCAGGCCGGATTCCGGGGAGGCGAAGTCCAGATAGTCGATCGGGGTGTTCTCGATCACGGTGATGTCGCGGGCCGGGTCCATGCGGGTCGAGATGGCCCACATCACGTCCTTCCAGTCGCGGGCGTCGATCCCCTCGTCCACCACGATCACCCACTTGGTGTACATGAACTGGCGCAGATAGGACCACACGCCCAGCATCACGCGCTTGGCGTGGCCAGGATAAGCCTTCTTGATCGACACCACCGCGATCCGATAGCTGCAGCCCTCCGGCGGCAGCCAGAAATCGACGATCTCGGGGAACTGCTGCTGGAGCAGCGGGATGAAGACCTCGTTCAGGGCCTCGCCGAGCACGCTGGGTTCGTCCGGCGGGCGGCCGGTGAAGGTGGTCAGGTAGATCGGTTTTTTTCGCATGGTCACGGCGGTGACCTGGAACACCGGAAAACGCTCGACCGCGTTATAATAGCCGGTGTGGTCGCCGTAGGGGCCTTCGTCGGCGTATTCGTCCAAGAGGACATGGCCCTCGAGCACGATCTCGGCCTCGGCGGGGACCAGCAGCGGCACGGTCCGGGCCGGGACCAGCTCAGCCTTGGCGCCGCGCAGCAGGCCGGCGAACTGGTATTCCGAAAGCGTGTCCGGCACCGGCGTCACCGCCGCCAGGATCATGCCGGGATCGGCGCCAAGCACAGCGCAGGCCGGCAGCGGCTCGGGCTTGCCGGCCGCTTTCCAGCGGCGGTGATGTTGCGCCCCGCCCCGATGCGCCAGCCAGCGCATGATGCAGCGATCCTTGCCGATCACCTGCATCCGGTAGATGCCGAGGTTGAAGTCGTCCTCGCGGCTCTCCGACGGCCCCTTGGTCACCACCAGCGGCCAGGTGATCAGCGGCGCCGGCTCGCCGGGCCAGCAGGTCTGGATCGGCAGTTGCGAAAGGTCGATGTCGTCGCCGGTGAACACAACCTCCTGGACCGGCGCGGTCTTCACGGTCTTGGGCCGCATGCCCATGACGGTGCTGGCCAGGGGCAGCATGCCCATGGCGTCCTTCAGCCCCCGCGGCGGCTCCGGCTGGCGCAGGAAGGCCAGGAGCTCGCCGACCTCGCGCAGATCCTTGGCGGTGGTGCGCTCGACATCGTCCAGGGTGACGCCCATGGCCACCCGCCGCACCGTGCCGAACAGGTTGGCGAGGCAGGGGATCGGCGAGACGGTCCCATCGGCGCGGATCGGGTTTTCAAACAGCACGGCCGGGCCGCCCGTGGCCAGCAGGCGGGTGCAGATCTCGGTCATTTCCAGCACCGTCGAGACCGGCTCGGCGACCCGGACCAGTTCGCCGGCGGCTTCTAACTTGGCGATGAAGTCCCTGAGCGAGCGATAGGCCATCAGCCGGTCACGCCGACGGCGCGGCGGAAACCCGCGGTGATCGCGCCGGCGACCAGCGGAAGAACCAGCACGGCGCCGTCGATGATCAGGGACAGACGTGACGGGGTGCTTCGACGCGCGGCCATGGCGCGCATAAAGCAAAGTCGAAATCCGCCGTCCAGAACTTGCCGCGTCGGGCGCCGCTCTTGAACCCTCTCCCCCGCTCTTCGCGGGGGAGAGGGCAGGGTGAGGGGTTGGCGCCGCCGCCGCGATCTCTCAGGAAGCGCAGCGGAGCGCGGGACCACCCCTCACCCTGCCCTCTCCCCACTGCGTGGGGCGAGGGTTCTCTACAGCGTGAATCGAGGGTTCAGGGGTGATTGCGGCCATAGGCGGCGAAGATGGTTTCGCAGACGCCGTCGAGTTCGACGACGAGGCCCGCCTCAACCCATAGGAAATCCACGATGTACGGCCCTCGCGGAACCTGGCGCTTCCACTT
Organism: Caulobacteraceae bacterium; assembly: GCA_036272715.1. GTDB lineage: Bacteria > Pseudomonadota > Alphaproteobacteria > Caulobacterales > Caulobacteraceae > Poindextera. Next base: position 54,104 of record DATAYD010000033.1, on the reverse strand, counting down.
CCACCCGCCCAGTTGACGGTTTCGCAGTTTGCTCCAGAGCAACTGCTCGACACCAGTCTGGGTTTCGCGGAGCGCCCGCGCCCTCGGCGTCAGCCCGCTTTTCGGCATTCGTCCCAGGCCTTGACCATTTTCTTCAGCGACACTTTCCGCCAACGGCGTTCGAGCAGGCCGCGCAGGGCGTCAGGGTGGATGTTGGCGAGGCGGGCCAGGACGGAGGGGTAGTTGCGGTAGTGTTCGGTGGTGTGGAAGGTTTCGGGTTCGGCCTCCATCAGGAGGTCGCGTTCATCGAACCCGACGTCCAAAAGCACCACGCTCCGGTCCTCGCCGCGCAGGCGGGTCAGGAACTTGCCGCGCACCAGGAAGGCCGGCTGGCCGTGGGAGGTTCCCTCCTCCACGCCGGGGAAGGCCATGAGGATGGCGCGGAACTCTTCTTCGGTCACGGGCGCCTCCGGTCTTTCGGAAACATAGGCTTCAGTCCGGGAAGGTCCACACGCCGGTCTTCTTCACCGCCATGTCCTCGAGTTCGCGGGTGGTCTCGACCTGGTATTCGGCCAGGCGGACCAGGCCCTGCCTGGGGAAATAGGCGCGGCCGGGATCGCCGATCAGGACGCGGCTCCCACGCGCGTGGGCGAGGGCTAGCCAGGCCAGCACCCGCTCGGCCAAGGGTTTTTCGTAGCAGATGTCGCCGGCGGTGATCAGGTCGCAGTCCGGCGGCGGCGCGTCCAGCAGGTCCCGGTCCGTGAAGGCGACCTCAACCCCGTTCTCCGCGGCGTTGACCGCGACCGCGGCGGCGCAGAAACCGTCAATGTCGGCGGCCAGGGCGCTCGCCGCGCCGGCCTTCATGGCCGCGATGGCGACGAGCCCCGAACCGGAGGCGAAGTCGACGACCCGCCGGCCGGCCGCCTCGCCCGGGTGGTCCAGCAGATAGCGGGCGAGCGCCTGGCCGCCGGCCCAGGCGAAGGCCCAGAACGGCGGCGGCAGGCCGATCCTGTCCAGTTCCGCCTCGGTCAGCCGCCAGATCGGGGTGATCTCGTCGGCGAGGTGCAGGCGCAGTTCGGGCGTGTGGGGCGGGTTCTGGATATGGGTGTTGGCGAGGATGAAGGCGCGGCGGTCGGTAATAGCGGCCGCGGCCGTCATGCCGCCGAAGCCGCCGCCAGCACCGCGACGTAGCCGCCGCGCTCCACCAGCATCCGCTCCGCGACGCCCCTGGCCTTCAGGATCCGGTGCGCGCGGGGCAGGCTGTAGCAGGGCAGATGCATGAACATGTGATGTTCGCAATGGTAGTTCACGTAATAGGGCGCGATCAGCAGGCGCTCGATCGGATTGGCCTGGGTGGTGCGGGCGTGGCGCAGGGGGTCGGGCTCGTCCTTGGCCACGCAGGCGTGCTCGGCGATATTGCGCAGGCGGGTGACCAGCGGATACCAGGTCGCCATCGGCAGCATCCAGAGTACGAACCAGGTCCACCCGTAGCCGGCGAGGCAAAGGACCAGGAGGCCGGCCAGGTTGCCGATCAGGAAGCGGCGCTGGTGGACCGCCTCCTTGCCGATCTCGCGAAGCGCCTGTCCCAGGCTCTTGCTGGCCTTGACCCGCCTGTAGGCGCCGCCGAAGCGCTGCTTGAAGAAGGTCTGACCGGTCAGGTCGCGGATGATCTTACGGCGCAGCGAGGCGCGGGTGATCGGGAACGGCGCGGAGAGGACCAGATCGGGGTCCTCGGCCTGCTGCGCGAACTTGTGGTGGGCCAGGTGGTATTTGCGGTAGCGCTCGACCGCCGGGCTGCACAGCCACTCGCCGACCCAGTCATTGACCCGCGGGTTCGGGTGCAGGGCGCCGTGGGCGGCGTCGTGCATCAGGATGGCGAGGCCGAGCTGGCGCGCGCCGATGATCATGACGGCCAGGGGAATGGTGATCGGCCAGATTACGGCCATGGCCCCCGCCGCGAAGATGGTCGCCCAGCAATGGGCCACGAGCGCCAGCCCTTTCCACGACGAGCGCGGGGTCAGCGTGGCCCACTCCTCGGCGGTGAAATAGTCCTTGGGGCTGACGCGGGCGGCGACGGACATGCGTATAAAATGGGCCTTCGGGGGGCTGGAGCAACCGGCGCGGCGATGGTGCGTGCTTCGACACGGGCGCGATGCGCCCTACTCAACATGACGAAGATATTGGAATTCCACAATATTCTTCAGCCTGAGTAGGCTGCGTAGCAGCCGTGTCGAAGCACGCGCTACCCTTTCAACAACCCGAACAACCGCGCCGGGGCGTGCCACGATCCCGCCATCAGGGCGAGGAACAGGATCAGGCCGGCGTCGCGGTTGGACTTGAACAGGGCCAGGGCCGCGGCCGGGTTATCCAGGCGCAGGCGGCGAGCCTGCCAGGCCAGGTGGGCGCCGTAGCCGGTCAGGATGAAGGGGAAGACCGGCCCGAGGCCGGCGATGTCGCCGCAACCGAGAACCAGGGCGATGGCGATCAGATAGAAGGCCAGGACGGCGCGCGGCGCGGCGTCGCCTAAGCGCCGGGCCGAGGATTTGACGCCGGCCAGGGCGTCGTCCTCCAGGTCCTGGACCGCGTAGATGGTGTCATAGCCGAGGGTCCAGAACACGCCCGATGCGTAGAGCAGGATGGCGGGCGGACCCACGGCGCCGGTGGCCGCCGCGAAACCCAGAAGCGCGCCCCAGTTGAAGGTCAGGCCCAACCAGGCCTGGGGCCACCAGGTGATCCGCTTCATGAACGGATAGGCGGCGACCAGGGCCAGCGAAGCGGCGCCGAGACCGATCGCCAGCCGCCCCATGGTCAGGAGCAGGCCAAGGCTGACCAGACTGCAGGCCACGACGAATGCCGCGGCCTGGGCGACGCTGATCTCGCCCGAGGCGACGGGGCGGGCGGCGGTGCGCGCCACCTTGGCGTCGATGTCGCGGTCGACGATGTCGTTGAAGGCGCAGCCCGCCGCCCGCATCAGCGCGGCGCCGAGCGCGAACTCGATCAGCAGACGCGGCCCAGGCCACGCGCCGCGCATGGCGGCGGCCAGCGCGATCGCCTGCCAGCCCGGCAGCATCAGGAGCCAGATCCCGACCGGCCGGTCGAAGCGCCCCAGCTTCAGCCAGGGCCGCAAGGCCATCGGCGCGTGGCGGTCGACCCAGTTGGTCGGCAGGGCGTCGGGCAGAGGCGCGGTCATGGCCGCAATGTCGATATCCGCACGCCGAAGTCCAGCGACCGAGGCCGCCCGGACTCCAATTCCTTCCCCGTTGGGGAAGAGGGATCACGCGTAGCGTGGTGGAGGGGGCCTTGCGGCGCATAGTGACGGAGCCGAAGAAAGCCCCCTCCGGCGCTTCGCGCCAGCTCCCCCAGAGGGGGCGCAATGATAGTGAAGCGACCGCGAACACTGGAGTGCGATGTGGCGTGGGTAAGAGTTCTGGTGATGATCGTCGGCGCGCTCGTCCTGGCCGCCTGCTACGCCTCCCCCGCCCTGCTGCTCGATCCGGACGCCGCGGCGCATCCGATCGAGGACGGGACCTATCAGCGCGACGGCGAGGACGCGCGCTATCGCGTCAGCCTGGGCTCGGACGGCTGGTACCGGATCGAGCCGATCGAGGCGGGCGGGCTGATCGGGGAAAGCCACCGGGCGCTGTTGACCCCGATCACCCTCGACGGCAGCCGCGAAGCCTTCGCGGTGGCGGAACAGACAGATGAAGGCTATGAATACGGGATCGCTCTACTGGATCACGGGCGTGTCTTTCTTGCGACACCGGACTGCGCCGACCCGGTCGACCGCGACGATGCTGTTGACCATGGCGGCCAAGCGGAGGACGATGATCCCATGACCCACATCTGCTCCTTCAAGACGCGCGGCGCCGTGATGGCGGCCCTCGCGGCGTATGCGGGTCACGCCTCTTTCGGCGCCCCGTACATCCGAAAATGACACACTAGGCTCGCATCCGGCTTCGGCCTGACCTCCATGCGGGTCAGGGAACCGAACCGATGAGCGACCAGATTTTCGACGAGGACAGTGGGGAGTTCCGCAAGCGGACCCTCACCAACGGCCAGGTTCTCGGCTTTATCGGCGGCTATTGGCGCCGACGGCGATGGAAACTCGCCGCCACCATAACCTTCTCCCTCGTGGGGATCGGGTTCGAGTTGCAGGTGCCGGGCGCCTCGCAGCGGCTGGTCGACGCCGTTCTACGCGGCCGCGGCGACGCGGGCGACGCCTGGGCCGCCTGGGGGATTTTTGTCGGCGTCTATCTGATGAATTCGCTGGTCCGCAACGTGGGCAACCGGTTCTGGAATTCGCTGGCCGCCCAGACCATGGAAGAGATCACCATCGAAGGCTTCAAGAAGGTCCAATCCTTCTCGGCCGACTGGCACGCCGACACCTTCGCCGGCGCGACCGTGCGCCAGCTTTCGCGGGCCATGTGGGGCTATGACACGGCCGCCGACGCCATCATCTGGTGGATCGGGCCGGCGCTGGTCGTGCTGATCGGGCTGTCGATCCAGATGCTGCTGCGGTGGCCGCTGGTCGGCGCTTTTTCCATGGCCATGGTGGCGCTCTACATCGCGTCGAACATCCTGTTTTCCAACCTCTATGTCCGCAAGGCGCAGATGCGCTCGGTGGCGCTGGACTCCCGGATCGGCGCCAGCCTGGCCGACTCGATTTCCGCCAACCCGACCGTCAAGGGCTTCGGGGCCGAGGCGCGCGAGGAGAAGCGGATCGCCGGGGTTATCCGCACCTGGCGCCAGGCGACCCTGGTCACCTGGAATCGCTATACCGACGCCTGGCTGGTCCACAGCATCATGCTGTCGGTGCTCCAGGCGGGCCTGACCGGCCTGCTCGTATGGCGCTGGACCCAGGGCCGGGCGAGCGCTGGCGACGTGGCCTTCGTGATCACCTCGTTCATGCTGATGAGCGGCTATCTGCGCAATATCGGCGACAATATCCGCATGGCCCAGCGGGCCCTGGCGGACGTCGAGGACGTGGCGCGTTTCGCCAGGATGGGGCCCCAGGTTCCCGACGCGCCGGACGCGGGGCCATTCGCCGGCGAGTCCGGCGAGGTGGTCTTCGAGGACGTCACCTTCCGCTACAAGACCGCCGAAACGCCGATCTATGACCGGTTCTCCCTGCGCATCGCGCCGGGGGAGCGGTTGGCCCTGGTCGGCGCCACGGGCTCGGGCAAGTCGACCTTCGTCAAGCTGGTCCAGCGGCTCTATGACGTGCAGGGCGGCCGGATCGTGATCGACGGCCAGGACATCGCGACGGTCGCGCAAGGCTCCCTGCGCCGCGGCATCGCCGTGGTGCCGCAGGACCCGGCCCTGTTCCACCGCACCATCGCGGAGAACATCGCCTATGCCCGGCCGGACGCGACGCTGGCGGAGGTCGAACTGGCCGCCCGCCGCGCCCGCGCCCACGACTTCATCGCGCGCCTGCCGCTGGGGTACCGGACCCTGGTCGGCGAGCGGGGGGTGAAGCTGTCGGGCGGCGAGCGCCAGCGGGTGGCCATCGCCCGGGCCTTCCTGGCCGACGCGCCGATCCTGGTCCTGGACGAGGCCACCTCCTCGCTGGACGTGGAGACCGAGCGCGACGTCCAGGCCGCGACCGAGGACCTGATGCGCGGCCGGACCACCATCGTCATCGCCCACCGCCTGTCGACCATCCGTCACGCCGACCGCATCCTGGTGTTCCAGGACGGCCGCGTGGTCGAGGAAGGCCGCCACGGCGACCTAGTGGCCAAGGGCGGAACCTATGCGCGGCTCAATGCGGTGGCGCAGGGGGCGGTTTAGGGAAGGTGCGTGTTTCGACAGGCCCAGGAGTGTGGGATTCGGCCTCACATCTCACACGTGATCCAGCACCGGCTTCGGCTGGTACGGCCCCTCCAGCGTCTTGATCTCGTCGTCGGTCAGTTGGATCGAGAACGCGCCCAGGGCGTCATCCAAATGGTGCGGTTTCGAGGTTCCGATGATCGGCGAGGTCACGGCGGGGTTTTTCAGGACCCAGGCCAGGGCGACCTGCATGTTGGAGACGCCGCGGGCCTTGGCGACGCCGTCCAGGGCCTCGACCACCTTGAAGTCCGGCTCGCGGTAATAGAGCCGGGGGGAGAATTCGTCGGTGCGGGCGCGTTCGGTATCGCCCTGGCCCGGTTCGGCGCGGCCGCCGGCCAGGAAGCCGCGGGCCAGCGGCGACCAGGGGATCACGCCGACGCCCTCGGCGCGGCAGAGCGGCAGCATCTCGCGCTCCTCCTCGCGGTAGACGAGGTTGTACTGGGGCTGCATCGAGACGAAGCGGGCCCAGCCGTGCTTCTCGCTGGTCGAGAGCATCTTGGCGAACTGCCAGGCGTACATGGACGAGGCGCCGATATAACGGGCCTTGCCCGCGCGCACGACATCGTTCAGCGCCTCCAGCGTCTCCTCGATCGGGGTCTCATAGTCGAACCGGTGGATCTGGTAGAGGTCGACATAGTCGGTCCGCAGCCGCGTGTGGCTGCGGTCGATGCTGTCCATGATGTGCTTGCGGCTGAGGCCGCGATTGTTGACGTCCTGGCCCATCGGGCCGTGAACCTTGGTGGCGATCACCACCTCGTGGCGCTTGGCGAAGTCCTGGAGCGCCTGGCCGACCACCGTCTCGCTCTCGCCCAGCGAATAGATGTCGGCGGTGTCGAAGAAGTTGACGCCGCCCTCCAGGGCCTTTTGCACGAACGGCCGGGCGTCGTCGTTTTCCAGCACCCAGGGGCGCCACTTGGACGAGCCGAAGCTCATGCAGCCGAGGCAGAGCCGGGAGACCTTGAGGCCGGTCTTGCCGAGATTGACGTAGTCCATGGCGGGTCTTTTCCTGGGTTGCGCGGCGTTTGATCGCATGTGGGGCGCGGGAGGGAAATTGGGAAGTCGCTAAAGCCCTTCCTCCTTGATGGGGGAAGGGTTTGGGATGGGGGTGAACGCACAAGGTTGGGGCGAAGAACGTGGGAGGCGTCTCACGCGATTTTTCCGTCACCACCAGCGGCCTCGCCCCCACTCCAAACCTCTCCCCCATCGAGGGGGATAGGCTTTTAGAGGCGAATTCATCTCCCCTGTTGCGGCGCCGGCTTCGCGACCCCATAACCCGCCCATGGATGAAAACCTGTTGCACGACGTCGTGGCGGCGGCGCGGAAGGCCGGCGCCGACGCGGCCGAGGCCGTGCTGGCCGAACGCCAATCCCTGTCGATCAATGTCCGCATGGACAAGCTGGAAGAGGTCGAGCGCGAGGAGGCCCGCGACCTGGGCCTGCGCGTCTTCATCGGCCGGCGCCAGGCGACGGTGTCCGGCTCCGACATCTCGGCCGAGGCGCGCGCCAAGCTGATCGAGCGCGTGGTGGCCATGGCCCGCCTGGCGCCGGAGGACCCCTATGCCGGGCTGGCGCCGGACGACCGGCTGGCGCGGGACGGCGGCCCGGACCTGGACCTGTTCGATCCGGAGGAACCCTCCCCCACCACGCTGGAGGACCAGGCGCGGATCGGCGAACAGGCCGCCCGGGCGGTCGCCGGGGTGACCAATAGCGACGGCGGTTCGGCCAGTTGGTCGGCGTCGCGCTGGCGGCTGGTGACCAGCGCCGGGTTTTCCGGCTCGCACAGCGCCACCGGCTCGTCGCTCTCGGCCACGGCCATCGCCGGCGAGGGCGCCGGCATGGAGCGCAGCGGAGAGGGGCGCGGCGCGCGCTGGCGGGCGGACCTGCCCAAGGCGGAGGCGATCGGCGCGGAGGCTGGCCGGCGCGCGGTGGCCCGCCTGGGCGCGCGCAAGATCGCTTCAACCACGGCCCCGGTGATCTTCGAGAACCGGCTGGCCATGTCGCTGATCGGGCCGCTGATCGGCGCGATCTCCGGCCCCTCGATCGCGCGCGGCACCTCGTTCCTGAAGGACAAGCTGGGCCAGGCGGTGTTCGGCGAGCATATCACCCTGACCGAGGACCCGCACCGACGGCGCGGGCTCGGCTCGTCAAGCTTCGACGACGAGGGCGTGGCCAACCGGCGCTCGGCCCTGATCGACAAGGGCGTGCTGACCACCTGGCTGCTCAACACCGCGTCGGCCAAACAGCTCGGCCTGGAGACCACCGGCCACGCTTCGCGGGGCCTGGCCGGGGCGCCGGGCGTTTCGACCACCAACCTGACCGTCGAACCGGGCGATCGGGACGTGGCCGCGCTGATGCGCGACGCGGGGAGCGGGCTCCTGGTCACCTCGATGTTCGGGCCGTCGCTGAACGCCAATACCGGCGACTGGTCGGTGGGCGTCTCGGGCGACTGGTTCGAGGACGGCGCGCTCGCCTACCCCGTCACGGAAATCACCGTGGCGGGCAATCTGATCGACATCTATCGCCGGGTCGTGGCCGGATCGGATCTGGAGATCCAGGGGGCGTCGAATTCGCCCTCGCTGCTGGTCGACGCCCTGGCGATCGCGGGCAAATGACCGAAGCGCTGGAAAGCGACCTCGCCCTGATCCGAGACGCGGCGCGCCAGGCCGGCCAACTGGCGGTCCAGATGCGCGCGGCGGGGCTGACCACCGAGAACAAGCCGGACAACACCCCGGTCAGCAATGCCGATCTGGCGCTCGATGGGTTGCTCAAATCCATGCTGACCGCCGCGCGGCCGGACTATGGCTGGCTGTCGGAGGAAACCGCCGACGATTCGGACCGGCTGAAACGCCAGCGGCTGTTCGTGGTCGACCCGATCGACGGCACCAGCGCCTTCGTCAAGGACAAGCCCTGGTGGGGCGTCTCGATCGCGGTGGTCGATGGCGATCGGCCCTCGGTCGGGGTGTTCCACGTCCCGGACGTCGAAGAAACCTATTACGCGGTCGCCGGCCAGGGCGCCTGGCGCAACGGCGCGCCGATCCACCCGAGCACCACGGCCGACCTCGAAAACTGCGCCATGCTGGCCGACGCCCCGATGTTCCGCCATCCGGCCTGGCCCCGGCCCTGGCCGCCGATGAACACCGCCAGCCGCAATTCGGTGGCCTATCGGCTCTGCCTGGTCGCCGCCGGCGATTTCGACGCGGTCCTGGCGATGTCGTCCAAGGCCGAGTGGGACCTGGCCGCCGCCGACCTGATCGCCACCGAGGCCGGCTGCCTGGTCACCAATCACAAGGGCGCGCGCTTTCGCTATAATCAGGTCTCGCCGAAGGCGCGCAGCCTGGTTTGCGCCGGTCCGGCGCTGCACCCGTTGATCCTGGAGCGAGTCCAGCCCATCAATCTGCGGGACTGATGGGCGATTGGCGGAGGCGTTGATGAGCGATAAACAACTGCTGCACCTGGTGATCGGCGGCGAGCTGATCGACGTCGCGGACCACGATTTCCGCGACCTCTCCAAGCTGGAGTTCGTGGGCGCGTTTCCGAGCTATGCCGAGGCGCGGACCGCCTGGAAAGCCAAGGCCCAGGCCACGGTCGACAACGCCCTGGTGCGCTATTTCATCATCCACGCGCACAAACTGCTCGACCCCAGCGAGGACGGGCACGACCACGAGCACTGAGGGGTTCGCGCGGGCTTGCTTCAAGCTGCTTCGCGCCTACTCAGCATGCCGAAGTTGTTGTATTTATTGGAATTCAACAGTCTTCGTCATGCTGAGTAGCGGCCGCAGGCCGCGTGTCGAAGCACGCCCCCCTACTCCCGCCGCAGCAGCTTGTCCGTCAGCAGGGTCGCCCACCATTGGGCGTGGAAGTCGGCCTTGAGCCTGGCGGGGTCGTAGGCGTCGGTCTGGACCCATTCGAGGTAGCTGAGGCCGGCGGGTTCGCCGTCGGAGAGGTAGCGTTCGAAGCCGTAGTCGATCACGCCGGTCTTGCCCGCCTTGACGTGCAGGTAACGGCCCGAGAGCTGGGACATGGCCTCGCGGATCGGCTGGCCAAGGCGGAAATGGGCGTAGAGCACCGCCATCACCCCGGCCCGGTCCGCGCCGGACTTGCAGTGCATCACCGCCGGATAGTCCAGGGTCTCGAACAGGTCGCGCGCGGCCAGCACCATCTGGCGCTTGGGGACCTCGCGGGAATTGGCGGTGAAGGTGACGAGGTTCAAGCCCAGCCGCTCGCAGGCGTCTTTTTCAAGGACGTAGAAGCTTTTCTCCCGGCCGGCTTCGTGGCCGCCGCGCAGGTTGATCACGGTGCGGACGCCGCGCGCTCGCCACCCGCGCAACTGGAACGGCCAGGGTTGGTTGCAGCGGGCCATTTCCGGGCTGATCCAGTGGGCGTTCTGGAACCCGAGGCGCAGGTAGGCGTGGTCCGCCCAAAGATAGTCGAGCTGGGTCTTCAGCCGGCCGGACGGGGTCGAAAGGTCGAAGCCGGGCAAATCGGTTCCCTTGGGAAGCAAGGCGCCTAGATAAGCGGCGGGGCGGACGATGCAACCCCACGCTTGACACCACCGGTTTGACGTCAGACCCCTGCGCCCATGAACACCCAAGCCGCAGCCAGGAAGCCGAGCCCGCCCCGCGGGCCGCTGATGCGCGTGGCGCGGGACTATCTGGCGCCCTATCGGCTGAGCATGATCCAGGCGGCGTGCTGCGCCCTGATCGTGGCCGGATCGACCGCGATCTTCGCGTGGCTGATCGGCCCCGCCGCCAACAAGCTGTTCGACGCCCACCGGCCCACCAGCGTCCTGATCTGGTATCCCGTCGCCATTATCGCGGCGGCGGTGATCCGGGGCGGCGCCCAGATCGGCCAGAGCTGGACCGTCAACCGGGTCGGGCACCGGATCGTCGGACGGATCCAGGTCGAACTGTTCGGCAGGGTGATCCGCTCGGACCTGGCGCGGCTGCGCGCCTCCCACTCCGGCGCCCTGGTCGCCTCGATGCTCTATGACGCGGGCCTGGTGCGCAGCGCGGCGACCAATGGCCTGGTCACGGGGATCCAGAATGGGGTGATGGTCGCGGCCCTGCTGGCCGTGATGGCGTTGCGCGACCCGGTCCTGACCCTGGCCATACTGGTGGTCGGGCCGGCGCTGGGCGCGCTGATGAACCGGTTCAACCGCTGGTCCCGCAAGGCGGCGATCGGCGGCATGAGCGAGACCTCGACCCTCTCGACCGCGATCATGGAGGGCATCGACGGGGTCAAGGTGGTCAAGATCGACAACCGGGAGGCCTTCGAGGAGGGCCGGGTCGCCGAGGCAGTCGAGCGGCGCCAGGGCCACATCATCCGCGGGGCCAATATCAGCGCGGCGACCGCGCCGGTGACCGAGATGGTGACCTCGATCGTGATCGCCGGGGTGCTGGCCTATGCCGGCTGGCGGCGGATGCCGGTGGGAGGGTTCTTCTCGTTCTTCACCGCGCTTCTGACCGCCGCCCAGTCGCTACGCCAATTGTCCAACCTGCAGCCGGTGTTCACCGAGGGCCGCGCCGCCGCCGAGCGGCTGTTCGAGGCCATGGACATCCCCGCCGAGGTGGCCGACGCGCCGGACGCGCTGGCCCTGACCGAGCCGGCGCGGGGGCTGAGCCTGAGCGACGTCTCGTTCGGCTATCACGATGGGGCGCCGGCGCTGGAGCATGTCAGCCTGGAGGTCGGGCGCGGCGAGACGGTGGCCCTGGTCGGCCCGTCGGGCGGCGGCAAGAGCACCATCCTCAGCCTGATCCCGCGGTTCTATGACGTGGGCGCCGGCGCGGTCGCCCTGGACGGCCGCGACATACGGGCCCTGAGCCTCTATTCCCTGCGCGAGCAGATCGCCCTGGTGACCCAGGAGCCGTTCCTGTTCGACGATTCGATCCGCGCCAATATCGCCTATGCCCGCCCGGGCGCCTCGACCGACGCGATCGAGACCGCCGCGCGCGCCGCCGCCGCCCATGACTTCATCCTGGGCCTGCCCGCCGGCTATGACACCCTGGTCGGCGAGGCCGGGGCGCGGTTGTCCGGCGGCCAGCGCCAGAGGATCGCCATCGCCCGCGCCTTCCTGAAGAACGCGCCGATCCTGCTCCTGGACGAGGCGACCAGCGCGCTGGACACCGAAAGCGAGGCCCAGGTCCAGGCCGCGCTGGAACGGCTGATGGCCGGCCGCGCCACCCTGATGATCGCCCATCGGCTGTCGACCGTGAAGAACGCCGACCGCATCTATGTGGTCGACAAGGGCCGGATCGTGGAGACCGGAACCCATGCCGGCCTGCTGCGCGCGCGCGGCCTCTATGCGCGGCTGGCCCAGGCCCAGCATCTCGACGTCCTGCCCGCCACGCCATGAAAAGCCTGTTCCGCGCGGCCTGGGTGCAGTCGACCCTGGCCTTTCTCCTGGCGGCCTATCTGCGCGCGACCCTGGCCACCATCCGCTGGCGGCATGAGGGGCGCGAAAAGGCCGAGGCGATCTGGGACGCCAAGGGGCCGGTGCTGGTCTGTTTCTGGCATTCGCGCATTCCCCTATCGCCGGCCTGCTGGCCGCTGGGTTGGGCGCAGGAGCCGCGAGCCGTGATCTCATTGTCGCCGGATGGGGAATTCGTCGCCAAGGCGATGGCGCGGATCGGCTTTCCGGCCATTCGCGGCTCGTCGCGCAAGGACAGCGATCCGAAGAAGGAGAAGCGCGGCTCCGGCGCCATTCGCGACATCCTGCGCTGGATGAAGGACGGCGGCGGCGTGGCGATCACGCCGGACGGCCCGCGCGGCCCGCGCGAAGTGATGAAGGACGGGCCGCCGCTGCTGGGCCGGCTGTCCAAGGCCCCGGTCCTGCTGGTCGGGCTGGCGTCCAAGCCGTGCCTGCGGCTGAAAAGCTGGGACCAGGCGATGATCCCCCTGCCCTTCACGCGCGGGGTGATCGTCTGGGACGGCCCGCTGGGCGCCGCCGAGGGCGACGACCTGGAGGCGCTGCGGGCGGACTGGCAGGCGCGGCTGAGCGCGGTCACCCGGCGGGCCGAAGCGGGGCTGATCGAAGCGGGCCGCGAATGAGGCCGCCGTTCGCGCTGCTGGCCTATCGTTTCGTCACCGCGCTGATCGAGCCGTTCGCGCCGTGGCTGCTGCATCGGAGGGCGCGGCGCGGCAAGGAAGACAAGGGCCGCCTGGGCGAGCGCCTGGGCCGGGCCAGCGTTCCCCGGCCGCGCGGAACGCTGGTCTGGCTGCACGGGGTCAGCGTCGGCGAGAGCCTGTCGCTGTTGCCCCTGGTCGAGACGCTGCGGCGGGAGCATCCGGATATCGGCCTGCTGGTCACCTCCGGCACCCAGACCGCCGCCGCGCTGATGGCCCAGCGCCTGCCGCCACGGGTGACGCATCAATATGCGCCGATCGATGGGCCGCGCGCGATCGGGCGGTTCCTGGACCACTGGCGCCCGGACCTGGCGGTGTTCGTCGAGAGCGAGCTTTGGCCCAATCTTTTGACCGGCGCGCGGCTGCGTGGGACCAAGACCGCGCTGATCTCCGCCAAGCTGTCGGACAAGAGCCTGCGCGGCTGGTCGCGCGCGCCGGGCCTGGCCCGCGGCCTGCTCGGCGGTTTCGACCTGTTGCTGGCCCAGGACCAGCGGGCGGCCGACCGGTTCGAGGCCCTGGGCGTCAAGGCGCATGGCCTGGCGGACCTCAAGTTCGGCGCCGAGCCCCTGCCCGCCGACGCCGCGGCCCTGGACGCCCTGCTCGCGAGCCTGAAGAATCGGCCCGTCCTGGTCGCCGCCAGCACTCATGAGGGCGAGGAGGAGATCGTGCTGGAGTGTTTCCGCGCCGCGCTCCTGGCCTGGGACGCGGCGGTGCGCGATCCGGTGCTGGTGATCGTCCCGCGCCATCCCGACCGGGGCGAGGCGATCCTGTCGATGGCGCTGGAGCGGGATTTCAACGCCGCGCTGCAGTCCGCCGGCGACCATCCGGGCGGCCACGAGGTCTATGTCGCCGACGCCCTGGGCGAGCTCGGCCTCTGGTACCGGCTCGCGCACCTGGCGGTGATCGGCGGCAGCCTGTGCGACGGCCTGGCTGGCCACAATCCGCTGGAGCCGGCGCGGCTGGGTTGCCCGTTCATATCCGGCGCCCACGTATCCAACTGGACCACCGCCTATATCGAGCTGGAACTGGCCGAGGCCACGCGGCTGGTGGCCGATGGCGCGGCCCTGGGCGAGGCCCTGCACGCCAGCCTGGCGGACGAGGAACCGACCCGGGCCATGGCGCGGCGCGCGCGGGCCTATGTGACCCGCAAGGACGACGAGGCGCGCGCGGCCCTGACCCTGATCCTGGGCCTGCTGCGATGAGGCTAGCCACGCCGCGCTGGTGGTACGCGCGTGATCGGCGCGCGCCGTCGATCAGCGGCGCGCTCCTGACCCCGGTCGCCTGGGGCTGGACCGCCGTCACGGCGCGGCGGATCGCGCGGGTCATGCCCGCCGACCCCGGCGTTCCGGTGATCTGCGTCGGCAACATCACCCTGGGCGGGGCGGGCAAGACGCCGATCGTGCGCGAACTGCTGCGGCTGCTGACCGCGCGGGGCGTCGCGGCGCACGGCCTGTCGAGGGGCCATGGCGGGCGGCTGGAAGGGCCGGTTCAGGTCGATCCCGCGCGGCACACCGCCGCCGATGTCGGCGACGAGCCGCTGATGCTGGCGCGCGACGCGCCGGCCTGGATCGCGCGGGACCGGCTGGCGGGGGCCAAGGCCGCGGCCGCCGGCGGCGCCCAAGTCGTGGTGATGGACGACGGCTTCCAGAACCCGCGCGTCAGGAAAGCCCTGTCCCTGGTCGTGGTCGACGGCGAGACCCGCGACGGCGAATGGCCGTTCGGCGATGGCGGCGTCTTTCCGACCGGGCCGATGCGCGAGCCGCTGGCGGCGGGGCTGGCGCGGGCCGACGCGGTGGTCATGCTACTGCCCGGCGACCTGGCGGCGCCCGATCCGGAACTGGCGGCGCTGTTCGCCGGCAAGCCGGTGCTGATCGCTCGGCTCGAACCGCTCAGCCCGCCGCCGCCCGGCCGGCAGGTCGGGTTCGCCGGCGTCGGCAAGCCGTGGAAGGTCGAACGCGCGCTGGAAGCCGCCGGCTGCGAGCTCGTCGATTTCGCGCCGATGCCGGACCACGCGGCCTATGACGATCGCACGCTGAGAGCGCTGGCCGCCCGCGCGCGCCGCCTGGACGCTGGCCTGGTCACCACGGAAAAGGACTGGGTCCGCCTGCCGCCTCAATGGCGCGAGGAGATCACGGCGTGGCCGGTGCGGGCGCGGTTCGAGGATGAGGCGGCGGTGGAAGGGATGGTCGAGGCCGTCGCGAGGTGGTGAGCGTCAGGCCGCGCCAGCTTTCTCGGCGAAGCGCCAGGCCGCTTCGGCCAGGATCGGGATCCGGGAGGCGTTAACGGCGGCCTGGGGACTGTTGGCGGTGCCGTCGCGGACCCGGCCGACGATGCCCTGCAGGATGCCCGCCAAGCGGAAGCTGTTATAGGCGAAGCACCAGTTGAGGTCCGGCAGGCCGTCGCGGCCGGTCATGCGGCAATATTCGGCGGTGTATTCCTCGATGGTCGGGATGCCGTGGGCCTTCAAGTCCGGCAGGGCCGAGATCGCCCCATTGATCCAGTTGGTCAGCAGGTAGGTGAAATCGGCCAGCGGATTGCCGAGCGTGCCCAGCTCCCAGTCCAGGACCGCGATCACCCGCGGCTCGGCGGCGTGCATGACCATGTTGTCGAGCCGGTAGTCGCCGTGGACGATCGAGGTGCGGTCGTCGTCGGGCACGGTCTTGGGCAGCCATTCGATCAGCCGGTCCATCGCCTCGATCTTGACCGTCTCGGAGGCCTTGTACTGCTTGGTCCAGCGGTCGATCTGGCGGGCGAAATAGTTGCCGGGCCGGCCGTAGTCGGCCAAGCCGATAGCCTGGTAGTCGGTGTTGTGCAGGTCGGCCAGGGTCTTCAGCTTGGCCATGAAGATGGCGTGGCGCTCGGCCGGCTCGTATTGCGGCAGGGTCTGGTCCCAGAGGATCCGGCCCTCGACCATGTCCATCACGTAGAACCAGGTGCCGATGACCGCGTCGTCGACGCAGAGGCCGTAGGACTTGGCCACCGGGAAGCCAGTTGGATAGAGGGCGGTGATGACCTTGTATTCGCGGTCGACGGCGTGGGCCGACGGCAGCAGCTTGCCCGGCGGCTTGCGGCGCATCACGTATTTCTTGTTCGGCGTGACCAGTTGATAGGTCGGATTGGACTGGCCGCCCTTGAACTGGCGTACTTCCAGAGGGCCCTGATAGCCCTCGACATTGGCCTTCATCCAGGCTTCGAGGCGGGACTGGTCGAACCTGTGGGTCTCGGCGACCGGCTTGGTGCCGGAATTGAGCGCTTCGCGCTGCTGTTCCGCGGCGGCTGCATCGTCGGCCATGGCGTTTCCCTCATACAATCGTTTGAGGGCACATTAGCGAGGCGCGCGGGGGGTTGCAAAGCGCTCGCGACGACCGCTTAAAAACCCCCATTCGATGGAGGCGTTTGATGCTTCCCCTCTGGGGGAGCTGTCGCGAAGCGACGGAGGGGGGAATTTCCGGCCCGCGTCAATGCGACGGCGGCCCCTCCGCTACTTCGTGGTCCCCCTCACCCGATGGGGGAGGATTTAGGCGGGTGCGTCTAATACTGATGACTGGAAAGGCCTATCGCACTGCCTTCGCCGCGATATCGGTGCGGTGGAAGCCCTCGGGCCAGTCGATGCGGGCGATGGCGGCGTAGGCTAGGTCGCGGGCTTCGCGCAGGGTCGGCGCGCGGGCGCAGACGTTCAGGACGCGGCCGCCCGAGGCGACCAGTTCGCCCGCGATATTTCGATCCGTGCCGGCGTGGAAGACGGTGACGGCCCCGCCCAGGTCCGCCTCCGCGCCGCGGATCACCGAGCCGGTCTTCGGCGCGGCCGGGTAGCCGTCGGCGGCCAGAACCACACAGATCGCCGCTTCGTCGCGCCAGGTCGGCGCGGGCATCTCGGCCAAGCGACCCGTGGCGGCGGCCAGCAGATAGGGGACGAGATCGCTTTCCAGCCGCAGCATCAGGACCTGGCATTCCGGATCGCCGAAGCGGACGTTGAACTCAACGAGCCTGGGGCCGTCCGGCGTCAGCATCATCTCGCAGAAGAGGACGCCGCGATAAGGCGCGCCCTCCGCCGCGATGCCGCGAAAGGCTGGTTCGACCAGTTCGGCGCGGGCGCGTTCGGTCAGGGCGGGCGTCAGGATCGACGCCGGGGAATAGGTCCCCATGCCGCCGGTGTTGGGACCCTGGTCATTGTCGAAGGCGCGCTTGTGGTCCTGGGCGGCGCCGAACAGCAGGACGGTTTCGCCGTCGCACATCGCGAACAGCGAGACGATGTCGCCGGGCAGGAATTCCTCGATCACCACGCGCGCGCCGGCCGCGCCGAAGCGGCCGCCCAGGGCGTCGTCGATCGCCGCCTCGGCCTCGGCGCGGGACGGTGCGATCACCACGCCCTTGCCGGAGGCCAGGCCGTCGGCCTTGATCACGAAGGGCGGGGAGCGGTCCAGGAACGCCTTGGCCGGCGCGGCTTCATCGAAGACGCCATAGGCGGCGGTAGGCAGGCCGTGACGGTCGCAGAAGGCCTTGGTGAAGGCCTTGGACGATTCCAGCCGGCCCGCCGCGGCGGTCGGGCCGAAACAGGGAACGCCCGCGAGCGCCAGGGCGTCGGCCAGCCCGGCCTCGACCGCGGTTTCAGGGCCGATCACCACCAGGTCGGCGGCGATCTCGCGGGCCAGGGCGACCAGGCCGGGGACATCGGTGGGTTTGACCGCGCGGCTCTCGCCGAGCCTGGCCATGCCGGGATTGCCCGGCGCGCAGACCAGCCGGCCGAGCAGCGGCGACTGGGCGATCTTCCAGGCCAGCGCATGCTCGCGCCCGCCCGATCCGACGAGAAGGATATTCATGCCCCGCCCTGTGGCGCGCGGGAGGGCTTGGGTCAAGTCAGGGTGGGGTCAGACCTTGGCGGCCGTGAAGGCCCCGCTGTGGCCGGCGGCGCTCATTTCGCCGTGCATGGCGCCGTCATGCACAACGGCGGAATAGACCACGTTGAAGCTCTTCAGCAGGAAATGGCCCTCGTGGGTCCAGGTGACCTTGTCGCCGTCGACGCTGCCCGCGGTGATCGGATGGACCTTGCCCTTGTCCTCGAGGCACGCGCCCTCGAGCTCTTCGCCATGGCGCTCCAGGCGGCAGGTGACATTGAAATTGAACGACGCGACCTTGCCGCTCACGCGCCACAGGCCGGACAACAGATCATCGCTCGCCAGGCTGACGCTCGGCGCGAAAATAGCGGCCGCGACGACCAAAACACTTAAAAGACGCCCCATGGCGACGGCTCCAGTTCCCAACACCCCTCGGGAGAGGTCCCATGTAGGGTCCATACGTTGAGAAACAATAGCTGGCTCACCGCCGATTGCCGCAGTGCACAAATCGTGACTAATCTGCAACGGTGACCGTGACAGACTCCCTCCCCGAGATTCGCCCGCCCGAGAGCAACGCCCAGGCCTATTCGGTCTCCGAGTTGGCGTTCGCGCTGAAGCGCACCTTGGAAACCACCTACGGCTTCGTGCGGCTGCGCGGCGAGCTGTCGAAGATCACGCGCCACGCCTCGGGTCATATCTATCTGACTTTGAAGGACGATCGGGCCGCGATCGACGGCGTGGTCTGGAAGGGCAATGTGCGCGGCCTGGCCTGCCAGCCGCAGCAGGGCATGGAGGTGATCGTCACGGGGCGGATCACCACCTATCCGGCCTCGTCCAAGTACCAGATCGTCGTCGAGACCCTGGAGCCGGCCGGGGTCGGCGCGCTGTTAGCGCAACTGGAGCGGCTGAAAGCAAAACTCGCGGCCGAGGGTTTGTTCGATTCGGCGCGCAAACGGCCGCTGCCGCCCAGTCCGGCGGTGGTCGGGGTGATCACCAGCCCGACCGGCGCGGTGATCCGCGACATCCTGCACCGCATCCGCGACCGCTGGCCCTGCCAGGTCGTGGTCTGGCCGGTGGTGGTGCAGGGCGAGCAGGCCGCCGGCCAGGTGGTCGCCGCGATCGAGGGCTTCAACGCCCTGGCGCCCGGCGGCCCGATCGCGCGGCCGGACGTCTTGATCATCGCCCGCGGCGGCGGATCGGTGGAGGATCTCTGGGCCTTCAATGACGAGGCCCTGGCGCGGATCGCGGCCGCCAGCGCGATTCCGCTGATCTCGGCCGTCGGGCACGAGACCGACACCACCCTGATCGATTTCGTCTCCGACCGCCGCGCGCCCACGCCGACCGCCGCGGCGGAAATGGCCACGCCGGTGCTGGCGGAGTTGCGCGCCGCGGTATCCGGGTTCGAGGGCCGCCTGCTGCGCGGCCTGGGCCGCCTGTTCGAGCGCCAGCGCGACCGGCTGACCGGCGCGGCGCGGGGCCTGCCGCGTCCCGCCGACGTGCTGGCCCTGGCCAGCCAGCGCTTCGACCTCGTGGCCGGGCGGCTGGACGCGGCGCTGGAGCGGAACGCGGCTGTCCATGAACGCCATCTGGTGCGGGTCTCGGCCCGCTTCGCGCCCGCCCTGCTGGAACGCGAGCGGCGGTTGAAGGCCGAGCGGCTGGCCGAGGTGTTCGCCCGCGTCCGCCCGGCGGTCGACCGGCGCCTGACGGGAGCCGAGGAACGGCTGGCGGGACTGGAGAAGCTGCGCCTGTCGTTCAACCCGGATGGCCCGCTGACGCGCGGTTTCGCCCGCATTCACCACGCCGATGGCGTCCTGGCCCGCCACGCGGGCGAACTGCGCGCCGGCGAGGCGGTGCGGCTGGTGTTCGGCGACGGCGAGCGCGGCGCGGTGGTCGATGGAACGCCGTCCGCCGCGGCGAAACCGCGCAAGGCGGAGACGCGCGACGGCCGTCAGGGGGATCTGTTCTAGACGGGTTTGCCGGAAGGCGCGGCTAGGCTTAAGTTCACACCATGAACGCCCACGACCGCGACCTCGCCCAGTCCGACCTCGCCGTGCTGCACTATGGAGACGGCGACTTCACCATCCTGCGGCCCGGCCGCTATGTCCTGTGCGCCGTGACCGGGGCCAAGATCCCGCTGGACATGCTGCGCTACTGGAACCCCGTGGCCCAGGAGGCCTATGCCGGCCCAGCGCAGGCCCTGGCGCGGTGGAAGGAACTGAATTCCGAGGGGTGAGGCTTTCGGCTGCTCCGCCATTGACCGATCCCGCGCCGGGGGCTACCAAGCCGCGCTCTTTGGGGAGTAGCCGCCCTCGCGTTTAGAGGGGGTTCGCGTCAACACACTCGGCTTCGGCCGTGGCGCGAACGGTCAGTGCGACTTGGCGAGACCAATGGGATCGGCGTTCGTCCTTGGGTTGGGCGAGGGCGCCGGCCTGTTGTTCCGCGCCGTCCGACCCCTGAAAGACCCGTCGGTGCATTCCCTTCCCGTCATCCTGGCCCTGCTCCTGGGCTCGGCCGCCCTGATCTATGTCGCCTGCGAGTTCTTCGTGAACGGCGTCGAGTGGGTCGGCCGCAAGCTCGCCGTGGGCCCGAAAGCCACCGGCACCATCCTCGCCGCGTTCGGAACGGCCTTGCCGGAAAGCGTCGTCACCTTCGTGGCGGTCGCGTTCGGGAACACCGCCGCCGACAAGGATATCGGCGTTGGCGCGGCGATGGGCGGCCCGCTGGTGCTGGGGACGATCGCCTATGCCGTCGTGGGCGCCGCGCTGCTGATCTGCAAACGCGAGTTGCCCAGCGGTTGGGCGGCGCGGTCGCTCTACAGGGGCCTCAGCCGCGACCAGGCCTGGTTCATCCTGATCTCGGTCGTGAAGTTGGCGATCGGCGTCACCGCCTTCACCTTCAAGCCGTGGCTCGGCCTGCTCTTCCTCATCGCCTACGCGGCCTATGCCTGGAACGAGATAAGCGGCGATGCGGAGGGCGTGGAGGAGGTGGATCTGGAGCCCCTCAAGCTCACCCCCAAGGCCGAAACCCCACAAGCGTGGGCGGCCATCGTCCAGACGCTCGCCTCGCTGGGCGTGATCTTCGTCGCCTCCCGTTTCTTCGTGGGTCAGGTGGATGCGCTCGGCCCCTATCTTGGGCTGAAGCCTCAGCTCCTGTCGCTGCTGATCAGCCCCATCGCCACCGAACTGCCGGAGACGCTCAACGCCATCATCTGGATCCGGCAGGGCAAGGTGCGCCTGGCGCTGGCCAACATCTCGGGGGCGATGATGATTCAGGCCACCGTGCCCACGGCCTGCGGACTATTCTGGACGCCGTGGGTGCTGGACGCCCCGCTGATCGTGGCCGGCGTCGTCACGCTGCTTTCGGTGAGCGTGCTTTTCATGGCCTTCTGGCGCGGTTGGATCACCCGGCGATACCTGGCCTTGATGTCGCTGTCCTATGTCGTCTTCGCGGCGCTCACGGCGGTGACCTCATGATGAGGATGGTTGGCGCTCAATGAGGATCGTTGGCGCTCAGGGGAGACCGGCATGTTGAAATTGTTCGCGTTCGACGCATCGGCGTTCCTAACCACGATCGCCTGCCTGTCGGCGGCCTTCGTGCTCGGATGCCTGATCGGGCTTGAACGCCAGATTCGCCAACGGAACGCGGGCCTGCGGACCGTGGTCCTGGTGGCGGTCGGTTCGGCCGCGTTCGTGCATCTGGGCGGCCGGGTCTTCGGCGCGGAGGGCCAGACCCGAATCATCGCCTATGTGGTCTCGGGGATCGGCTTCCTTGGCGCCGGCGTGATCATGAAGGAAGGCGCGCAGGTTCGCGGGCTCAACACGGCGGCCACGCTTTGGAGTTCGGCGGCGGTGGGCGCCTTCGCGGGCGGCGGCCTGCTCGCGGAATCCGCAGCGGTAACCGCCTTCGTGCTTGCCGGCAACACCTTGCTGCGGCCGCTGGTCGATTATATCAACCGCCGTCCCGTTAATCCCGAAGAGACCGAGGCGCTCTACCGCGTGCACGTGATCTGCTCGCCGGAACATGTGTCCGAAGCCCGCGACCTGCTCTACGAGGAACTTGAACGGCATCACTATCCGATCCGCGAGATCGAAACCCTGTCCAAGACGGACGACCTCATCGAACTGGCGGCGGTGCTGGTGCCGACGACCGCGACCCACGCCGACCTCGATGCGATCACCGCCCATCTGGGCCGGCATGAGACCATCGAAAGCGCGACCTGGACCGTCAGCACCACGTCGTGAGGCGTTCAGCGCCCTCCCCCTACCTCTTCTTCGGGTAGCATTCGTTGGGCCAGCGTTTGTGGACCCACCACCATTCCTCCGGCCGTTCGCGCACGCGCTCCTCCACGAAGGCGTTGACCTGAGCGACGCCGGCGGCCAGGTCGGCCTTGCGGTCGCCGGAGCGGGTCAGGACGATCGGCTCGTGAATCACGACGCGGAAGCGCGCGCCCTTGGTGCGCTGGACCGACATCGGCACCAGGCGGCCGTCGCGCTGCAAGGCCATGCGAGTCGGGCCGGCGGCGGTGTAGGCGATGTGCCCGAAAAAGGGCGCGGCAATGCCGTCGCCGAACTTCTGATCATTAAGAAACGACACCGATTCACCGCGATTCATGGCCCGCAGCAACTCGCGTGAGCCGTCCACGCCCTTGGGGGCGAACAACTTGACGCCATAGCTCTGCCGCGCCCGCACGATCCGTGCGTCGAAATAGGGATTGTTGGCCGCGCGGTAGGTGACCTGGCAGCGCACGCCCGAGTCGACGATGACCGCCGCCATGATCTCGAAATTGGAGAAATGGCCCGAGATCAGCACCGCCGGGATGTTGTCGCGGGCGATCGCCTCCAGGCGCTCGCGGCCGACCACCTCGACGCGCCCGCTGGCCGGGGTCAGACGGTCGAGCATGGTGAATTCGGCGGCCATGCGGCCCAGGCGCCGCCAGCTTTCCAGGGCGATCCGGTCTCGTTCCGCCGCGTCCTTTTCCGGAAAGGCGAGTTCGAGATTGCGCTCAACGAGGCGCTGCAACGGCGTTCTCGGCCCCAAAGTTGCAAAGAGGCCGGCGCCGAAGCTGGAGGCCGTCTCGACCGGCAAGAGGCGCATCAAGCCGCGGACCAGGTCGAAGCCGAGCACCTCCAGCCGCCAGAGCAATCTCTGGCCGGCGCTCACACGGGAAGGGCGCATGGGCTAGCCGGGCTCGCCGCGCGGCCAGCGCCCGGCGACGCCGGCCACGGCGCGCCTCGGATCAAGCCCATTCAACTGTCGCGGCATGTGGCTTGCCCTCAATTCACCCAACCGTCCCGCTTTGGGACCAAGCTATTGGAAGGTGTTCAAGTGGGCAACGACATCGACCTCCACCTCGGCAAGCGTCTGCGCCGGCGACGTCGGCTGCTCGGCCTGACGCAGCAGCAATTGGCGGCCACCGTCGGGGTGAGGTTTCAGCAGATCCAGAAATACGAATGCGGCGCCAATCGCATTTCGGCAGCGCGCCTGTGGCGCCTGTCGGAAGCCCTGGAGGTGCCGGTCGGCTATTTCTATGACGGGCTGGTCGAGCTGACTCAGCGCGAGTCGGCGGCCGGGCGGGCGGAAGGCGGCGAGATGATGACCCGGGCCGAAACCCAGGACCTGATCCGCGCCTATTACCAACTCGAGGAAAAACCGCGCCGGCGCCTGCTCGACCTGGCCAAATCCCTGAACGGCGACGCCGAGACGGCCTGATTCCGGCCCGCGCCGGCTTCACGCCGGCCGGTCGGGCGGTTATGGCTCATCCATGCCCGCCTCACCTTCCCGCCTCGACCAGGCCCGCCTCGCCGCGCTCGATTCGTTTCTGCTCGAGTTGAACCAGGCCTCGGCCGAGGTGATCCTGCCGCTGTTCCGCGCCGAGAACGGGCTGCGGAACAAGGCCGGCCCCGGCGACTTTGATCCCGTCACCGAGGCGGACCAGGGCGCCGAACGGGCGATCCGCCAAAGGATCTCCGAACGGTTTCCCGAACACGGCGTGATCGGCGAGGAATATGGCGAGGATCGGCCGGACGCCGAGTTCGTCTGGGTGCTGGATCCGATCGACGGCACCCGCGCCTTCATCTCCGGCCTGCCGCTCTGGACCACCCTGATCGCGCTGCGATATCAGGGCGAGCCGGTGCTGGGCTCGATCGGACAACCGTTCATCGGCGAGATCTTCATCGGCCACGCCGGCGGTTCGCGCCTGGTCGCGCGGGGCGGCGAGACGTCCCTGAAGACGCGCCCCTGCCCTCGTTTGAGCGATGCGCTGATCGCCACCACCGACCCGGCGATCTTCGAGGGCGCCGAGGACGACGCCTGGCGGAACTTGCGCCGATCGGTGCGGCTGGCCCGCCTGGGCTGCGACGCCTATGCCTATGCGATGGTGGCGATGGGGACGCTCGACCTGGTGGTCGAGAGCCGGCTGAAGTGCTGGGACATCGATTGCGCGGCGCCCCTGCTGGAAGGCGCGGGCGGCCTCGTCGCTGACTGGACGGGTGCGTCCTTGGGTCGCAATGGGGGCCAGGTGGCGATCGTGGGCGACCCGGCGCTGCTGGACCCGGCGGTCGCCCTGCTCAGTCTGGCTTCGAAATAGCCGCGACCAGGGCGTCGAACTCGCGCCAGAACGGGGCGCGCAGTTCGTCGGTCTCCATCAGGATCTCGTGCATCGCGCCGGGGATCTCGACGAAACGCCCTTTCGGCAGCCGCGTGGCGGCCGCGGCCTCGGCCGCGTTGTCGACCAGCCGGTCCTGGCCCGCCGCGACGATCGTCACCGGGACCTGGACCCTGGCCAGGATATTCGGGCCGCTCAGCCACTTCATCGCGGTCAGGGCGCTGTCGAGCCAGCCCCAGGTGACATTGCCGAGGGCCAGGTCGCGATTGGCCAGCAATTGCGCATAGGTGCGGCCATGGCGGACCCGGTCATGGGTCAGGGCGTCGGTTTCGAGCGTCCCGGTGAAGGGGTCGGTCGCGCCGCCCAGGATATAGTCAGCGCCCCGGCCGATCCGCGTCATCACCCAGGCCATCGCGCGCACCAGGCCATGGGGCTGGCCGGCGGTCTTGATCCCCAGCATCGGCGCCGAAAGGATCGCGCCGTCGAACCGCGCCTCGCCGCGCGCCAGGGCCAGCAGGGTCAGGCAGCCGCCCATGGAGTGGCCCATGGCGATCCTGGGCCGCGGCAACCGGTCGTCGAAGAGGTCGACCAAGGCTTTGAAGTCAGAGACGAAATCGTCGAAGCCGACGGCGTGGCCCCGGAGCCGGTCCGTGTAGAGACGATCGGAGAGACCCTGGCCGCGCCAGTCGTGCACGACCACGTTGAGGCCGCGTTCGACCAGTTCGTGGACCACCTCGGCATATTTCTCGATGTGTTCGGTGCGCCCCGGGCTGACCACCACCGAACCGGTCGGATTCGGCGCCGGGCAGAACAGCGCGCGCAGGCGCCGGCCGCCGGCGCCGCGATACCAGACCGCCTCGGCCCCTCGCGGAAAGGCGGCCTCGGGAATCAACAGCAGCGGGGCGGGCTCGGCGAGCGACATTCACGGATGGGCCTGGCTGTTCCGCACGGAGGGCGGAGTCCTCATCCGCGACAGAACCCTTCCCCCTCGATGGGGGAAGGGCAGGGTTGGGGGTGAGCGCACAAGGGCGGGGTGAAGAACGCAAGAGGCGTCTTTCGTGTTCTCCTCGTCATCGATCGCGTCCGCACCCCCATCCAACCCTCCCCCATCGAGGGGGAGGGCTCTCAAACGGTGAATCCATCCGTCCAAAACCGCTAGCCGCGCGTGCGGGCGAAGATTGGCCGCAGCTTCATCGCCGCCGAAAGGTCGCCGCGCACCTTGAGCCGGCCGCGCATCATCGCCTGGGCGGGGTCGAGGCGGCCGCGGGCGAGGTCTTCGAAATCGTCCTGGCTCACTTGGATGGTGCAATCGGCGGGAAGATCATCATTGGTTACGGCGGCGTCGGCGATGTGGATGAACCCCGCGCCCCTGAAATCGAACTTCAAGGTGAGGCCAAGGCCCCGTTCCGCCTCGACCGCGCCGCGCACCTGGGTGGTGATCTCCTCGAGCGTGGCCAATCGGCAAGTCTCCGAATCCGGCCGCGATCCGGCCTTCCCCGCCCAGCTTTACGCCCTGGTCCGGCTGAGTAAACCGCCTCGCCTGATTCACAGGCGCAATGAACCCCGTTAACGAATGTCCTCCACGTCCTTCCGGCTGGAGCGAAGCGGAATGCCGGAACCCATGCCGTGACGGTTCGGCTGCGACACCGGCGCGGAAAATTCACGGAATGGATCCCGGCACAAGGCCGGGATGACGGTGTTATTTGAAGAAGATTGGTTGTCCCCGTTAAGTTGAGTAAACCGCCCTGTTCGTTTCAGTCCGGCTTGCGGAAGCGCAGGGTCATGCGGTCGCTCTCGCCGATCGCGTCATAGCGGGCGTGGTCGAAGCTCGGGTTGGCGGGCTGGCCCGAAGGCGCGCTACGGCGCGTGGGCGGCAAGGTCCAGACGCCGAACGGGTGGTTCTTGCTGTCCTTGGGGTTCGCATTCACGTCGGAACGCGCCTCGAACACCAGGCCCGCGCGCTTGGCGGCGGCGATCACATAGTCTTCCGAGACATAGCCGTCGCGCGCCTCCGGGATCATCGGCCGGGGGTCGGCGCGGTGCTCCTCGACGGCCAAGATCCCGCCCGGCTTCAGCGCCGCGGCGAAACTGGCGAAGTCGCGGTCGACCGCGCCAGGGGTCCACATCCAGTTATGGATGTTGCGCGCGGTCAGGATCAGGTCGACCGAGGCCGGCGGCGCGGCCAGGCCCGCCACGGCGCTGAAATCGGCATAGGTCACATCGCCATAGAGGCCGTGGTCGGTGACCTTGGCCTCGAACGCCGCGCGGGCCTTGCGGGCGCCTTCCGAGACCGCCGGGTCGTCCGCGTGGGGCAGGCCGGCGGCGATGTAGCGACCGCCGGTGCGCGCCGCGTACGGCGCCAGGATCTCGGTCCAGTAGCCGCCGGCGGGGTCGATCTCCAGCACGGTCAGGCCGGGCTGCAGGCCCCAAAAGGTGAGGCTTTCCAACGGGTGGCGCCAGGCGTCGCGGGCGGTGTTGGCCGGCGTGCGCCGCGGCCCCGCGATCAGCGCGGTCAGCGCCTGGTCCTCGGTGAAGCTGGGCGCCGGCGCCCGGGGCGCGTTGCGCAGGCTGGGGTCCTGGGCCAGGGCGGGGACGGCGGCGATGGCGGTGAAAACCAGGCCAAGCGCCAGGCGGCGGACGGCGGTGAACGCGTGGGTCATGGGCGGACGTCATAGAGCCGCGCCGGCCGGTCGCCAAGCCGCGGCGGTTCGCGCCGGCCCTTGAACCCCCAAAATCGGCACCTACCTAACCGCTCGGAGGCGCTGGATGTCCGGGCCTCCCGGGTCCGCGCGAGGCCATTCCGGCTCGCGCCAAGACCCGACCTTCACATCGTAGCCTTGCTCAAACGGAGGATGCTATGCGTACGACCGACCTTACCCCCCTCTATCGCTCCATCGTCGGCTTCGACCGGCTCGCGAGCCTGCTCGACGCCGCCAGCGTCGACAGCGCCCAGGGCTATCCGCCCTATAACATCGAGCGCACCGCCGAAAACGAATACCTGATCGAGATCGCGGTCGCCGGCTTCAAGCCGGCGGAACTGACCATCGAGGTCAAGGAAAACCTGCTGACCGTCCAAGGCCAGAAGGCGGCCAATGAAGACACCCGCCGGTTCCTGCACCGCGGCCTGGCCGAACGCAACTTCAAGCGCCGCTTCCAACTGGCCGACTATGTGGTCGTGAACGACGCCCAACTGGTCGACGGCCTGCTGTCGGTGTCGCTGCGCCGGGAACTGCCGGAACAACTGAAGCCGCGCACCATTGAAATCAAGTCGGGCGTCGCCCCGGCGGCGGCCCAGGTCGAGCACGCGGCGTAAGCTTCGCCGAAGCGATCTAAGCGTCCAAGAGCGGGGCGGCGCATGGAAGCGCCGTCCCGTTTTTTGCGATCGCGCGGGCTTCGACACGGTGGCTGCGCCACCTGCTCCGCATGACGAAGATATTGAAATTCCATAACAATTCTCCATACTGAGCTTGTCGAAGCACGCGCCAGCGCGTAACGGCCGTCCTCAGAGGTTCGGCGAGGGCCCGGCCAGGCCTTTGGCGTCCGGGCGATGCGACGCCGTCAGGTCTGCTTGTTTCAGGTTGGCGCCGGTGAAATTGGCGCGGGAGAGGTCGGCGAACACCAGGGTCGCCTGGCGCAGGTCGGCGCTGGTGAAGTCCGCGCCCTTGGCCACCACGCGGGTCATGTCGCAGGGCAGGACGCGGTCGGCGCCGATCAGGAGCGGGCCCAGCAGCGCCTCGCGCAGGTCCGAGCCCGAGAGTTTCGCCCCCGTCAGCCGCGCCCCGCGCAGGTCCGCCCGGCGCAGATTACAGGCGCGCAGGTCGGCGCCTTCCAGATGCGCGCCCTGGAGTTGCACGCCCTGCATGTCCAGGCCATAGAACACCGCGCCCTTGGCCGAGAGAGCGGTCAGGTTGAAGCCCTTGATCGATTTCAGCGCGCGCAGATCGGCGCCGTTGAACACCGAAGGCGCGCCCTCCACGCCGCCGGTTTCGCACCAGAGGGCATGCGCCTTGATCATGTCGGCATAGGGCAGATCGGTGACGCTGGGCCCGCTGGGCTTGTCGGTCAGGGCGCCGTCCATGCGCATGTCGCTGGTGTTGCAGGCATAGATGACCGTCCCCACCAGCACGGTCTCGCGCAAGTCGGCGCCCGAGAGGTCGGCGCCGGACAGGTCCGCGCCGGAAAGGTCCGCGCCGGTCATGGTGGCCTGTTTCAGGTTGGCCCGGACCAGCTTGGCGTCTTTCATCACCGCGTCGGTGAAGTCGGCCCGGATCGCGATCGCGCCGGACATCTTGGAGCGTTCGAGATTGGCGCCGATCAGGGTGGCGCCGTGGATCTCGGCGACACGATTGGCGTGTTCCAGCAGCTTGAGGCCCTTGTCCTTGTCGACCGCGGCGATCGAGCCTTCGCGCAGGTCGGCCTCGAACAGGTCCGCGCCGCTGAGATCGGCGCCGCGCAGGCAGGCCCCGCGCAGGTCGCAGCGGCGCATCGAGGCCTCGGTCAGGTCGGCTTCCTGGAGGTCGGCGCCGAAGAACACCGCGTGGTCGAGCTTGGCGCCCGCGAACTTGGCGCCGTTCAGCATCGCGCCGGTGAAATCGGCGTCGGCCAGGTTGCGGCCCCGGAAATTCAGCCCGGTCAGGTCCAGCCAGGAAAACACCGCCCGCGCGCCGCCGGGTCGGGAGGTCCAGAGCCGATCATGCTTCAGGCAGATGGCGTCGACTTCGGGCTGTGTCAGCCGGCGATAGGCGCCGGCGGCGTAGGAGGCCATGCCGTTCGATCCGGTGCGGATGGACGAAAACTATGCGGCCTTGTGGTTAATCGCGCGTTTCGATCCGGTTAATCCAGCAATCCGGCCTGGCGGAGCCGGTTTTCCAGCGGCTCGCCCCGCTTTACCCAGACCCGCGTATAGCCGGCCTCGCCCAGACGCGACACGGCCCGGGCCAGGTCTTCGCCCGAATCCGCCGTGAACTCGGCGTCGAAGCCCAAAGCGTTATCGGCGGCCAGGATCAACGGCCGTCCGGTATCCAATCGGCGTCGATAGCCGGCATAGAGCCCCGCCGCCTCGCCCGCCAGAAGATCGCTCTCGACCGGGATTCCGGCGGCCCGGAGCCGCTCCAGGCCGAGGCCCGAGGCCAGGGGCGAGGGATCGGCGCAGGCCACGGCCACTCTGGCCACGCCGGCCGCGACCAGCCGATCCGCGCAGGACGGCCGCCCGGACGAGCGGCGCCCGCAAGGCTCCAGGGTGACATAGGCGACGCCGCCGCGGGCCGCTTCCCCCGCCGCGATCAGGGCCTGTTCCTCGGCGTGCCGGCGCTGGGCGGCGGAGCCAGGGCCTCCAGGCCCGGTCACGGCCTCGGCGATCACCGTCTCACCGTGGGCGATCACGCAGCCAACGGTCGGGTTGGGCCAGGTCGACCCCAGGCGCGCGTGCGCCAGGGCGATGGCCCGGCGCATGTGCCCTTGATCGAACACCGTGGCCATTCAGGCGATCTCCGGCAGCTCCTGCGCCCGGCCCTGGTCGAGATAGCGGGCGGCGCCGGCCTTGCCCCCCGCGTTTATATCGATCAGCAGCGGATTGCCGGTGGGAATCTCGAGCCCGACGATCCGGTCGTCCGGCACGGCGAACAGGTGCTTGACGATGGCGCGCAAGGAATTGCCATGAGCGGCGACCAGGATGGTTTCGCCCGCCGCCAGCTTCGGTGCGATCTCGGCGTCCCAATAGGGCAGCACCCGGTCCAGGGTGGTCTTCAGGCTCTCGGCGTTGGGGATCGGCGCGCCGGCATAGCGGCGCTCGGTGGTGAAGTCATAGGTCCCGCCCGGCTCCAGCGGCGGCGGCGGCACGTCGAACGAACGGCGCCAGAGCTGGACCTGGGCCTCGCCGTGCCGGGCGATCATCTCGGCGTGGCTAAGCCCGGTCAGCCCGCCATAGTGGCGCTCGTTCAGGCGCCAGTCCTTGGTCAGCGGGATCCAGAGCTGGTCGGCCGCGGCCAGGGCCAGGTCGGCGGTGCGGATGGCGCGGGTCAGGACCGAGGTGTAGCCGCGGTGGAACGCGACGCCCTCGGCCCCGAGGAGTTCACCGGAACGCCGGGCCTCGGCCTCGCCCTGGGCGGTGAGGTCAACGTCGACCCAGCCGGTGAAGCGCTTTTCCAGGTTCCAGGCGCTCTGGCCGTGGCGGATCAGCACGAGTGTCGACATGGAGGGCTCCCAAAGACCGTGGGCGGCGGGCTAAAGGCCGATGGACGCCGCGTCAAGCGGGCCTGCCGCATGGGCGGGGGGTGAACCGGGGCGAGAGGTCCCCTTCAGGCGTCGTCATCCCGGCCGGAGCGAAGCGGAATGCCGGGATCCACGCCGTGAACTTTCCGCGCCATCGTCGCGGCCGAACCGTCACGGCATAGGTTCCGGCACTCCGCTTCGCTTCGGCCGGAATGACGGGCGGTTAGACAGTCTGATAACCATCGCCCCAACAGCCCGGGGGGTCCCAGGCGGGCGCGACGCTGCTATAGGGGGCCGATGTCCGACCGCCTGACCCTGTCGCTGCTGGCCCTGCTCGCCCTCGCAATGATCGGCTTCGCCGCCGTCTGGCCCCAAGGCCTGGGCGACCGCTCGCCCGGGCCGTTCGGCCATGTGCCCATCCAACGGACCCCGGCCATGCAGGCCGCCCTGGCCCGCGCCGACGCCAGGGCCCAGCAGCAGGTCCAGGAGAACCGCGCGGCGGCCGAGGCGGCCAAGCGCGCGGCGGGGGAAAAGACCGGCCCGCTGAGGCTCGGCCTGCACGCCATGCCCCTGCCCATCGCCAAGCCCGGCGCGGACCCGTTGAGGGCCGCCCAGTGAGCGGTTTCGACGCGGTCGCCGTCGCCCGCCGGGTCCTGTCCACGGAGGCCGACGCCCTGGGCCAGCTCAGCGCCAGCCTGGGCGAGCCGTTCGCCAAGGCGGTCGAGCTGTTGGCCGGCGCGGCCGGACGGGTGGTCTGCACCGGAATCGGCAAGTCCGGCCATGTGGGGCGCAAGATCGCCGCGACCCTGGCCTCGACCGGCACCCAGGCCCTGTTCGTCCACGCCGGCGAGGCCAGCCACGGCGACCTGGGCATGATCGGGGCGGGCGATGTGGTGCTGGCCCTGTCCAAATCCGGCGAGAACCGCGAATTCGCCGACATCATCGCCTATGCCAAGCGCTTCCACGTGCCGCTGGTGGCGATCACCGCGGCGCCGGAGAGCGCGCTCGGCGCCGCCGCCGACCTGGTCCTGACCCTGCCCGACGCGCCGGAAGCCGCCGACGCCCTGAACGCGCCCACGACCTCGACCACCCTGCAGATGGCGCTGGGCGACGCCCTGGCGGTGGCGCTGCTGGAACGGCGCGGCTTCACGCCGACCGATTTTCGCGTCTTCCACCCGGGCGGCAAGCTGGGCGCCATGCTGCGCACCGTGGCCGACCTGATGCACGGGCCGGACGAACTGCCCCTGGTCGGGCCGGACGAGACCATGCCCCGGGCGATCGTGGTGATGAGCGAGAAGCGGTTCGGCTGCGTCGGGGTTCGCGGCGCCGATGGACGGCTGGTCGGGATCGTCACCGACGGCGACCTGCGCCGGCATATCGACAACCTGCTCAGCCACACCGCCGGCGAGGTGATGACCCACGCGCCCGTGGTCGTCGGCCCCCACATGCTGGCCGGCGAAGCCCTGGCCCTGATGACCGACCCGCCGCCACCCAAGACCGTGCTGTTCGTGGTCGATGACGGCCTGCCGGTCGGCATATTGCACGTCCACGACCTGCTGCGAGCGGGGGTGGTTTAGGGGACGCCGTGGTCGGGGCCGCAAACATCGTCGTGCGCCGCGCCCGATTGGATGACGCCGCCGCCCTCAAGGCCATCCTCTACGACACCTTCGAAAGCACCTGGCGCCCGCAGATCTCGGTCGCGGCCGGCCTCGCCTATCTGGCCGATGACCCGCCATCGGCCTTCGTTGGCCAGTACGGCTTGGACTTCCAGGTGGCCGAGCGGGACGGCGTGGTCGTCGGCCTGATCTACTGGGAAAGCGATTTCGTCCATTCGCTGCACGTGCGACCGGATCACGCCCGCACCGGCGTGGGCGCTCGGCTGATGGACCTTGCCGAAGCCGAGATCGCCAAGGCCGGCCACCCCGCCGTCAGGCTCGAGACCGACACTTTCAACCTTCGCAGCCAGGCCTTCTACAAGGCTCGCGGCTACCGCGAGATCGACCGCTATCCGGACACGGAATGGAACAGCGGCCTGACGACGCTGTTGCTGGAGAAGACACTCGGCTGATCCGAGGCGAACCGGAAGAGCGGTTCGTCGGAGCTGGGCGAACAGCTCCGACGGCGTCTCCGGGGATCATGGTCAGGCGCCGCCGAGCATCGCGGTGGTCAGCAGCATCAAGGTCGGCCCGAAGCGGTCGGCGATCGTTGCGTCGCCGTGCCGGCGAACCGCCGGGGTAGGCGCCCGCGCGCCGCCAGGGTGTACGGCCAGGACGCACGACCGCCTGAAGGGTGCGCGCCGAAGCACGCACCCCCGCCCAGCCGAACCCGGCGGATGAAGCGCCGAACCGCGTCCAGGGCCAGCTCAGGCCGCCGCGACGGCAGACTTCCGCCGAACACGCAGCACCGCGCCCAGTCCGCAGAAGCCGGCCAGCATCACCGCCCAGGTCGCGGGCTCGGGAACCGCCGCGGTGAGCGCCTCGCCGTGCGGGCTGTCCAGTCCGCTGACCAGCGCAGTGAAGCTGCCGTCGGTCTGGTTGACATTGACGATTTCACTGAGCGTGTCGGCCGCCGAGATCGCTTGGCCCGCCCCGAAGGCGCCGGTCAGCGCATAGACCGTACCGGAGTCCGCGTCGGTGAACAACAGCCGCTGGCGGCCGGCGTTGGCGCCGGTGAATTCCGTGTCGTCCACGGTCGACACCAGATTGAGCACGCTCACCGATTGACCGGCGCCGCCCGGGTTGGAGACGAAGACCAGTTGCTGGTCGGCCTGGCTGTCGAGCACCAGGCGGCCGTCTGGCGCGAAGATCATCGAGTCCGGATCCTGCAGATTGAGCGTGGTCGTCCCGCCCCCGGGATTGATGACGCTGGCGGTGGTGTTGCCGGCCAGCACGCCGCCGCTGTTCACCACGACCTGCGAGGGCGTCAGGCTGACACTGACGATGGCCGGCGCGGTGTTGGGATTGTTAGCCGGGTTGGAGGCGCTGACATAGGTTCCGTTGGGGCCGAAGGCGACGTCGTCGTAACCGCCGCCGTGCGGGGTGCTCGAGAAGGACAGCGGCGCGGACGCCGCCAGGCTGCTCGGGGTAATCAGCACGAGGTTGGGATTTCCGTCCTCGTTCTGCACCGCCCAGAGCTTGCCGGTCTGGGCGTCGTAGCGCAGGCCGTCATTGTGCCCGACGACCGTGATCTGGCCCAGCAGCGCGCCTTTGTTGGTATATTCGGCAATCGTGCTCGTGGCTCCGCCGGACCCGTCCGGAGCGCCGCCATTGCCATAGCCGACGAAGACGTCGGACCCGATCGAGGTGATGGAGTCCGGCGCCGAACTGCCCGCGAGAGGCCCGGCGAAGACGCTGAGCGTGTAGCCCGGCGCCACTGTGGGCGCGGCCGAAGCGCCGACCGCGGCAAGCGCGATCCCTGACCCAACACAGAAACCCAGCAAGGGATGTCGCCTCGAAAACCCGCCGTATACGAACATTTTAAAACTCCGAGTTCAATCTAAGCTGTCGTGATTCAGCATATCAGCAACAAATCCGAGCGTCATTGAGCATTCTATCAGTTCTAAAAACGATAACGCGAAATTTATGTGACAATCAAATTGGATGGTTTCTAAGCTTTGCTTTAAAGAACAACCTGAACCGTGCTTAAACCTCGCATGGACCGCTGGGTTTCGAATATTAGGACCAGGCCTTCGATCCGGCCGCCATACGCGCGATCCTTGAGAGCGCCGATCCGGTCGCCGCCTTCTGCGCCGAACCGCGGCCGTGGGGCGCTTTGGCGGCGGACGACCGGCTGAGGCAGGCGATCACGACGGCATATGAGCGGGTGCGGAGGGTGCTGGCGCTCTAGCCCCGCCCGTCGCCCCGGGCTAAAGACGCGGGTCCGTCCATCCTCCCCGGAGTCCCCATGTTCGCCGCGCCCCGCGCCGATATTTCCGCCAACACCCTGGCGTTCGAAACCACGCCCCTGGTCAAGGCCACCGGATTTCGTGAATATGACGCGCGCTGGCTGTTCGGGCCGGAGATCAATCTCCTGGGCATCCAGGCGCTGGGCCTCGGCCTCGGGACCTATATCCATCGGCTGGGCCAATCCAAGATCGTGGTCGGCCACGACTTCCGGTCCTATTCGCTGTCGATCAAGCAGGCCCTGACGCTGGGGCTGCTGTCGGCCGGCTGCGAGGTGCTGGACATCGGCCTGGCGCTCTCGCCCATGGCCTATTTCGCCCAGTTCGACCTGGACGCGCCCTGTGTGGCCATGGTCACCGCCAGCCACAACGAGAATGGCTGGACCGGGGTCAAGATGGGCGCCCAACGGCCCCTGACCTTCGGTCCCGACGAGATGGGCGCGCTCAAGGACATCGTCCTGAACGGCGCGTTCGAGGAACGCCCGGGCGGCAAGCTGGTCCGGGTCGACGGGGTGATGGAGCGCTACATCGCCGACGTCGCGGCGCGCGTCAGCGTGAACCGGCCCCTGACCGTGGTCGCGGCCTGCGGCAACGGCACCGCCGGCGCCTTTGTCCCCGACGCGCTGCGGCGGATGGGCGTGGCGACGCTGATCGAGATGGATTGCGACCTGGACTGGAGCTTCCCCAAGTACAACCCCAACCCCGAAGACCAGCACATGCTGCACGCCATGGCCGAGGCCGTGAAGCAATCCGGCGCGGACCTGGCCCTGGGCTTCGACGGCGACGGCGACCGCTGCGGCGTGGTCGACGACGAGGGCGAGGAGATCTTCGCCGACAAGATCGGCCTGATGCTGGCCCGCGATTTGGCCCCGCTGCACAAGGGCGCGACCTTCATCGTCGATGTGAAGTCGACCGGCCTCTACGCCACCGACCCGATCCTGGAGGCCAATGGCTGCACCACCGTCTATTGGAAGACCGGCCACAGCTATATCAAGCGCAAGACCGCCGAACTGGGCGCCCTGGCCGGGTTCGAGAAGAGCGGCCACTTCTTCTTCAACACGCCGCTCGGGCGCGGTTATGACTGCGCGCTGACGGCCGCCGCGGCGATCCTGGGGATGCTGGACCGCAATCCGGGCCGCAAGCTCAGCGACCTGAAGCGGGCCCTGCCCGTGGCCTACACCTCGCTGACCATGTCGCCGCACTGCGCCGACGAGGAGAAGTACGGGGTGGTCGAGTCCGTGGTCGCCGAATACCAGGCGCTGGGCGCGGCGGGCGGCCAGATCCTGGGCCGCGCGATCAAGGAGGTGATCACGGTCAACGGCGTGCGCGTGGCGCTGGACGACGGCTCATGGCTGCTGGTCCGCGCCTCGTCCAACAAGCCGGAGATCGTCGTGGTGGTCGAAAGCACCCGCTCGGCCGACGACATGCGTGACCTGTTCCGCGAGGAGGTCAAGCGGCGCCTGGCCAAGCGCCCGCAGGTCGGCGCTTATAATCAGGAAATCTAGCCCTCCCCCCGTTTCAGAGGACGACACCCCATGCGTATCGCGATGATCGGGACCGGCTATGTAGGCCTGGTGTCCGGCGCCTGTTTCGCCGATTTCGGCCACCACGTGACCTGCGTCGACAAGGACGCCGGCAAGATCGAACGGCTGGAGGGCGGGGTCATGCCGATCTTCGAGCCCGGCCTGGACCAGTTGGTGGCCCGCAATGTCCGCGAGGGACAACTGGATTTCGCCACCGATTCCGCCAAGTCGGTCGCCGAGGCCGACGCGGTGTTCATCGCGGTCGGCACGCCCTCGCGCCGGGGCGACGGCCACGCGGACCTGTCCTATGTCTATGCTGCGGCCGAGGAGATCGGTCGCCAGTTGGACGGCTTCACCGTCGTGGTGACCAAGTCGACCGTGCCCGTGGGCACCGGGGACGAGATCGAGCGGATCATCCGCGCGGCGCGGCCGGACGCCCAGTTCGCCGTGGTGTCCAATCCCGAATTCCTGCGGGAGGGCGCGGCGATCGGCGACTTCAAGCGCCCGGACCGGGTGGTGGTGGGCCTGGAGGACGAGCGCGCCCGGCCGGTGATGACCCAGATCTATCGCCCGCTCAGCCTGAACGAGACGCCGATCCTGTTCACGGGGCGGCGGACGGCGGAGCTGATCAAGTACGCGGCCAACGCCTTCCTGGCCATGAAGATCACCTTCATCAACGAGGTCGCGGACCTGTGCGAGGCGCTGGACGCCGATGTGCAGCAGGTGGCGCGGGGCATCGGGCTGGACAACCGGATCGGCTCGAAATTCCTGCACGCCGGGCCGGGCTTCGGCGGATCATGCTTTCCGAAGGATACGCTGGCCCTGGCGCGGACCGCGGCGGACGCCGGCGCGCCGATCCGGCTGGTCGAGACCACCATGGAGGTCAATGACGCTCGCAAGAAATCGATGGCGGACCGAATCGCCCAGGCCCTGGGGGGCGATGTGGCGGGCAAGACCATCGGCATTCTCGGCCTGACCTTCAAACCCAATACCGACGACATGCGCGACGCGCCCAGCCTGGACATCGTGCCGGCGCTGCAGGGGATGGGGGCCAAACTGCAGGCCTTCGACCCGGAAGGGCACGAGGCGCGGCAGATCTTCCGCGACCTGGATTTCAAGGACGGCCCCTATGAAGCCGCCGAGGGCGCCGACGCCTTGGTCATCCTGACCGAATGGGACCAGTTCCGGGCCCTGGACCTGGAACGGGTCAAAAGCCTGATGCGCGCGCCCGTGATGATCGACCTGCGCAACATCTATCGGCCGGCCGAGATGGACGCGTTCGGCTTCGACTACACCAGCGTGGGCCGCGCGGGACGCACCCGCACGACCTGAGCCGCCGAACCGAACGGCCAAATCGGGCTGCAAGATATCGGGACCGGCCCGTTCCGCGGCCGCCCAACCCTGGAGTTAACTCATGATCCGCTGGGCCAGCCAGATCATGCCGGTCCAGAAGGTCGCCGCCAGGGCCGCGGCCATCACCGCGCAGAGCCAAGGACTGCGCCGGACGGAATTCGGCTCGGGACGCAGGCCTGAATTCGCAATGGGCGGCATGTTTGGTTTCCTCGCCTCCGGCGCGCCGTCGTTGCGGCGCGCTCTTTCAACGTGTGAACGTTCCCACGGCTGCGAAAGATTGCAAGAATTTAATCCTGTTGGGCGAGTCGAAGCCCGCGTCTCAGGCCGCCGCCTGCTTCACCGCCCCCGCGATATCGCGGACCACCTGGGCGACCAGCTTGGCGTCGTCGCCCTCGGCCATCACGCGAATCAGGGGCTCGGTGCCGGAGGCGCGCACCAGCACCCGGCCGTTGCTGTTCAGCCGCGCCTCGCCTTCGGCGATGGCCGCCTGGACGTGGGCGTTCTCCAGCGGCTTGGCGGCGCCGGCGAAACGGACGTTCTCCAGTTTCTGCGGCACCGGTTCGAACTGGCGGGCCAGGGCGCTCATCGGCTTGTCGGACCGGACCAGCACCGACAGCACCTGCAGGGCCGCGACCATGCCGTCGCCGGTGGTGGCGAAATCCGACAGGATCACATGGCCAGACTGCTCGCCGCCGAGGTTGAAACCGCCCTCGCGCATCCGCATCATCACCGCCCGGTCGCCGACCGCGGTCCGCTCCAGCTTC
Organism: Caulobacteraceae bacterium; assembly: GCA_036272715.1. Taxonomy (GTDB): domain Bacteria; phylum Pseudomonadota; class Alphaproteobacteria; order Caulobacterales; family Caulobacteraceae; genus Poindextera. The sequence goes on along the minus strand of DATAYD010000033.1, from coordinate 15,988 downwards.
AGGCTTCGCTCGGCCAGGAACCGCTCCAGGCCAAGATTGGACATCACCGTGGCCACCACGCCGCCGCCGGTCAGCCGGTCGCTGGAGGCCCAGGAGGCGGCGATGATCGCCATGATCTGGTCCCCGTCGACCACCTGGCCCTTCTCGTCACAGATCACCAGCCGATCGGCGTCGCCGTCCAGGGCGATGCCGATATCGGCGCGATATTCCCGCACCGCCTGGGCCAGGGCCCGGGGCGAGGTCGAGCCGCACTCGTCATTGATGTTGCGCCCATTGGGGCTGACGCCGACCTCCTTGACTTCGGCGCCCAGTTCGTAGAGCGCGGTCGGGGCGACCTTGTAGGCCGCGCCATTGGCGCAATCGATCACCACCCGCAGGCCGTTCAGGCTGAGCCGCTTGGGGAAGGTGCCCTTGATGATCTCCACATAGCGGGCCTGGGACTCGTCCATCCGCGCCACGCGACCCAGGTCCGGCGGATCGGCCAGGCCCTCCTGCAGGCCCTCGTCCATATGGGCCTCGATCGCCAACTCCATCTCGTCGGAGAGCTTGTAGCCGTCCGGGCCGAACAGCTTGATGCCGTTGTCGGCGTAATTGTTGTGCGAAGCCGAGATCATCACGCCGAGGTCGGCGCGCATCGAGCGCGTCATCATCGCCACCCCCGGCGTGGGCAGGGGGCCGAACAGGCGCACGTCCATGCCGACGCTGGTGAAACCGGCGACCAGGGCCGGCTCGATCATATAGCCGGACAGGCGGGTGTCCTTGCCGATCACCACCAGATGCCGGCGATCGCCGCCGGAGCGGAACAGCTTGCCCGCCGCCATGCCGACGCGCAGGGCCACCTCGGCCGTCATCGGATGACGGTTGGCTTGGCCGCGGATGCCGTCCGTGCCGAAAAAGGCGCGTTTGCTCATGGGTTCAGGCGCTCCATCGATCGAGAAACGATCGGAAATGCAGATTTATTCGACCAACCGTCAGCGAATGCTAAAGCCCGACGCGGACAGGGGTCGAAACGCAGCGATTCTAGACCAGACCGGCGCGGCCCGGAAGAACCCCCTCGGACGGCGGGCGCCGTCATCCTCCAACCCTCGCGGAACCCAGTCTTTCATGTGCGGAATCATCGGCATCGTCGGAACCCAGCCCGTCAGCGCGCGGCTGATCGAGAGCCTGAAACGGCTGGAATACCGCGGCTATGATTCGGCGGGCGTGGCGAGCGTCGAGGATGGGCGGCTGGACCGCCGCCGCGCCGTCGGCAAGATCCGCGCGGTCGAGGACGTGCTGCGCGCCAATCCCCTGGGCGGCCAGACCGGCATCGGCCACACCCGCTGGGCCACGCATGGCGCGCCGTCCGAGGCCAACGCCCATCCCCAGATCGCCGGCCGGGTCTGCGTGGTCCATAACGGCATTATCGAGAATTTCGCCGAGCTGAAGCGCGAACTGATCGCCGCGGGACGGACCTTCGAGAGCGACACCGACACCGAGGTGATCGCGCACCTGATCGACGCCGAACTGAACGCCGGCCTGCGTCCGCCCCAGGCGCTGAAAGCCGCGCTGGACCGGCTGGAGGGCGCCTATGCCCTGGGGGTGCTGATCAAGGGCGAGGACCAGTTGGTGATGGGCGCGCGCAAGGGCAGTCCCCTGGTGGTCGGCTACGGGAACGGCGAGATGTTCCTGGGTTCGGACGCCCTGGCCGTCGGCCCGTTCACCAACCGGATCGCCTATCTGGAAGAGGGCGATTACGTCGCCATCGACCATAGGGGCGCCCAGGTCTTCGACCTCACGGGCCAGCCGGCCGAGCGGCCCATGGTCGTGGTCGCCGCCTCCGCCGCCCTGGTGGAGAAGGGCAATTATCGTCACTTCATGGAGAAAGAGATCTACGACCAGCCCGACAGTTGCCGCAACACCTTGTCGAGCTATGTCGATCCGATCCACGGCCGCGCCCGTCCGCCCGGCGCGGTGGATTTCACCAAGATCGAGCGGCTGCAGATCGTCGCCTGCGGCACGGCTTCCTATGCCGGGCTGATCGGCAAATACCTGATCGAGCGGCTGGCGGATATTCCGGTCGATGTCGAGATCGCCTCGGAGTTCCGCTACCGGGAGCCGTCGCTGCGGCCGGGAACCCTGGCCGTGGCCGTGTCGCAATCCGGCGAGACCGCCGACACCCTGGCGGCGCTGCGCTATTGCAAGGCCAAGGGCCTGATGACGGCCGCCATCGTCAACGCGCCCGACTCGACGATGTCGCGGGAGATCGACCTGCTCTGGCCCACCCATGCCGGGCCGGAGATCGGCGTGGCCTCGACCAAGGCCTTCACCGCCCAGGTCTCGGTGCTGACCGCGATCGCCGTGGCGGCCGCCGCCCAGCGCGGGCGGATCGACGCCGCGGAGGAGGCGCGCCTGGTCGGCGTCCTGCTCGAGACGCCCCGCCTCCTGTCCGAAGCGCTGCACATCGAGGAGGAGATGCGCGGCCTGGCCCTGGAGATCGGCAAGGCGCGCGACGTGCTCTATCTGGGTCGCGGCGCCATGTTCCCGCTGGCCCTGGAAGCGGCGCTGAAGCTCAAGGAGATCAGCTATATCCACGCCGAGGGCTATGCGGCGGGCGAGCTGAAGCACGGCCCGATCGCCCTGGTCGAGGAGGCCACGCCGACTATCATCATCGCGCCTTCCGACGCCTATTTCGACAAGACCCTGTCCAATGTGACCCAGGTGATGGCGCGCGGCGGCAAGGTGGTGCTGATCACCGACGAGGCCGGCGCGCGCCAGGCGCCCGACGGCGCGCGCGTCGTGCTGACGCCGACCTGCGATCCCCTGATCGCGCCCCTGGTCATGGCGCCGTCGATCCAGCTCCTGGCCTATCACGTGGCCGTGCATAAGGGCGCGGATGTCGACCAGCCACGCAACCTGGCCAAGTCGGTCACCGTTGAATGATGCGGGGGCGTTATAGTTTTTTAGCATCGGCTCGATTAGTACCGCTGTGCAGAAGTTTGATGGGATAAGGTGGATGGGATCCGATTGACGAAAGAACCCTTCCCTCTCGATGGGGAAGGGCGGGGATGGGGGTGAACACGCCGGTGACAGGGCGAAGAACGCGGGAGACGTCTACGCGATTACCTCGTCACCGATCGCATCCGCACCCCCCACCCAACCCTCCCCCATCGAGGGGGAGGGCTTTCAAGGACTACATTCGCCCGAGCCGTCAAAACCAATGCGCAGAGCCACCAGGCATGGCCGAACGCAAGAGGACCCGATGAAACCGATCCGCAAGGCCATCCTGCCCGTGGCCGGCCTGGGCACCCGCGTGCTGCCGGCCGCCAAGACCACGCCCAAGAACCTGCTCAATATCTTCGACCGGCCGATCGTCGCCCATGTCGTCGCCGAGGCGCGAGCGGCGGGGATCGAGCATATGATCTTCATCGTCGGGCGCGGCCAGGGCGCGATCGAGGACTATTTCGATCACCATGTCGAACTGGAGGCCCAGCTCGCCGCCAAGGGCAAGGGCGCCATCCTGGCCGACGTTCGCGCTGATTTGGCGAGGCCCGGCGAGATGAGCTTCGTGCGCCAGATGCAGCCGCTGGGCCTCGGCCACGCGGTCTGGTGCGCCCGCGACCTGATCGGCGACGAGCCGTTCGCGGTGATCCTGCCGGACATGCTGATGGCGGCCGAGCCGGCCGCGCTGCGCCAGGCGGTGAGCGCCTACGAGCAGGTCGGCGGCAATGTCATCGTGGTCGAGCCGGTCGCCCCGAGCGAGACTCACAAATACGGGATCGTCGCGGTCGAGGCGGCCGACGGACGGCTGGCGCGGATGACCGGCATGGTCGAGAAGCCGGCGCAAGGGACCGCCCCCTCCAACCTGATCGTCAGCGGCCGCTACATCCTGCAGCCCGAGATCTTCGACATCCTGGGCGCCCATGAGACCGGCGCCGGCGGCGAGATCCAGCTCACCGACGCCATGGTCAAGCTGATGGCCAAACAGGACTTCCACGCCCTGGACTATGACGGCGTCACCTATGACTGCGGCGACAAGATCGGGCTCCTGCGCGCCAATGTGGCCTTCGCGCTGAGGCATCCCGAACTGGGCGCGGCGGCGCGGGAAGCGGTGGCGGGGCTGTTGAAGGGGTGAGCCGTCCTTCAGCGGTCTATTTTGACTGTTAGCAAGATCCCTCGTCCGCTCACGAATGGACCGGGAAAAGGCTCCTGATCCTGGTCGCGAGCCGGGCGGCCAGGCCCTCGTCCGCATGGGTCGCCTTCTGCTGGTCGAGCACCGTGCGACGGGCCAGCCGGCGTGTGGCGAGGCTTTCGCTCAGTTCGTCGGTCAGGTTTGGACGGGCCTGGAGCAGCGGCGTCAGCGCCTCCTTGGAGATTTCGTAGATCGTCGCGCGCGTGACGGCGACGATCTCCCCGGACAAGGATTCACCCGTAAGCAGTCCGGTTTCGCCGAAATAGTCGCCCGGCCCCAGACGCGCGACTTCCACCTTTTGACCATCCGCCTCGGTGCTCGCCGCCAAAACGCCATAGCCGACAATGCACAGGGCTTGAAGGACGGTCCCGTTCGCCACGACGACCTGGCCGGCCTTGTACCGCTTTCGGTGCATCTGCGAAGCGAGTTCGGATTTTTCCTCGGACGTCAGGGTGGCGAACAACGAGACGCCGTTCAGCAAGCGCTCCGTCGCCAACGGGCGGCTCGTCTCTCCAGCGGCGGCGCTGTTCGCCAGCTTCGGCGCGAAACCGGCGCCAGCCGCCGCGACAGCGCGGCCGATTTTCTCGAAAATCTCCGTCTGCGCCAGATCGGCGGTCGCCAGATCCGCCACCATGTAGGTGATTTCGAACTCGATCGCCTCCTTGCTGATGTCCTTGATGGCGACCGTCGGTTCGGGTGCGCGCTGGATATGCGCGCAGCTCAGCAGCACCGCCCTGAGCAGGTCGAGGCCCGCGCCCGGCGTCAGCGAAGGCTCCAGCCTGATGCGCAAGCTCGCGCCGCGGCTTTTCGAGGGCGAACTGCAGTTCACCAGCCTGGACTTGGCGATCAGGCTGTTGGGGACGATGGCTTCGTCGCGGTTGGCGGTCAGGATGTGCGTCGCGCGCCAGTTGGTTTCGATCACCCTGCCCTGCACCTGATCGTCCAGAATGATCCAATCGCCGACCCGGTAGGGGCGCTCGATGTTGAGCACGATTCCAGAGAAGACGTCGCCGAGGGAGCTTTGCAGGGCCAGGCCGATGATGACGGCCGCGACCCCCGAGGTGGCCAGCAGCCCCTTCAGCGGCAGGTCGAAGACATAGGCGACGATCGCGAAACCCGCCGCCAGATAGATGAGGGCGGCGAGCAGATCCTGCACCAGCTTCGAGTCCCGCCGCTGACCGCCCAGCAGGACGAAGGCGCGCAAGAACCCGACCGAGAGCCAAGCCCCCGCCAGCCACCAAACGATCTCGAGCGCTCCGGCCAGAAGCCGGATCGGCGCGTCCGGAAACGTGACCGCGGGACGGTAGGGAACCACGCCGGCCTTCAGCATCAGCCCGGTCAAGGCGGCGAACACGAGCGCTTCGATGACAAAGTACGCGACGGGGCTGCGCCGCCGGAACGGCCTGGCGGCCAGAAAGCCGACCACGGTCAACCCGCCCGCCAGATAGAGGGGGTCGGGCGCGATCAAGGGAGTAAGGAGGCCGCGACGATCATGCCGCTCGCACCGCAGGCAAGCTTGCGCGGCGTGTCAAGCGTTCGATTGAGGTGCACACCCTCTCCAGGTTTTGCTTCAGGTGGCGTCGAACCACGGTGACGGTTCATTAAACTTGCACTTCTCACCGTCGTCCAACCGCGGTGATCCGGGGACTTAAGCCTAGGATCCGACGCCCAGCCATGTCTTCGCTGGCAGTCTGAGGTGCTATTTTGTAAACTGTCACTGCAATTTCTTATCGTAATTCAGGCCCCCTCCTTCGTCATCGCCGCGCTTGTCGCGGCGACCCATTCCGTGAACGTTCGGATGTCAATTCCGTGGGAGCCGCAGCCCCTTAAGCTTCACGGCATGAGTGACCGGCACAAGAGCCTGCCCTCGGGCGGGCCGCTTCAGCGGCGCGTCCCGGGGGCCGGTCAGGACGGGATTGGGTGAAATTGCGGAAGTTTGCCTGGCCAGCCTACCCGTAAAACCGCCGGTACCAATCCACAAACTTCGGCAATCCCTGCTCCAGCGTCACTTGCGGCGCGTAGCCGGTCAGGGCGCGGAGCTTGGTCACATCGGCGCGGGTGGCGGCGACATCGCCGGGCTGCATGGGGCGCATGATCTTCTGGGCCGGGACGCCCAGCAGGCCTTCCAGGACCTCGATCATCCGCATGAGCCCGACCGGCCGGCCGCCGCCGATGTTCAGCACGCGGTGCTGGCCGCGTTCGGGGGGCCGGTCCAGGACGCCCACGATCCCGTCGACGATGTCGTCGATGAAGGTGAAGTCGCGCGCCATCCGGCCCTCGCCAAACACCTCGATCGGCTCGCCGGCCAGGATCTTCCGGGTGAAGGAGAAATAGGCCATGTCCGGCCTGCCCCACGGGCCATAGACGGTGAAGAACCTGAGCCCCGACTGCGGAATGCCGTAGAGGCCCGCATAGGTCGCGCTCATCAGTTCGTCCGCCTGTTTGGTCGCCGCATAGAGCGAGGCGGGCGCGGCCAGGACGTCGTCCTCGCGGAATGCGTCGCCCATCGGCCGGTCGCCATAGACCGAGCTGGAAGAGGCATAGACCAGATGGTCGATCGCCGGCGCGTGGCGGCAGGCCTCGAGCACGGCGAGATGGCCAGTCAGGTTCGAGCGGGCATAGGCGAAGGGGTTGTCATAGCGCACCCCGGCCTGGGCGGCGAGGTGCACCACCCGCCGCGCCCCGCTCTCGCGTAACAGGTCGGCCAAAGGCTCGGCCTCGGCGATATCCGCCCGCACCATCCGGAAGGCCGGATGGTCGCCGAGCGTCGCCGCCCGCGCCGCCTTCAGCGCCGGGTCGTAATAGCTGTTGAAGACATCCAGGCCGATCACCGTCTCGCCGCGGTCGAGCAGGCGACGGCAGACGGCGGCGCCGACAAAGCCGGCCGCGCCGGTCACGAGAATGGGTCCGTCAGATGTCACCTTGGCTCCTTCAGACGCCGCCAGGGATCGCCAAGTCGACCCACCTAGACCCGCGCGCGCCAGGGTGTCGACCACCGCGGCCTTCAGCCGGGCCAGATCATCCGGACGCGACAGGCGGTGGTCACCGTCTCCGATCAAGGTGAAGATCAGATTGTCGAACCCGATCGCGACGGCGAGTTCCAAGGCGTGGCGCCACGGCACGTCGGGATCGGCGGCGCCCTGGAGGATGGTCACGGGCGCGGCGATGGGGACGGGACCCGGCAGGATCGACCAGCGCCGGCCGTCCTCGATCAGTTCGCGGGTGATCGGGTCGGGATCGCCATAAGCCGAGGGCCGCATCCAGACGCCCTCGGCCGCGAGCGCGCGGCGCGGCTCTTCCGGGAGGCCCGGCCAGATCAGGCGCTCGGCGAAGTCCGCGGCCGGCGCGATCAGGACCAGGCCGGCGACCCGCTCGGGCCGCGACAGGGCGGCCAGGCAGGCCAGCCAGCCGCCCATCGACGAGCCGATCAGGATCAGCGGCCCCGCGGTCAGTTCATCGATCACCGCCAGGGCGTCGGCGCGCCAGCGGGTCACGGTCCCGTCCTGGAACGCGCCCGAGGATTCGCCATGGCCGAAATAGTCGAAGCGCAGGAAGGCCTTGCCCGTGTCGGCCGCCCAGTCGGCCAGGGCCCGCGCCTTGATCCCGCTCATCTCGGAGCGGAAGCCGCCGAGCCAGACCAGGGTGGGGCCGTCGCCCGCGATCCGGCGCCAGGCCACCCGTTCTCCCGCTCGCTCCAGCAGGCCCGACTGTTCGGCCATGATCAGGCTCCTCTTATCGCTCGTCCTTGGCGCCGCGCGCTCCCACGGCCATTTACCTGACGACGGAAGCGGCTATGCAACGGGCGTGAGCGCGATTTCAAAAGACTTCACCCTCTTGCAGGTGGTTCCGGAACTGGAAACCGGCGGGGCCGAGCAGACCACGCTGGATGTGGCGGCCGCGGTGGCGCGGGCCGGCGGACGTTCGCTGGTGGTCTCGCGCGGCGGCCGGATGGTCCAGAGGCTGGAGGCCAGCGGCGCGGTCCTGATCCCGGCGCCCGTCCACTCGAAGAACCCGCTGACCATCGCGGACAACGCCCGGCGCCTGGCCGCCCTGATCCGGCGGGAGAAGGTCAGCCTGGTCCACGCGCGCTCCCGCGCCCCGGCGATCAGCGCGCTGCTGGCCGCCCGGGCGACCGGGACGGCGTTCGTGACCACCTATCACGGGGTCTATAATGCGCGCTCGTCGCTGAAGCGCTGGTACAATTCGGTGATGACCCGGGGCGACCTGGTGATCGCCAATTCGGCCTATACCGCCGAGCAGATCCTGGCCAGGTACGCGGTCGATCCGGCTCGGATCGTGACCATCCCGCGCGGGGTCGACCTCGGCCGGTTCGACCCGGAGCAAGTCCCTCGCGAACGCCTCGACTCCCTCGCCCAGGCCTGGGGAATCGCGCCCTCCGACCAGCGTAAGAAATTCCTACTTGGTGGCCGTTTGACACGCTGGAAGGGTCAAGGGGTGCTGATCGAGGCGGCGGCGCGGCTGAAGGCGGAGGGTGAGGACGATTTCCTGATCCTGCTGGCCGGGGACGACCAGGGCCGCACAGGATACCGCCAGGCGCTGGAACAGGCGATCGCTACGTCCGGCCTTGGCGAGCACGTGCGGCTGACCGGCCACTGCGACGACATGCCGGCGGCCTATCTCCTGGCCGATTTCGCCTGTGCGCCGTCGCTGGATCCCGAACCCTTCGGCCGCACGGCGGTCGAGCCCCAGGCGATGGGCCGGCCGGTGCTGGCCGCCGACCACGGCGCGGCGCGCGAGACGGTGGTTTCCGACGAGACCGGCTGGCTGGCGGCGCCAGGCGATCCCGACGCCTGGGCCCGCGCCCTGGCCGAGGCAATCCGGACGCCGCCCGAGCGACGCACGGAGATGGGCCTGGCCGGCCAGGCGCGCGCGCGCCGGCTCTATTCGGTCGAGACCATGTGCGACGCGACGCTGGAGGTCTATCGCCGCGTGCTGGAGGCCCGCGCATGAGCGGCGCGGCGCCCATCGCAAAGGTGCTGGTGATCAAGCTGGGCGCGCTCGGCGATTTCGTCCTGGCCCTGGCGGCGATGAAACACATCCGACAGAGCCACCCGATGGCGCGGATCACGCTTTTGACCACCCCGCCGTTCGAGGCCCTGGCCCAGGCCAGCGGCTATTTCAACGCCGTGGAGACCGACGGCCGGCCGGAAGGCCTTGGCGGATGGCTGACCCTGATCGGCCGGATTCGGGGGGCCCGATACGACCGGGTCTACGACCTGCAGACCTCGTCCAAGTCGAGCCTCTATTTCCAGCTTTCGCGGCCGTTCCCGCCGGTCTGGTCCGGTATCGCGGTCGGCTGCGCCCTGCCGCACCGAAACCGGAACCGGAACCACATGCACACCCTGGAACGCCAGGCCGATCAGTTGCGCGAGGCCGGGATCTGGCCAGGCGCGCCGACCGAGCCGGGGACCGCGCCGCCGCCGGACCTGTCCTGGATCGTGGGAAAGGCCGCCGCCAGGCGTGGCGCGAAACGCAAGCCCTACGCCCTACTGGTTCCCGGCGGTTCGGCTCACCGGCCGCAAAAGCGCTGGCCGGTCGAACGTTTCGCCGAACTGGGCGCGTTGTTGCGCGCGCGCGGCCTGGATGTGGTGATCATCGGCGGGCCCCAGGAAAGCGCCCTCGCGCGGGCCATCCAGCGCGGCGTCCAGGCCCGCGACCTGACCGGCCGCACCGATTTCGCCCAACTCGCGGCCCTGGGCGCCGGCGCGGCCCTGGCGGTCGGCAATGACACCGGCCCGCTGCATCTGATCGCCGCCGCGCGCGCGCCGACCCTGGCGCTGTTTTCCAGCGACTCCGACCCGGCCCTCTGCGCCCCGCGCGGCCGGGTCGCGGTGCTGCGCCGGCCGAGCCTGGACCAGCTTTCCGTGGCCGAGGTTGACGCGGCGGCTCTGGCGCTGGTCGCCGAAGCCGCCGGCGCCGCGTAGCCTGTCAGGAGCGTTCGAGGGATTCGCATGGCGCCGATCATCCAGGTCAAAGGCCTGACCAAGACCTACGCCTCGGGCTTCCAGGCGCTGAAGGGCGTCGACCTGGAGATCGAGCGGGGCGAGATCTTCGCCCTGCTCGGCCCCAACGGCGCCGGCAAGACCACCCTGATCAGCATCATCTGCGGCATCGTCAACCCGAGCGCCGGCGTGGTGCTGGCCGACGGCCACGATGTAGTCCGCGACTTCCGCGCCGCCCGGTCCAAGATCGGCCTGGTGCCGCAGGAGTTGTCGACCGACGACTTCGAAACGGTCTGGGCCACGACAACCTTCAGCCGCGGCCTGTTCGGCAAGCCCAAGAACCCGGCCCATATCGAAAAGGTGCTCCGCGCCTTGTCGCTGTGGGACAAGAAGGACAGTTCGATCATGACGCTGTCGGGCGGCATGAAGCGGCGGGTGATGATCGCCAAGGCCCTGGCGCACGAACCGATGATCCTGTTCCTGGACGAGCCGACCGCCGGCGTCGATGTCGAGTTGCGCCGCGACATGTGGGAGATGGTGCGGGGCCTGCGCGCCACCGGCGTCACCATCATCCTGACCACACACTATATCGAGGAGGCCGAGGAGATGGCCGACCGGGTCGGCGTGATCCACAAGGGCCGGATCGTGCTGGTCGACGACAAGGCCGCCCTGATGACCAGGCTGGGCAAGCGGCAACTAATCCTGCACCTGCAAAGCCCTCTGGATGGCGTTCCCGTCGAACTGGCCGGCTATCCGCTGGAACTGTCCGCCAATGGCGCGGAGCTGACCTACACCTTCGATTCCCAGAGCGAGCAGACCGGCATCGCGGGCCTAATGCGCCAGTTGAACGCGCTCGGCGTCGACTTCAAGGACCTGCGGACCAGCGAAAGCTCGCTGGAGGATATCTTCGTCAGCCTGGTGAGCGAACGCCGATGAACCTCTACGCCATTCGCGCCATCTAGATGGCAAGAGTGCTATTGCACGACATCTGAAAGCGGCTCTGATCCACGATCAAGCTCCTGTTTTGCCGAACTAAATACCGGCATGACAAACGCACTCATTTCCACAATCGAGGCCGACCTTAAGGCGGCTTGGGGCGACATCGCAACCACAGCCGAAGGCGTGGTGTCAGCCGCAGAGTCCGAAGCTCTGACTGTCTGGTCGGACTTCAAGGCCATCGTCACGGCGGCTCTGCCGACCGAGTACAGCACCCTGAAACAGTTCATCCTGACGGCCCTGGCGGACGTGACGGATGGCGACCTTGCCGACGTTGAAACGGCGGTTCTGAACCTCGCGCACCAGACTGAATCGTGGGTTGAGAACATCGGCTCTGCGACGTTGCAAGCCATCATCGCCGTCGTGAAGGCGGGTGTCGCGAAATGAACAGTCTCGTTAAGTCCGCGCTAACGTGGGCATTGGAGCGCGCCAAGGAACCGTCAACATGGACGGGTCTCGTCACGCTCGTGCCGGCCCTGGCAACGCATCAAAGCGTCATCACGACCGTTGCCGCCACGGTCGCCAGCGTCGTGCTCGTGCTCGTCAAAGAGGCTCGCCCGATCACTACCGCCGTCATCGTTCAGGACGCTGAGCCGATCGTGGCTGACGCGGTCACCGAAGCCGTGAACAAGGCGGTCGGCTAAATATCGGGTGACGTTGAGTTCTAGGGCTTCGGTTCCGGCGGCCAAGTCACCTCATGTAAGACCCTGATTGCGTGTCCGATAACGCGCAATCAGGGCAATCATCTCAAAAAAGATTCCTAATTTCACTCAATGGGTTAGCCCCATTTTTGGGGCTTGAATCCGGCTGTCCAAAAGTCATTTGCTTGACGATTCAAAGACCTATGAGAGCCTTAAGTCATACCAGCGATCCCCGCCGGTCTTGATGAAAGGAAGCTTAACACAGATGAGTTCGATTATCCCCGCCAACGATTTTCCAGAAGGAGAATACGACGTAGTGCTTGCTGATCCGCCCTGGAGTTATTGGGGCAATCAGGATTGCTGGGGCTCCGCCTCCAAACAATACCCGACTATGCCGGACGAAGAGCTTTTGGCTCTTCCGATCCGCCGGCTCATGGCCAAGCGATCCATCCTATTTCTTTGGGCCACGGCTCCGCGTCTGGGCTTCGCCTTCAAGTGCATTGAAGCGTGGGGCCTGCATGATCGCGGCGCCCAGTTCGTCTGGATTAAGACCCGCAAGGATGGCGTGCCGATCGGCGCCCAGGGCGTGCGCCCCAGCATCGTCAAGCCGACTTGCGAGTTCGTGATTGCCGCCAGCACCGTGGCGCGAGGCCGCCCATTGCCGCTAGCTACCGAGAGTATCCGCCACACGATCCTCGCCGCGAAAATGGAGCATTCAAGGAAACCCGACGATGTGCACCGCGCTATCGAGGCGATGTACCCCAAGTCGCGGAAGATCGAACTCTTCGCCCGGCGCCCCTATCCGAACTGGACCGTCTGGGGCAACGAAGTCGAGGCCGCCAATGACAATGAGGTGGCGCAATGAGTGCCAGTGGTTTGGATGATGAATTCTACGATTTTGTCGAAGTAATGATGAAAGACGCGGAGCGGAACAGCGATCCTTTGCTTCCTGTTTTGAAGACACTTCGGGAGATCGTGGATTATGGCGCGTGCGTCGGATACGCGGGCGTTGACGTGCTTGATATGGTCCAAAAACAATTGAAGATCATTCAATCTATTATGACCACTAGGAACTGGTTGATTAATGTGGAAATTAACGTGTTCAAACAATATGACGTGAACACCATGAACATCAAGGAGCTAAAAACCTTTTCCGCTAATGCCTACGCAGTATTTTTGGCCAACTTCCCGAAATTCACCGAACTTGGCGACCTAGTGGAAGATAAACTCAGCGATGAACTTCGCAACGTCGCACACGAAGCACATTTGAGAGCCATGGCGGAATTGACCCGCCGATATCCTTAGTGATGATGCGGCGGGATACCCATTCCGCTTAGCAGGTTGCCCAGTAGGCTTAGCCCATAACCAAGGGCTGAGCCTACGGCGCCCGCGACACCCATCTTGGTCACTTCGGCGCCTGTGCGCTTAGCTTCCTTGACCTCCAGATTACCGACGCGGGTTTCAAGTTTTGTGACGCGGCCATCGGTGTCGGCTTGGTCGGCAGAGATACCGGCGATCTGGTTCTTCAAATCCGAAAAGGCTGCATCAAGGTACAGTTTAAGCGTGTCGTCCAAGGCTGGCGGCTCCAAAATACGCGGGCGCCAACATCGGCAATTCCGTCCACATATTTATGCGGAGAGGCGTTCCGAGCCGTTCTGCAACTTTGACGAACCCCTCGGTTAATGCGCTGATGGACGCGTGTGGCGGGGAGTTCGGTGGATGAGAGCGATCAAGCTGGACGGACGGGTAAGTTGGGCGAGCATGGCCAAGTCGGCATCTCCCCTGACTGTAGCCGTGATCATCGGGCTCGCTGGGTGTAGCCAGCCTGTAGCGCCGACCCAAACCGCAGCAGAGCCCCCACAGGTATACCCTCGCGGATCGCTCGAATTGGACGATAAAATGTGGGCCGCAACGCTTCAGCAAGTTAGCGGGAGAGATACAGATAAGGCCGAACTAACGGCTCACGTGACCCAGGCGGATGCGCAGGAATACTGTTCCCGCGATCCTGGAGGGGAAACGGTTGCATATGGAGGCAAGGAAACTCTTCAAGAATGCGTCAACAACGTGATGAAGCAAGAGTCGTCAAAAGTCTATAGAGCGACCGCAGACTGTCCCGGCAAGGCCATTAACTCCACGAATGGGGTTTATGGGTTCGTGCAGAGAACCTGTGACGATAAGAACTACTGCTTTAATCAGTGGAAGGACCCTACCGGAAAGATATTGGAGGACGACGCAGCGAGCGGCGTGGGGGTAGTCGACCAACAGTTTCAGACACTCTGTCCTGACACCGCGAAGAACCTTCCCGTATCGCATCCGATTGATCTCAATGACGCGAAATCCCTTGATGACAAATATGATAGCGGCGCTATGGCGGCCTGCGACACATATTCGGAAGATTATATTACACAGGTGTCAAAGTACGATCACAAATGGGATGACAGTACCAAAGGGTTTTTGGCGACTAAGTTTGACAAATTTAGAAGTGTGGTTTCGTCGCCCGGCGTTCTAACGTTATTGTCTGAGCACTTGATGCTTCAAAATGGGTTCGGTGCTTTTGAACGAGTGACGATTGCCTGTAACTATGACACGCAGAATGACAAGGTACTCGGATTTAACATCGAACAATAGCCAATCAGTTCGCCCAAGGTGCGGCCATGATGACGGCGCTGTTCGCGGCGATCAGCTTATCAAGCTGACAGTCCAGGCTTTGCATCCACCCGTTCACGAAGTCCGAGCCGTACACGTCCGTGACCCATCCCGAGACGATATCGAGCGTCAGGCTGTTGAAGGCGACGAAGGTGTTGGCATCCGGCGGCGGCAGATCAACCGCGATAGGCATGGCCGTGCCCTGGCCGCCGCGTGTGGCTGTTAGAATGTAATCGACGTGCGTGACGACGTTGGTAAAGCCGTCCATCGACGTGGCTACGGCGGGCGGTGATGCTGACCATTCGAAAACGGTCGCGTTGTTGATGCTGAAATCCATGATCGTATTTATGAGTACGTCGAAACGATGCTGACGAAACCGCCGGCCTCGCCGCCGACTTGAGACAATCCCGTATCGTTGGCCACGTTGGCGCCGCTCGCTGATCCACCAGCACCACCAGACTTTCCAGAAGCTCCGCCGCCCGCGTTCAGACTCATCCCAAGGGTGCTGCATGATGCTGTTGAGGCTGTTCCGGCCACACCGCCGGCAGTACCTCCCGCGCCGCATGTGCCGGTGATGACCGTACCGACCGCGATGGCGTACTTGCTGATGCAGGTGCCGCCGCCGCCGCCGTTGGTGTCGCCGATCTCGCCGCCCGGATTATAGTCGCCACCATCCCCGCCCGCTAACGTGATGGTCATGTAAAGGCCGTCTGCGGCCGTCCATGTGTACGACCACGAGCTTGCGGACGAAGAGAAGACCGTGGCGCCCTGAGCGGCCTTCGTCAGGCCGGCCAGGGACGATGAAGACCATGTTCCGCTGAAGCGGCAGTCCGTGGCGATCTGGCCGCTTGTCCAGGCGCCGGTTATCCCGAGTTCGGACGCGACCTGAGCGCTCGTGAAGGAAGGCGTGGGGATCGTCATGCCGCCTCCAGAATCGCTAGGCGAGCTTCCAAGTCAGCGATCCGCGCGCGATCGGCCTTGGCCACTGCAATGAGGTGCGGGACGTAGCCGGTGTAATCGACACCCAACATCCCGTTCGCATATTCGGTGACAAGCGAAGGGGCGATCTCGCGAACTTCTTGGGCGATCACGCCGGCCTGATGGATCGTGTTCAGTTGATCGGGCATCGTCATGCCACCGCCAGGGATCGGATTGGCGAGACCAACAACCTTGTCGAACTCATAGACGTTGGTTTTGTCGATGATCTCCGCCGAGCCGGTCAAAGGGACGATGTTTGTCTTCAAGCGTCGGTCAGACGTGATGCTGAAGCTGGGCATCGTGACGTTGCCGCCGATGCTCACGCCAGCGCCCGTTCCGTCGATGGTGACCGCACTAGTTGAGAGGTTAATATAGAGCGGGCGGCTGCTGTCGAAGGTCGTGCTAGATGACGCGTCTTTCAGGATGTAAAAGTTGCTCGCATCGTTGTAAAAGGCGGCCATAGTCGAACTAGTCGCCGCAGTAAACTGGCCTGTTCCGTTGGTAGCCAAGGCGCGCACATTCAAAGCGACCGACAATGTACTTGACATCGACGTGGCCGTTCCAATCGTAAGCGTGCCGGTATCGTTGTTCAG
>DATAYD010000032.1:0-20283 GCA_036272715.1 Caulobacteraceae bacterium | reverse complement strand
TCCTCCAGGAACTCCCCGTGCCGTTTGGCGCGCGCCTCGGCCTCGGCCAGGATGCTGTCTGTGTATTCCGCGTCGGTCATTGAGAACAAAACATAAACAAAAGCGAGGCGAAAATCAAGCCCGTTCGTTGTCGCCCGTGAGAGCTTGCCTTCGAATCCGCGCCAAACAGGCGGTTGGCCGCCAGCCGCTGACCGAGGCGGAAGGCCGCGCCGCCGCCCAGGCTCTTCCATTCCCCGGGGTTGGTTGGCTAGAAAGCCGTCATGAGCTCGACCCAGAACCTCGCCCAAAACCTCGACATGCCCCTCACGCCCACGGCGCCCGGGCGGTGGACCACCGTCGCCGGGCCGGAATGGGACAATCCCGGCGGCGGGCTCTGGGGCGGCTATGCGGTCGGGCTGTGCGTCCGGGCGCTGGAGGCCGAACCGGACGCGTTGGGCGAGGCGCTGTCCTTGACCGTGACCTACGCCGCGCCGCTGTCCCCGGGCGACCTGGAGATCCGGACCCGCCGCCTGCGGCAGGGCGGCTCGATCGGCGTCTGGGCGGTGGAGCTGTCGCGGGCCGGCGCGGACCAGGTCGGCGTGCACGCCATCGTCACCATGGCGCGCCGACCCAACACCCCGCCGTTCGCCTTCGCCAGCATGCCCGCCGCCGCCGTCCCCGAAAGCCTGCCCAGCCCCAGCGTCCGCGGTGGCGCGGCGCGTTTCGGCGCGGTGGCCTTCGAGTGGCGCCCACTGGAGGGATTTCCGCCGAGGCCGGGCGAAAACTCGCGATCGCTCGCCTGGGTGCGTCCCAGGCGCGGGCTGCTGGACAAGGTCATGCTGGGCATGATGACCGACAATTCGGCGCCGCGCGCGATATACGCCCTGGGCAGGCGGGTCATGACCACGACCCTGTCGCTGACGGCCTATCTGCACGCCACCGCCGAGGAACTCGCCGCTGTGGCCGACGACTTCATCCTGGTGGAGTGCGAGGGGCGGATCGGCGGCGGCGGAGCGTCGGACGAACGCTCCAGCTATTGGAGCCGCGACGGCAAGTTGCTGGCCACCAGCGAACAACTGGTCTGGTACCGCGAAATCCCGCCCGGCGCGCCCGAATAGCGCGCGGAACGGCTCCACCGCGGCGACCAGGCCCGCACAACGTCGGGTTGGGCCAGATCGGCGTCGATCGTCAGGGCTTCGCCGCCGCGCTGGCCTGTTTGGCCTTTCCGCGATCCCGGCGCCAAAAATGTCGCTAAGCGTATCTATTAAATTCAATATGTTATCGAATTTATATTGAACAACATTCTACTTTCTTCGCCTACAGTCCTAGTTCACTGTGAGATCCGATACGAACCAAGCGAAGAATGTCAGCTCCCGATTTCTGGTAGATCAGGACAAGATCCGGCCTTATGTGACAGTCACGGTGATCACCCCACTCGCCAGAGAGTGGATGATCTCGATGTCGGGGTTCAAGTGCGAGGTCGTTAGCTAGCCTGTCGATGAGCGGGAAAAAATCAGACTTTAGGACGGCGCTATATTGTCCTTTACCTTCTCGTTTGTAATCGCGTTTGAACTGTCCCGTTCATTCAATCGTCCGCATCGAGTTCAGCCATCAACAAGTCGATGCTGTTCACGCTGGGAAGGCCTCCGGCCCTGGCTTCCATCATGGCGGCAACCGTTGTGGCGTTAGGGATCAGGGGATCAAAGGGGAGCGCATGCTCCCGCGCGATTCTGGTCAGCATCAGACGCACCGCATCGGAGATAGTCAGCCCCATGGCGGCCAGGACCGCCGAGGCCTCGGCTTTTATGGCCCCATCGATCCGCGCCTGAACGAGTTGATTTGCGGCCACGGCCACCTCCCGCGTGAATGACAATGTAATGCATTCGGCCGGCAAACGCAATCGACCTCGTTTCCATTAAAGGCCAAACAGGCCGCCCCTCGGCACAGGCTCAAGGCCCACCCGCCTAGAGCCCTTTCCGATCAGATCGAATCGATCTGATCGGAAAGGGCTCTAAACCCAATGCATCAGAGCATTTTCTAACGACGAACCGGTGTCCACTTCGTCGGAAAATGCTCACATCTAGGGGCTCAACGCCGCGCCGGACGTTGTTCGCGGGCTCTCCCTTCCCCAAAAGGGAAGGGAGAGCCTTCGTGGGGGGCGGCTAGGCCGCGATCTCGGTGAACCGTTTGGCGAGGATCGCGTCGGCCTGCGTCATGATGTTGCGGACCACCTCGGCGCAGGTCGGGATGTCGTGGATCAGCGCCTGGCTCTGGCCGCTCGACCAGATGCCGCCGTCCAGGTCCCCGCCCTCCAGCACGTTCGCGCGGCCGCGCACGCCGGCCATGAGGTCGCGGACGTCGGCGAAGGTCTTGGTGGGGTCGCGCTGGATCTCCGCCACCTGTTCCGAGATCGCATTGCGCGCGACGCGGGCCGTGTTGCGCAGGCTGCGGCCGACCAGGACCGTGTCACGCTCGGTGTTCTCGACGATCTTGCGTTTGACGTTGTCGTGGACCTTCGCTTCGACCGTGGCGAGGAAGCGCGTTCCCATGTTGACCGCGTCGGCGCCCAGCGCGAGGGCGGCGACGAGGCTGCGCCCGTCGGCCATGCCGCCGGAGGCGATGACCGGCACGTCGACCGCGTCGGCCGTGGCCGGAAGCAGCACGATCAGGCCGATGTCATCCTCGCCGGGATGCCCGGCGCATTCGAAGCCGTCGATGCTGATGACGTCGACGCCGTTCTTCACCGCCGAGACCGAGTGCCGGACCGAGGTGCATTTGTGGATCACCTTGACGCCATGCTCCTTGAAGCGGGGCAGGTGATCGGTCGGCGCGCGGCCGGCCGTCTCCACGATCTCGACGCCCGAGGCGATGATCGCCTCGCGGTATTCGTCGTAGGGGATGGGATTGATCGACGGCAGCAGGGTGAGGTTCACGCCGAACGGCTTGTCGGTCAGCCGCTTGGTCTTGTCGATCTCGGCGAGCAGTTCCTCACCCGATTTGAACATATGGGCGGTGATGAAACCGAGCGCGCCGGCATTGGCGACCGCGGCCACGAGCTCCGCATAGCCCACGCCCGTCATCCCGCCCATGACGATCGGCGTCTCGACGCCGAACATTTCCGTGATCCGCGTCTTCATTCCCGGCCTCCTCCGTGCATTTTCGCTACGGATACGAGATACGGCAGGCGATCCGCCGGGTCCAGAACACTGACGAAGGGGAAAGCCTCACTTTCCAGGCCTGGCGAATCGTGGCGCGCGCCGCGGCGGTTCTAGGACGCCCCTCGCCGCCCCCGCTTCCGTGCCGGCTTAGCCAGGTCATAGCTGGCGCGGACGCGGGCCGCGACGTGGGTCCAGTCGGTGTCGGCGGGTTCGAGGTCCATGGCGATCCAGCCGGATGGGCCGAGATAGGCCGGCCAGCTATAGAGGTCCGGATCGGCCTCCAGGAGCAGGTCCTGCTCGTCGCGGCCGGTGGTCTTCACGCACACCACGGTGCGGCCGTCCCCATGGTGGTCGTGCCGGAAATAGGCGAACATCCGGCCCGCCGCGTGGAAGACCGGGGCGCCATGGGAGACCTTCTCTTCGGCGCCCGGCAGCGCGAGGCAGAGCGCGCGAAGGCGTTCGGCGATCGGCTCGGGGTCCTGGCTCGACATCTCGCGGCCATCCTGCCCGACCCAGGCCCCGCCATCCAGTCCTCTCTTCGGCTTCAAGCCGGAACGGCGACGCGCTCCGGGCCCCGTTCGGGGAACAGCCCCAGGAGCCCCGCCTCGCTCGCCGCGCACACCCCGCGCTCGGTGATCAGGCCGGTCACCAGCCGCGCCGGCGTCACGTCGAACGCATAATTGGCCGCGAGGCTGCCGGGCGCGGCGATGTCGACGGCGACCAGGGCGCCCGCGGCGTCGCGGCCGGTGATGCGGGTCACTTCGGCCGGGTCGCGCTGTTCGATCGGGATCTCGGCCACGCCATCGCGCAGGCTCCAGTCGATGGTCGAGGACGGCAGGGCGACATAGAAGGGCGTGCCGTTGTCGGCCGCGGCCAGGGCCTTCAGATAGGTGCCGATCTTGTTGGCCACGTCGCCGGTGCGGGTGGTGCGGTCGGTCCCGACGATGCAGAGGTCGACCAGGCCGTGCTGCATCAGATGGCCGCCGGTATTGTCGGCGATGATGGTGTGGGCCACGCCCTGCTGGCCCAGCTCGAACGCGGTCAGCGAGGCGCCCTGGTTGCGCGGCCGCGTCTCATCGACCCAGACATGCAGGTCGATCCCGGCCGCCTGGGCCTGGTAGACCGGCGCCAGGGCCGTGCCCCAGTCCACCGTGGCCAGCCAGCCGGCGTTGCAATGGGTCAGGATATTGACCCGCCCGCCGCCGCGCCGCGCCCGCGCCGCCTCGATCAGGGCCAGGCCATGATCGCCGATCCGGCGGCAGGTCTCGACATCCTCGTCGCAGATCGCCGCGGCGCGCGTCAGGGCGGCGGCATGGCGCCGGTCCGGCGCCAGCGGCGAGACCCAGGCGGCCATCTGGCCCAGCGCCCAGGCCAGGTTGACCGCCGTCGGCCGCGTGGCCAGCAGCGTGGCGTGGGCGGCCTTCAGCGCGGCGTCCGAGGCGTCCTCGCGCAGGGCCAGCGCGATCCCATAGGCCGCCGCGGCGCCGATCAGGGGCGCCCCGCGCACCTGCATGGCCCGGATCGCCCGCGCCGCGTCGGCCATCGACCGCAGCCGCACGATCTCGACCGCGTGCGGCAGCACGGTCTGGTCGATGATCTCCACATCGCCGGAACCGTCGGCGCTGGGCCAGATCGTGCGCATGGCGCGGCCATTGATCTTCAAGACACCGCTCCCTTGGCGCGTGACAGGCGCCGGAAATTAGGCGCACCACGAACCTGACGGAAGCGTCATCTTTTGGCGCGCCGTTTACGAAATGGGTTTTTGCTCACGCTCAACAAACATCTTCATCCTTGTCGAAGGCCGCACGCACGGCGCGGCCGCTGCGTCCCCTTCGACGCCCCCAAGGTCGGGAAGACCATGAACATTGAGGGGACGAATTGAGTTGAGCCCATTTGGGACCCCAAGATTCTGCTCATCCTCCCTGGGAGGAGCAGAGTTTATTGACAGGGTTCAACTTCCACGGGCTTCATTCGAGGTTCGGCGAGCCCGCGCCGTCGGAGCCCCATTTTGGACGCCTCGCCCGACGCCTATCCCCTCGGCCTCGACCTGGCGTCGGCCCAGGCGCGCGTCATCCCGATGACCGAGGCGGTTTATCGCGCGGCGAGCTTCCACAACGATCAACTGCTGGCCCGGACCGGTCCCGGCCGCCTGGTCCCCTGGGCCGAGTTGCGGGCCGCCGCATCGCGGCTCGACGGCGAAAGCGACTTCATCTTCCACATCGGCCATGTCGGCTCGACCCTGCTGTCGCGCATCCTGGGCGACCACGAACGGGTGTTCGCCCTGCGCGAGCCCCCGCCCCTGCGCGCCCTGGCCATCGCTGAAGCCGGCGCCGCGACGCCACAGGACGCGCGGAGGGTGATCCAGACCTATCTGCCGTCCCTCTCGCGGCTCTATGCCCGCGTCTACCGCCCCGGCCAGCGCGGCCTGGTCAAGGCGACCAGCTTCGTCGGCGAGATCGGGCCAGCCCTGCTGGATCACGCGCCATCGGCCCAGGCGATCCTGATGTTCGCCACGCCCGCCACCTACCTGACCACCATGCTGTCCAGCGCCGGCGCGCGCGCCGACCTGGCGCCCATGGCCGGCCTGCGCCTGGCCCGGCTGAACCGGCGGATCGGCGGGACGGGGTGGGCGCCCCCGCCCGCCTGCGACGGCGAACGCGCCGCGCTCGGCTGGGCCAGCGAGGTTCGCGCCCTGGTCGAGATCGCCGATCGTTATCCCGACCGCATCCTGTGGCTCGATATCGACGAGATTCTGAACAAGCCGGCGCGGGGCCTGGCGGCGGCGCTGCACAGGCTGCACGGCGCGGCGCCGGAGGACGCCGTGGCGACCCTGGCCGCCAGCCCCCACTTCAGCCGCTACGCCAAGGCGCCCGAGCACGCCTATGACGCCGCCCTCCGGGGCCAGATCCTGGGCAGTGGCTGGAACCTTCACCGCGCGGAGATCGAGCGCGGCTTCGCCTGGCTGAAAACGGCCGCCGCCGGCCATTCCGCCATCGCCGCGGCCGCCCGCCGGATCGCGTCCCTGCCCAAGCTCTCGTAAGCGAAGGCGCCGCTTGCCAGGGCGGCGGAACGGCGCAAGTCTTTCGCCGCGAGACGACGATGGCGCCGCGTCGGACGCCCCGCCCCAATTCAAGGCCGCCTTATTTTAAGGACGACGCGTGTTCCTGGAGCTCCCCGACGTTCTGACGACGGATGAGATCGTCCGGCTCCGCGTCCTGGCCGCGACCGCCCAGTTCGTGGACGGGCGGCAATCCAACCCGCATTCGAGCGTCAAGAACAACCAGCAGATCAACCTGTCCGATCCCGCGCACCAGGAAGCGACCCGGCTGATGGGCGCGGCGCTGCAACGGAGCGAGCCGTTCCGCAACTTCGCCATGCCCCGCGCGGTCGCCCCGCCCATGCTGGCCAGATACGCGCCGGGCATGAATTACGGCCTGCATTCGGACGCCGCGATCCTGCCGCTGGCGGGCCGGCCGTTGCGGTCGGACCTTTCCTGCACGATCTTCATCGCCGATCCCGCCGGTTACGCGGGCGGCGAGCTTTCGATCCAGCTCGGCGACCGCCCGGTGGCGTTCAAGGGACCGCCAGGCTCGGCGATCGTCTATCCGTCCCACACCCTGCACGAGGTCCGCCCGGTGACGACCGGCGAACGGCTGGTCGGCGTCACCTTCATCGAGAGCCTGATCCGCGATCCGGCGCGGCGCGACATCCTGCACCAACTCGACGAGGTCGCCGCGCTGGAAGGCCTGCGCATGAGCTGGGAGAACCGCACCCGCCTGCAATACGCCCGCAACAACCTGCGGCGGCTGTGGACCGAACCGGTCTAGGCCGCAAGGGCCCCGCCCCTATTCGTCCCGGTGCACCCGGATCCCCGGCTGGCCGTCGACATTCATCATGAAGCTGCCCAGCGTCGCCTTGCGCACACGGATCTGAGAGCCCTGATGCGGCTCGCGGCCCAGCTCTTCATCATCGATCTGCCGCCAGACCGCGCCATTATCCAGGGTGACCACCCATTTGCCGGCGGCGTTGCGATAGGCCGACCTGACCGTCGCCGTGATGGCGTTGTCGCCGGGCTCTTCCTTGGCCCCGCCCTTGTTGAAGATGGAGAGCGCGTCCAGGTGGAACCCGAAAGCCTGGCGCTTCACCTCGCGCACCTGTTGGCGATCGACCACCACCACGTCGCCCTTGGTCTGGGCCTCGTCCAGCGCCGCGGCGGCCTTGTCGAAACAGGCCAGGCGCTCGGTCGGGCCGGTGATGGCGCGGCAATCCGATAGCGCCTTGACCAGTTCGGCCGGGTTTGGAAGCTTCGGCGCCGAGGCGGCCTCGGACGCGCCGGCCGCGGTCGTCAGGCTCAGTCCGGCCACGCCCGAAGCGACGGTTTTCCAAAGGTTTTTCATGCGCGCCCGCTCAAGCAAAACCCGCCTCGCCCGCGCAAGGCTCCGCCGTCTCTAGCTCAGCGGCGGGTCCGGAGCAAATGCGCCCTCGTCCCTCAAAGCCCTTCCGGGGGCTGGCCCAGGAATTCGCTGGTCGCCGCCATCAATCGGGCGACCATGATCCGTTCCGCCTCGGTCAGGTCGGGGTGCCAGATGTCGAAGATCAGCACCGCGCGCATCTGGTCGCTATCGTTCCAGGCCTCGTGCTCGATCGTGTCGTTGAAGATGAAAGCCTCTCCGAAGCGCCAGGGCCGGCTGTCATTACCGACGCGGAACCCGGTCTTCTCCGGAATGATCAGGGGGATGTGAACGATCAACCGCGCATTGGTCTCGCCCGTGTGCGGCGGAATCCGCGTCCAGGGCTTCAGGATCGAAAACATCGCGTTCGGCCCACGGTTGACCAGGGCCGGCGCGGGGACCCCTCCCAAAAGGCCAACGGTCTCGGGACAGCGCGGCGCGTTCACCGCATTGGCCTCGCCGTTCCGGATCAGGTGGAAGGCGCTCCAGCGCGGCGAATGATTAAGATCCGCCCACTGATCGATCGGCGCGCCCGGCGGATAGGCGATATAGGGCTCGGCCCCATGATCGCTGCGCCAAACCGTCTCGAATTCGGCGAGGATCCGGCCGGAGGCCTGCTCCATCGCCTCGAGCCAGGGAAATTGTTGTCGTTCATAGAACTGTGTTTCCGGCAGGCCCGGAAAATAAAAGCTGTTTGGATGCTGACGATAGATCGATTTCTTGCCGAGCAGCACCGCGACGGACTGGTCGAAACGGCCGAGCGACGCCCCGGCCAATTCCCGATAGCTCTCGGACAATCGTTCCCGCACCGCCGCCTCGAAAGCGGCCTGATGGCGCGCGACCCCGGCCTGGGCCCGCCGGACCAGCGGCCGCAGCTCCGCCGGAACCCGGTCGTACGGCGGCGCCACGGCCAGGGCCGCCTTGAAGACCTGGCCGCTCGCGATCAGCTCGCCGCTGTCCTCGCGATTGATCCCCTTGAGCAGCAGCGCGCTCAGCAGCCGCGGTTCGATGGCCAGGGCCGCGTTCAGGGCCGCCAGCTCCGAACCGCGATCGTCGGCCCCGCGGTGGGCGAGGCCGAGCTTGACCCAATGGTCCGCGACCCGCGGCGCCGCCTGGGTGAGTCTTTGGAAGAGCGTGATCGCCGTCGGCGCGTCGCCGACCCAGAGCGCCCGGGACGCTTCATCCGCCAGAGCCGCGAGACTGGCCTGATCCGTCACCCCTACCCCCAGAACGAAGGGTTGCAAGGACGCATGGCCGCAGACTGAAGCGATGATGTCAATTCCATCTAATCGGAGGCATAGCCAAATCGCTCGATCCAGGGCGCCAGGATCGGCATGACCGGCTCCAGATGCTTGGCGTAGCGGCGCCATTGGCCCTCGCCGCTATAGAGGCCGCCGCGCACCTGGGCCGCGCTGGGAGTGCGGATCCGCCGCTCGCGGGCCACGGCCGCGAAGTCGTGCAGTTTCTCGGTCCAGCCGACGCCCAGGAATGCGCACACCGCGCGCGCCTCCCCTTCGAAATCCGCGACCAGATTCTCATAGCGGACGACATGCAGGTCAAGCGGCAGCTTGCCGCGATAGACCTCGGCCAATCGCATCACCGCATCATAGAAACGGGCCGCGCCGTCCAGGGTGAGGAACTGGTACATGCCCGCATTGACCTGAAAGGACCGGCGGAAACAGCTCAGCACGACATCGCGTGGGTCGCGCAGGGCGAACAGGATCTTGGCTCCCGGAAAGAGCTTGAAGATGAGCCCCAGCTTGGTGGTGTAGAGGGGCATCTTGTCGACGATCACCTTGCCGGCGGGGTTCAACCCGAAGCCGCGGATGACCTCCAGATATTCCGCCCGCCGCCGCGACGCCTCGGCGGGCGGAAGCGCGCCGAGATGGTCCAGCGCGGCGGTGTCGGCGATGTAGAGCGGCTCGGTATTGTACAAGGTCGCCCGCTCGTCCATGGCCAAGACGTCCGGATGGCTGGCGAGGACATTCTCCAGCAGCGTGGTTCCGGAACGCGGAAACCCCACCAGGAACGACAGGCCGCGAGCGGGCCAGGCTTCCGATTCCCCACGCGGCGCCGAAGCGGACCATGGTTCCGCCGGCGCGGCTTCGAAATAGGCCCGCAGCCGGTTGACGAAATCCAACTGGGTCTCGACCCCGGCGCCCTCGAATAGGCCGCGATAGAGGGCGCGATAGCCGGCCTTACCCTCAAGATACCGTGCGAAGGCTTCGTCGTACCGGCCCTGGCCATCCAGGGCGTCACCGATCTGGCAGTGGATGCTGGGCTTGTCGAACCGGTCGAGGCCCGGCTCCTCCAGCATGCCGCACAGCCGCCGCTCGGCCTCCTCATGGTTGCGGTCGTTCATGTCGGCGCTGGCGAGGGCGGCGATGGCGGCCGGCTGAAAGGGCTGCAGCGCCAAGGCCTGTTCCGCGTAGGCCCGCGCGGCGGGCCAGTCCCCGCCCCGCACGGCGAGGGTTGCGAGGCCCGCTAGGGGATCGGCATAGTCGGGGAAGAGCCTGGAGGCCCGCTCGAATTGCTCGCGCGCGCCCTCATAGTCGCCCAGATATTCCAGCGTCGTCCCGAGGTTGTAATAGGGTTGGGCGAAAGTGGGGTCGAGCGCCAGCGCGTGCTCGAACGCCGCCACCGCCCCTCGGCGTTTATCCTGCTTGACCAGGCAATGGCCAACGGAATTCCAGACCGAGGAGTCCCGCGGATTCAGCCCGGCCGCTCGGTCCAAGAGCCGCATGGCGTCTGGATACCGGCCCTCCTCCTCGAACTGGAGCGCGACAAGCGTCAAGACACGGGGCGTTTCGACGCCGCGCGCGAGGGCGGACCGCGCCAGCCCGATGGCGCGGGGCAAATCGAAGCCGACCACCTTCTCGATGTCGTCGAGAATCTGTTGGTCTTGCGCGGTGCGCCCGATGAAGGGGGGCGTCGATTGAGTCACGATGAAATCCGGTTAGCGGACGATTTCGGCGCCGCGAAAAAGGGGCCGACGGATGATTAGGCTCCGCCGCCCCCCTTCAAGCAACTGATATTCAGGCCCGCCTCAGAACTTGGCGGTCAGGCCGATGAACATGGTCCGACCCAGGCTGTCATAGACGCCCGGATAGGTGTTGCCGTTACAGAAGACCGCGGCGCAGGCGGTGGTCGCGACCAACGGCGGATCCTTGTCTAAAAGGTTGGTGATCCCGGCCCGGACGGTAAAGCCGTCCTTGACCCGCCAGTTGCCGCTCAGGTCGAAATAGCTGATCCCGGCGAGGTGCTTGTCCGCGTTATCGACATAGCCGTTATGGAACAGCGGATTGGCTTCGTCGAAGTCGAGCTTGACCCCGCCGACATAACGCCATTGGGCCGAAATATCGAAGTTCCACGGCGTGGCCCAGGTCACGCGCATCTTATGCCGCCAATGGGGATCCGGGTTGAAGCAGGTCGGCCCGTACAGGCCGGCGCAGTTGTAGGTCGGGCTGCCGGTCAGGGGTTGGGTTACGAAGCTTTCCACATAGGTGCCGACGAAGTTCGTCGAGACCGAACCCCAGTCCGGCGCCTGGAAACCACCGAAGGCGACGTCCGAGACTTTGAAGTGATAGTTGATCTCGAAGTCGTAGCCCTTGGTCTGCTCGTAGCCGGTGTTCCGGAACACCGAGTTCACATCGGCGCCGCCGCCTTCGAGCAATGACCCGTTGCCGTCGCGGTCGATGAACTGACAGAACACCGTGACCCCGGCGACGCATTCATTGACCGAAACATTCGGCACGACGGCCTGGATGAGGTTGTTCACCCGGATGTTGTAGAAATCGACCGTCGCCGAGAAGTTGCGGATGAAGGTCGGCGTGAACACGACGCCGAAGCTGGTCGTATCCGAGGCTTCCGGCTTCAGATTGGGATTGCCGCCTATCAACTGGCTGCACTGGGCCGACGGGCAGGACGTGATCGAGCCGAACTGTGAAGCGAACAGGGCTTGGGTCTCGCCGTTGGTGTTGCTGGCGGGCACGGTCAGCAGGCACCGGGCCAGGGTCGCCCCGGCCTTGGTCTTACCGTTTGTCAATGGCCCGGAACACGGATCCTGGCCCTGATAGAGCGCTGGCGAACTCGGCGCGAACAGTTCGTCCACGTTCGGCGCCCGCACGGCATGATTGAAGCTGCCCCGGAACTTGACGTCGTCGATCGGGGCGTATTCCAGGGCCAGCTTGTAGGTTTCGGTCTGACCGATGTCGCTGTAGTCGGAATAACGATAGCCGCCATCGAAATCCAAGGACTTGATGAACGTCACGTCCGACACGAGCGGTGCGCTCAATTCGCCGTAGACTTCGTAGACGTTGAACGAACCATGGGATGGCGGCGTGGCCGCGCCTTGGCCGGCGAGGTCGCCGGTCGCGAATTCGTTGTCGACCTCTTCGTCCAGTTCCTCGCGACGATAATCGACGCCGAGCGCGATCTTCACCCCGTCCTTCGCCAGCGGGCTCTTGAGGCCATATTGACCCAGGTCCCCGTTGATGTCGGCTTCGGCGATTTCCTCGGTCGTCTGACCTTCCTTGAAGCCGGGCGTCAGCACATAGGCCAGGGCCCCCTTGCTCACGGCGGACGGCCCGCCGAAGATATTGATCGGCACACAGTTCCCGCCAACCACGCAGGTGCTGGTCGAGGTGGTGTTCAGGGCGTTCTGCAGCTTGGTGATCGAAACGTCGTTCAGAAAATGCTCGGCATAGATCGAGGCGCCGTACTGGACATAGGCGTCATAGCTCCAGCCCTCGGCCAGTTCGCCCTTCGAACCGATGACGATCCGGTAGTCGGTGTGACGAAGGTCGTCTTGACGGTTGGAGCCGAGCAGGCGGAAGCCGATCGTGGACTGGACGGAGCCCGCCGGCGTTCCCGCCGGCGCGGTCGAGCCGGGAACTCCGCCTTCGTTCGGGGTGCCGCAGCCAAGCTGCGTGGCTTCCACGCCGGTCAGGAACGCGTTGTTACAGGGAATGTAGTAGTTTGGCCCCTGGAAGAAGCCCGAAGGCGCGACCTGAGACACCGTGTGGTCGTCCATGAACATGGCGTCCATGTAGACGTCGGCGTGCTCGTTGAATTCATAGTGGCCGAAGGAGCCGAAGTTGTAGCGGTCGTCCGAACGTTGGAAATAGTTCAGCGGACCGAAGTTGAAGTCGGCGGCGGGCGTGAACTTGGCGAACGTGCCCGCCGGCGTACCGGCGGCTCCGGGCGCGCCGGAGAAGGTGAACGCCTGCCCGTTCGCGTTGATCCGGCCGAAGGCGTTGTTGCTGGAGCCCGCGCAGATGTGCTTGCTGTTTCGCAGGCCGGAAGGACCGGCCGTCGCCGTCAGTGAACAAGCCGAGAAGTCGCGGGTGCTTTCCAGGATCGGCTGCAGGTTGGTGTATTCGGCGTAGGCGGTGACGTTGCCCTTACTGTCGGGCGAGTTCGCGCCCATGATGATGCTGACCTGGGAGTTATTCCGTTCGGTCACGTCGCCAGGTTGCTTGAGCGGGGTCAGGCCTTCGCCCAACGGATTGCCAGCCAGGAATTGGGCCGCGTCGCTGTTGCCGTTTCCATGCTGGTCGAAGCCGTATTGGGCGTCGATCTGGATGCCTTCGAAGTCGCGCTTCATGATGAAGTTGACGACCCCGGCCACGGCGTCGGCGCCGTATTCGGAGGAGGCGCCCCCGGTCAGCACATCGACGCGCTCGACCAGCGGAGCCGGGATGAAGTTCAGGTCCGGCACCGGACCCGGCGTGCCGCCGCTGGGATCGCCTGATTGCAGGCGGCGGCCGTCGATCAGCACCAGGGTGCGGACCGGGCCGAGGCCGCGAAGGTCGACGGTGGCGGTCCCTGTCGCGCCGTTGGAGAGGCCCGAGGTCTGGCCCGCGAACACCGAAGGCAGGTTGTTCAGCAAGGTTTCGACATTGACGACGCCTTCAGCCTTCACTTCACCGGCGGTGACGATGGTCAGCGGGCTGGCGCTTTCGAGGTTGGCCCGCGGAATGCGCGAACCGGTGACGACCACTTCCTGAACCTGCGAGCCGTTCGACGCGGCCGCGGCGGCCTGGGCATTGGCTTGTGTCGCGCCGAGCACCGCCGCGCCGCACAGAATCGTGGAGGCGAACAGCGCATGACGCTGGTTTGGCTTCTTCTTCATTCGCGAACCCCTTGATGGTCATCCGCACCCTGGATCCCGGCCGACGACAAACCCCGGAAGATTAATGAGCTGTAATGTCAGCTCCCTGGTCACAGGAAATGATCGCGGGCCGTTCAGGTCAAGGGATGGCGGCGCCCAGGTCCGTGGATCGCGCAAGACTGTCACTTTCCAGACACACTAGCGTCACACCTTTGGGCGTTGGCAAAGGGGGGCGCCGTAACGGAATTGTGACTATAATATATTGATTTTAAACAATAATATTTAATTTTGACTTCGCCAGACAGTCACGAGCATGGCTTTTTCCCGTCACATCTCCGCAACTTTATTGACACCCGCCCGTCAAAAAAGCACATGCTCCAAACGGGCGCGAACTGGAATATTTATCGCGTTTAGATTGTTTAAAAGTGACATTTGGGTTGAACCGCGACGATTTTGGAATCGATATGCACCCAACGCGCCTTCGAGGGTCGGGCCTTGCCGCTCGGGTCAGCGGCAGGGAAAGATCGACCCGGGTAAGCCCCATGAGAGAGAAATCATGACCGAAGACTTTGCTCAGCGACCGGACGGGATCGATCCCCGGCTCATCGCGGTCGAGGCCGCGATCACGAGCGGCGATCTGGGGCGTGCGCTGGAACTGGCCGAGGCGGCGCTGAGCGAGGGGTTGCTTCACCCGATGCTGCTGAATCTGCGCGCGCTTTACGCGGAGGATCAGGGCCGCTTCGAGGACTCGCTCGCCGACCTCAAGCGGGCTCACGCCCTGGCGCCGTCCGACGTCTCGATCCTGAACGCCATGGGCCTGTGCCATATGAGCCTGGGCCAGAGCGAGGAGGCGGTGGTGGCGTTCGACCAGGCGACCACCGCCGGCCCTGGCTTCGCCCAGGCCTGGAACAACAAGGGCGTCGCCCAGCAGGCCCATGGCGACCTGAACGGGGGGCGCCAAAGTTTCGAAACCGCGGCCCGGCTTCAACCCGGATTCGCCGAGCCGCTCGGCCACCTCGCCCTGATGGCGGCGCGGCGCGGTGACCGGGAGGCGGCCCGATCGGCGGCCGGCGCCGCCCTGAGCCTCAAGCCGAATCTTTCAGAGGCCGTCAGGGCCATGGCCGAGGTCGAACTGGCCGAAGGCGACCTGGCCGGAGCCGAACGGCGGCTGTCCGCTCTGCTGATTGATCCGACCCTCGGGCCGAACGGCCGCTATCTGTCGCGCGGCCTGCTGGGCGACGTCCTGGACCGCCAGGGCCGCTATCGCGAGGCGTTCGAGGCCTATCAGGGCGCCAACCAGGGCCAGCGCCAGGCCCATGCCGACCGCTTCGGCCGGCGCCTGCTGACCGAAACCGTCGACGACATCCACCGCGCCTTCCAGGCGGCCTGGCCGGCGCGCGAGCCGCCCCGCGCGCGCCCATCCTCGGCCTCGCCGGCGCGCCGGCATATCTTCCTGATCGGCTTCATGCGCTCGGGCACCACCTTGATGGAGCAGGTGCTGGCCTCCCAGCCGGACGCGGTGAGCCTGGAGGAAAAAGAAGCGCTGGTCACGGGGACGACCACCTATCTGAACCGGCCGGCGGAGGGCATGGCGCGCCTCCGCGACGCCGATGATCGCGGCCTCGAGCCGCACCGCGCCGACTATTGGGACCGGGTCCGCCGGTTCGGCGTGGATCCGGACGGCAAGGTGTTCGTCGACAAGATGCCGTTCAACGGCATGAAACTGCCGCTGATCCATCGCCTCTTCCCCGAGGCCAGGATCATCTTCGCGGTCCGCGATCCGCGCGATGTGGTCTTCAGTTGTTTCCGCCAGCGTTTCGCGGTCACCACTCACACCTATCCACTGCTGACCCTGCCGACAGCCGTGCGCTTCTACGACGCCTATATGCGATCGGTCATGACCTATAACCGGGTGTTGCGGCCGATGATGCGCACCTATCGCCACGAGGACCTGGTCGAGGACTTCAACGGCGTGGTCCAGGCGCTGTGCGCCTTCCTGGACCTTCCCTGGAACGAGGCCATGCGCGACATCGGCCGCCGGTCCCGCGCGGGCCGGGTCGCCTCGCCGAGCGCGCCGCAGCTCCTGGGCGGCCTCAGCCGCACAGGACTCGGGCAATGGCGGCGCTATGAGCGCGATCTCGCGCCCTATTACGGCGCCCTGCAACCCTGGCTGCGCCAGTTCGGATACGAATAGAGGCCGCCTTCCCGCTCACGCCGGCAAGAGGTCGAAGGCGATCGCCAGCCGCGCCTCGTCGCCGGAAAACGGCTCGGTCCCGTGCCACATATAAGACGGGAACAGGACCAGCCGCCCAGGCTCGGGCTTGATGAAGGCCTCGGCCGCCAGCGCCGGCCGGGTCGGCACGCCGGGCCGGCCGAACCGCAGCCAACCTTCGCGCCCGTTTTCGACCGCCTTGGGCAAGGCGATATGGCAGGCCGAGGACAGCCAGCCGCGCGCGTGCAGGTGGTCGGCGTGATAGCCGTCCGGCCGCAGCCGCGCCGACCACGCGCCCTCGATCCGATAGCCGCCGGTGTTGCGTGACCGCACGGGATCGGGTCCTGCGCCCAGGGCCTCCAGGTGACGACGGATCGGACCGTCGATGGCCTGGAAGAACGCGCGGATGACCGGATCGTCGGACCGGTCCAATCGCTGCTGGGTCTGGGTGCCCGAGCGCAGCGACTGGCCGATCGGATGGGTCCGCAGTGCGTGCTTCCCGTTCAGCCGAATCGCCAGCTCATCCAGGAAGGCTTGCGGATCGCTCCACCCCGCCGGGGTATCGATGGCCCAGCCGCGCACCAGGGTCTCGTGATCCTGGAGTTCGCGGTATCGCGGGTCGTCCAGCAGGCGCCAGGCGGTGGCCTGGATCGCCACGGCCTGCTGGTCGAACGGCGCGCGCTCGCGCAGCGTCCCGGCCAGCCGCGCCGCCTGGTCCGGCCGGCCGACGGCCAGATTGGCCAGGCAAAGCGCGCTCAGGGCGTCCAGGGCGTCAGGTTTAAGCGCCAAGGCGCGTTCGGCATGGCCCAGCGCGCACTCCGGATCGAACCAGGCGGCCAGGTGCGAGGCCTGGATATGCAGCGCCGGATCCGCCTCCCGAACGCTCAGGCCGCCGACCAGCACCCGATAGGCGCCTTCACGGTCGCCGGCGTATTCGAGCAGCCTCGACTTGGCGCTCCTCAGCCCAGAATCGGCTGGATAGGCCGCGATGGCGCCGTCGAGCGCGGCGCCGGCCCTCGCCGCGTCGCCGCTGCGCATCCAGGTCAGTTGCGCCAGTTCGGCATGGGCCGCCGCGTCACCGGGCCGCCGCGCCAGCGCTTGCCGATAGGCGGTCTCCGCCTCGTCGAACCGGTCCTGCCCCTGCAACGCCCGTCCCAGCGCCATCCAGGTCTGAGGCGCATCGAGCCCCTTGGCGAAAGCGCGGCGCAGGGCGGCTTCCGCCTCCTGGAAACGCTCGCCGTCGCCCAGCGCGGCGCCCAGATTATGCTCAGCCACCGCGCTGCGGGGATTCGTCCGCGCGGCCTGGCCATAGGCTTCGACCGCCTCGTCGAAGCGCCGCAAAGCCTTCAACGCCAGGCCATAGGCGCTCAGGACGTGGATATCCGCGTCCGCCCGGGTCCCCAGCGGCGCGATCACCTCCAGGGCTTCTTCAAGCCGGTTCTCGTTCAGCAACAGTTCGGAGAGCCCGATGGCCGTGCGCGGAAACAGCGGATCCAGGGCGAGCGCCTGGCGATAGATGCGCTCGGCCTCGGCCCTGAGACCGCCGGCTTCCAAGGTCGCGGCCAGCGCCTCCAGCAGGTCCGCGCGAACCTCCATGGTCAGGGCCTCGCGCAACTGGAACTCCGCGCCGGGCAGGTCGCCCAGTTCCCGCAGCGCGACGGCCAGCAGTCGCCGGGCCTCCACGAAGCGCGGGTGCGCGTCGACGACCGCGCTCAGTATCCCGACCGCCTCGGCCGGCTTGCGCTGGACCAACAGGCCGCTGGCCTGGCGCACGCGGCCGAGGATCTGGATGGAGGGCGGCGGAACGGACGGCGTATTCAAATGTGGCGACCTGGGGCATGGGTCGGTTTGGCGCTCAGATAGCGCGGGGGCGGAGCCCAAGGCCAATCCGGCTGGGGTCAGAGCGCGAAAACGGACCGCGCCTTGACGCCCCAGTGGCCGTTTTCCAGGGTGACGACATAGATCGCGTCGAATCGGCCGATCACCCCGCCGTCGGCCCGGTAGCGGGTGAAGCATGTATCGACATGGACCTTGTCCGCGCCGGCGTGGATCACCTCGCGGCGCTCCCAGCCCGAGTGGTCCCATTCCGCCAGCGCGGCCTGCTCGAACATGCCGGGACGATGATGGCCCGGCTCGACGATGACCAGCTTGCCCGAGGCCAGGATGACGCCCGGAAAATTGAAGGTCGCGTCAAACGCCTCCACGTCCCGGGCGTTGAAGGCGGCCATCAAATCATCCAGGCAGGCCATGGCGGCGGCGACTGAAGCGCCAGCATCCGGGGAGCCAGCATGGGGAGCATCGTTGTCGGGGGCGGCGGTCATGGCGTTTTTCCTGAAGCATTCCTGGCCGCGACACTATCGCCAGCCCGCCCGACCTGAAAGGGGCCGCGGCTACAGCGGCGCCTCCTGGTCCAATTCATGGAGCCCGGCCGGCGAACAGACGAAACGCCCGGCCACGCTGCCGTCGCGCAGGCGGACCTCGACCTGCGCGGGTTCGCCGAAAAAGGCGATCTTCTCGGCCAGGCTCCGCGCGGTGGATTCGGCCTTGGCGCCGCTCAGGAACAGCATGTCGTTGGCGAAGCCGTCGGACCGCACGCTCCACCCCATCAGGGCGGGCGCGACGAATATTTTGCGGACCATGGCGGTATTCCTCCCGTTGCGGTTCGACCGGTCAGCTAGCATCGCGGCATGTCCGTAAAGTGACGGCGAGGGGGTCTTTGCGAGTCCCATGCGTCATTTAATGTTACAATTTCAAATATTTGTGCATTGACGCAGGGGAATCCAGGGCCGGCGGAACGAGAACCACGGACAGCGTGGCGGACTTGCGCGCGACGCCTCTTGGAGCGCCAATGGCCTCGCGGACGAGCAATGGCCGCGACATCGGGACGGCGCTTCGCCGATTGTTTCCCCTGGGCGCTCCCGGCGTCTAAACATAGGCCGACCGAACAACGATAACCTAGGGAGGATGGACCCCATGAAGGACTTCACCGGCAAGATCGCGGTCGTCACCGGCGGCGGCGCGGGCATGGGCCGCGAACTGGTCCGTCAACTGGTCGCCGAGGGTTGCCACGTCGCCATGTGCGACGTCTCGGCCAGCGCCATGGCCGAAACGGCGCGGCTCTGCCAGGCCGACCGCCCACCCCAGGGCGCGCGCATCACCTCCCACGTCGCCGACGTCTCGGACGAGGTCCAGGTGCGGCGCTTCCAGGGCGAGGTCGCCCGCGACCTCGACACCGACAAGATCCACCTGCTGTTCAACAATGCCGGCATCGCCGGCGGCGGCAGCTTCGTGAAGGATCCCCGCGAACAGTGGGAGAAGACCTTCGATGTCTGCTGGGGCGGGGTCTATCTGAACACCCGCGCCTTCCTGCCCATGATGATGAACGCCGACGAAGGCCACATCATCAACACCTCGAGCATCAACGGCTTCTGGGCCACCATCGGGCCGCGGACCGCCCATACCGCCTACAGCGCCGCCAAGTTCGCGGTGAAGGGCTTCACCGAGGCCCTGGTCACCGACCTGCGGCTCAACGCCCCGCACATCCAATGCTCGGTGGTGATGCCGGGCCATATCGGCACCTCGATCGTCTCCAATTCGCGCAAGCTCCAGGCCGGCGACGATTCCGACGCCCTGAGCGAAGCCGAACTGGCGGCCGCGCGCTCCCGCATGACCGCGATGGGCGTGGACGCGGCCCAGATCTCCGACGAGAACATCCAGGCCTTCATGAACGAGGCCGCGCGCCGCTTCCTGGAGGACGCGCCGATGACCGCGGCGGCGGCGGCCACCGTGATCCTGAACGGGGTCAAGGCCGAGCGCTGGCGCATCCTGGTGGGCGACGACGCCCACGCGCTGGACCAGCGGGTCCGCGGCGCGCCGGAGCAGGCCTATGAGCCGGACTTCTTCCAGAGCTTCGCCGCCGAGGTCGGCTGGCGGCTCGGCGGCTGAAGATCGCGCGTTCGACCGGATCGGCGGCGCGCACCTGAGTCCGAGGCGTCAGTGGAACCCCTAATGAAAGCCTCGTTCCCGCCGGTCGCCGATTCCAGGACTCGGGTCCTGGTCCTGGGCAGCCTGCCCGGCGAGATCTCGCTTCGCCAAGGCCAGTACTACGCCAATGCCCGCAACCAGTTCTGGCGGCTGATAACGGCGGTGACGGGCGTCGAGTTCGACGGCCGTCCGTACCGGGACCGCCTCGCCGCGCTCCTCGAGGTCGGGGTCGGCCTTTGGGATGTCGTGCGCTCGGCGGACCGTATCGGCAGCCTCGACGCCAATATCCGCGGCCACAGCCCCAACGACCTCGACGCCCTCGCCAGGCGCCTGCCCGCGCTGAGGGCCATCGCTTTCAACGGCGGGACCGCGGCGAAGATCGGCCGC
>DATAYD010000031.1:0-3949 GCA_036272715.1 Caulobacteraceae bacterium | reverse complement strand
CGCGTGTAGATCCACAGTTTGTCGAAGGTCGGGTAGGCCTCAATGAACCAAGTGTAGTCCTCGTCGTGATCCAGGATCCAATAACCCTGGGTGATCGGGATGAAGCCGGCGAACTGGTAATGCACCGCCAGCTTGGCGTGGGAGGCCATGTCCAGAATGTCGGCCGGACCGCCCAGGGTCTTCAGCTTGCCGGCGGGCGTCTGGTCGTGACAGGCGTCCAGCACCTTGATCCGGCCTGGCTTGTCGGTCACCGCATATTCGGTCCAGCCGGCCACGCAGCCGTCGGTCAGTTTCATCGGCTTACGACCGATCTCATACCAGCGGCCGGTGAAGAACTTCGCCGGATCGACCGGTTTGGTCGGCTCAGGCGACGCCGCTTGCACGCCGGTTGCTAGAGCGAGGCCCGCGAATACGGCCGCTAACGCCACGATTTTCATGCTGTAACCTTCCCGCCCCGTCATCGGCCCAGCTTCGCACGAGGCCAAGCCCGGTGAAAGCATGGACCACGCCGGCGAAGGGGGGACGGATTTCGACACGAAGCTCACGAAGGACACGAAGGGGGCGAAAACCGCGAGAGACAGAGGCCCTCTTCGAGTCCTTCGTGAGCTTCGTGTCCTTCCGGGTCGAACCCGACCAAACCGGACCTCACCCAGCGTCCCCGTTGCCATCGCCTTCGCCGCGTCCCATTTTCAGCCTCCGCCCGAAGGAGCCGCCCATGCTCGCCGCCGACAAGGATCCGATCGTCATCGCCGGCTATGCCCGCACCCCGATGGGCGGCTTCCAGGGATCGTTGGGCGCGGTCAAGGCGACCGACCTGGGCGCCGTTGCGGTCAGGGCCGCGGTGGAGCGCGCGGGGGTGTCGCCCGAGGCGGTCGAGCAGATCTTCATGGGCTGTGTCCTGCCGGCGGGGCTGGGCCAGGCGCCGGCGCGCCAGGCGGCCCTCGGCGCGGGCCTGCCGCCATCCACCCAGGCGACCACCGTCAACAAGATGTGCGGCTCGGGGATGCAGGCCGCGATCATGGCCCATGACGCCCTGGCCGCCGGCTATGCCGATATCATCGTGGCCGGCGGCATGGAAAGCATGTCCAACGCGCCCTACGTGCTGGCCAAGCACCGCGGCGGCGCGCGGATCGGCCACGACGTGGTCAGCGACAGCCTGTACCTGGACGGGCTGGAGGACGCCTACACCCCCGGCAAGCTGATGGGCGCCTTCGCCGAGGAGACCGCGCGTCAGTACCAGTTCACCCGTGACGACATGGACGCCTATGCGGTCGAAAGCCTGAAGCGGGCGCGCACGGCGGTCGAGAGCGGCGCTTTCGAGCGCGAAATCACCCCGGTGACGGTCACCGGCCGCAAGGGCTCGGAGACCATCAGCGCCGACGAACAGCCGCTGAAGGCCGATCCGGCCAAGATCCCGACGTTGAAGCCGGCCTTCGCCAAGGACGGCGCGATCACCGCCGCCAACGCCTCCTCGATCAGCGACGGCGCCGCGGCCCTGGTCCTGACCCGCGCCTCGGTCGCCGAGCGATTGGGCCTGACGCCGATCGCCCGGATCGCCGGCCATGGCGCCCACGCCCATGAGCCGGGCCTGTTCACCACCGCGCCCGGGCCAGCCATGAAACGGGCGCTGGAGCGGGCCGGCTGGAGCCTCGGCGAGATCGACCTGTTCGAGGTCAATGAGGCCTTCGCCGTAGTGGCGATGATCGCCATGCGGGACCTGGGCATCCCGCACGACAAGCTGAACGTGCGCGGCGGGGCCTGCGCCCTGGGCCACCCGATCGGCGCCTCGGGCGCGCGGATCCTGTCGACCCTGCTCAGCGCCCTGGAAGCGCGCGGCGAGAAGCGCGGCCTGGCCAGCCTGTGCATCGGCGGCGGCGAAGCCGTGGCCATGGCCGTGGAACGGTTCTAGGAGGCGGAACGATGCCGCTCGACACGCCCGTCACCGACAACGCCAAGGCCCAGCGGTTCGAACTGGTCGAGGAGGGCCACATCGCCTTCGCCGACTATATCCGGCAGGGCGGTAAGCTGGTCATCCCACATGTGGAGGCGCCGGTCGTGCTGCGCGGCCACGGAACCGCGGGCCGGCTGATGGAGGGCGTCGTGGCGCACGCCCGGGCCGAGGGCGCGCGGATCGTCCCGATCTGCGGCTATGCGGCGGCGTGGCTGCGGCGGCATCCGGAACATGGGGATTTGGTGGGATAGCTCGCTTTCCCCCTCGATGGGCCTAAGGGATGCCCACATCTCAACTATCGGGGCTTGTTCCCTTCCCCCTCGATGGGGGAAGGGCAGGGTTGGGAGTGAGCGCACGCGCCTGGGGTGAAGAATGCGAGAAGGCGTCTTCGGAGACCTTTCTGTCACCAAAGGTGAACGCACCCCCACTCCAACCTCTCCCCCATCAAGGGGGAGAGGCTTTAGATCGAGCGCGTCAGAACTTCCTCACATAGGCCACCGACCAGACGTCCGCGCCGTCGCAGTGGGAACACTGGTAATCCTGGCGCGTATAGTCGAAGCGCACGCCATTGGCGCGGTTGAAGAAATACTGGCCGCCAGCGCCGAAGTTCCAGCTATCGGCGCCCTCGTCGCCGCTGATCCCCGGGGTCGAATTATGCAGGTCGGTGTGGCCGAAGCCGACGCGGGCGAACAGGTCGATGTTCGGCCGCACCGGCAGATAGCCGACCGCATAGCCGGCATATTGGTCGTTCAGGTGCAGGCTCTGGTTGCCGTTGGCGAAATTGGTGTGATCGCCGCCGACGCCGACGGACACCTCGCCCTCCGCGCCGAAATAGGGCGACAGCCGCGCGCCCAGGCGCCCGGTGACCGCGCTCAGATCCGAGCCGTTATCACTGCTGAAGTTGTTGTAGCCGAGGGTTCCGTAATAGGTGGGCGATATCGTCGTTATCTGAGCCATGGCCGGCGCGGCGCACAGCATCGCGCCTGTTATGCAGGCGCAAGTGAGCCAGGATTTCATGGATTTGTACTCCGTACTCTTGAGAGACTGTTTGCCCCTCCCAGCGGCGTCACTTTTCCGAGTCGGAACGGCGTTTTGCGCGCCATTGCGTGGCCAAAATGAGAAGTGATGTGTCACAATCGTGACCTTTGGCGTCAGGCCTCAAGGGACTGACGCGCCGCGCGGGCGGGCTATCAAAGCCAACAGGGGACTGGTCAACCGCATGTTCCCGCGATTTCCCGCGATCAGGGCGCGGAACAGTTCCAAGGGTGGCGGCGTTCTTCTGACCAGAAGGAAGTCGCAGATGCTGAAAATTTACATTCCAGCGTTCGCGGCGGCGTTGCTGGCGAGCGGCGCGGCGGCTCAGACCGCGAACCCCGCGGCCCCGGCGGCGGGACCCGCCGGACAGAACATCGGCGCGTCACGTCCTAATGGCGGCCTGCCCGCGGGTGGGACCGGCGCGCCGAGTCGGGAAACCGGCCCCTATTCCGGAACACCGGCGCCGGGCGCGACGATGTTCAGGCCTTCCAGCCGGAAGAATCCCGCCGCGCTGAACGCCGCTCAGCAGAGCGTCGACAGCGCGGCGACAACCAATCCGGCGATGGAGTGCCGCGCCCTGTCGACTTGGCAGAGCATGAACGATCCGAACTGCGCCCATGGCGCAAACGCCGCTTCGGCGCGGGCGAGCCCACGATAAGCGGGTCGGCGCGCTCGAACCGCGCCCTTTGGCGCGTGATGACGGCGATGGTGGAAATCGCGATGCCGATCTCCAGCAAGGTCGCGGCGATCGTCGGTGTGAGCGGGTAACGGTTACGGCGGCCGGCGTTTCCGAACAGGCGCCTGGCCCGCGCCGGGCTCCGTCCCCTCCGTCTCCGCCTTGAGGAACGGCGACCTGGGATTCCGCTCCCGGATCTCCATCGCCGCCCAGTCGGCGGCGCGCCAGCGGGGCCAGTCGATGACGATCTCGAGGTCGTCGCAGATCAGGCCGGCGATCTCGCCGAC
>DATAYD010000030.1:0-18447 GCA_036272715.1 Caulobacteraceae bacterium | reverse complement strand
GTCGGCGAGATCGCCGGCCTGATCTGCGACGACCTCGAGATCGTCATCGACTGGCCCCGCTGGCGCGCCGCCGACTGGGCGGCGATGGAGATCCGGGAGCGGAATCCCAGGTCGCCGTTCCTCAAGGCGGAGACGGAGGGGGCGGAGCCCGCCGCGGGCCAGGCGCCTGTTCGGAAACGCCGGCCGCCGTAACGCCGGGCGGAGGCGCCGCTTGCTTCTCGCGGGCTTCGACAGGCTCGGCATGATGCGTTTTTAAGCTTCCCCCCGACGGCGTCATCCTGAGCTTGTCGAAGGACGCACGGCGTTTCGGCGCGGCTCTAAACCCAATGCATCAGAGCATTTTCTGACGACGAACCGGTGTCCACTTCGTCGGAAAATGCTCTGGGCGCTGAACGCTTCTTCGGCGCCGCGCCGGCCACGGTGTGGCGCGGGCGGGAACATGCTGGCATAGAGGCCGGTCAGCTATGCAAGGGACCTTGGATGGACCAGCCCAGCGAATTGATCGGACTCCTGGACCTGGAGACCATCGAGCTCGACATGTTCCGGGGTTACACGCCGCCGTACGAGACCCGGCGCATCTTTGGCGGCCAGGTCGTCGCCCAGGCCCTGACCGCGGCCTATCGCACCATCGAGGGCCGCATCTGCCACTCGCTGCACTGCTATTTCATCCGGCCGGGCGATCCGAAGGTCCCGATCCTGTTCCAGGTGGAGCGCGGGCGCGACGGCGGCTCGTTCTCGACCCGCCGGGTGATCGCGATCCAGCACGGCAAGCAGATCTTCAACCTCGCGGCCTCGTTCCAGACCCCCGAGACCGGGTTCGAGCATCAGACGGACATGCCGGCGGTCCCGGGACCCGACGGCCTGCTCAATGAGGAGGAACTGCGCGCCCAGGCCGGTGAAAACCAGGAGGGGCGGGGCGAGTGGCCGGTCGAGGCCAGGCCGGTCGACCCGCCGCTTTTCGGGGCCCAGCGCCCGCTCGATACCCGCTACAATGTGTGGTTCCGCGTGCGCGGCGCCGTGGCCCCGGACATCCCGCTGAACCAGTGCGCCCTGGCCTACGCCTCGGACATGACCCTGCTGGACGCCTCGCTCCGCCCCCATTCGGTGGAGTGGAATTCCGGGCGTTTGCAGGTGGCCAGCCTCGACCACGCGCTGTGGTTCCACCAGCCCAGCGACCTGGCCCAATGGCACCTGTTCGTGCAGGACAGCCCCAGCGCCTCGGGCGGGCGCGGGTTCAATCGCGGGGACATCTATACCCAGGACGGCCGCCTGGTCGCTTCGGCGGCCCAGGAAGCGCTGATCCGCTATCGGTGAGCGCCACGATGGGCGATCAGGCTCCAATTGATGGCATGGCCGATCCGGCGTTCGAGGCGGTCCGCGCGGCGTTCGCCGAGAACTTCGAACGGCCCGGCGATTTCGGCGAGGTGGGCGCGGCGGTGGCCGTCTATCACCACGGGCGCTGCGTGGTCGACCTGTGGGGCGGCTTCGCCGACCGCGCGCGCGCCCGGCCCTGGACCCGCGACACCCTGGTCAATGTCTGGTCCGCGACCAAGGGCGCGGCGGCCGTGGCCGTGGCGCGCCTGGTCGACCAGGGTTTGGTCGCCTATGACGATCCGGTCGCCAGCGTCTGGCCCGAATTCGCCCAGGCCGGCAAGGCGGGCGTGACCATCGGCCAGGCGATGTCGCACCAGGCGGGCCTGCCGGGGTTCGCCGAGCCGACGCGGCTGGACGACCTCTATGACTGGGCCGGCTGCGTCGCCAAGCTGGAGCGCCAGGCGCCGGCCTGGCCGCCGGGGTCCCAGACCTCCTATCACGCCATGACGTTCGGCTTCCTGGCCGGGGAGATCGTGCGGCGGGTCGCCGGCGTCTCGCCGGGGGCCTATATCGCCCGCGAGATCGCGGGGCCGCTGGGCGCCGACATCCATGTCGGCCTGCCCGAGGCGCTGGAGCCGCGCGTCGCCGACACCCTGGGACCCAAGCGGCCGCCGACCCCGCCCAGCTTTCCACAGTCGGATATCGCGCGCGGCGCGCTCGCCAACCCGGCGACGGGACCCCTGGCCGCCAATCGGCGCGCCTGGAGGGCGGCCGAATTGCCGGCCGCCAATGGCCAGGCCAGCGCCCAGGGCCTGGCGCGGCTCTATGCGGCCCTGGCCGGCGGCGGCGCGCTGGAGGGCGTGCGCGTCCTGTCGCCGGAGACCGTCGCCCGGATGACCGCGCCCGCCGCGCCAGAGGGCCGGCGCGACCAGTTCCTGGGCTTCACAGACTGCTGGGCGATGGGGGTGATGCTGAACACGCCGGGGCTTTATGGGCCCGATCCGCGCGGCTTCGGCCACAGCGGGTGGGGCGGCTCGTTCGGCTGCGCCCACCCGGGCGCGGGGACCGCGATCGGCTATGTCTGCAACCAGATGGGGCCGGACCTGACCGACGATCCGCGCGCCTCGGCCCTGTGCGCCGCCGTGGCGCGGTGCGCGGCCCTGGCGGGGTGATTGAAAGTGTCGTTTCCAAGAGGGTCGTTCTCACGCCGCCAAGATGTGAGGCCGCCGACACCGGCGCGTGTCGAAGCACGCGCCGAACGCGCGGTCGCTTACGGTTTCAACAACGCCGTCGCCTTGTCCAACCGGTCCGAGCAGGCATTGAGCGCCAGGGCGGTGCGCGCCGCGTATTCGTCCGCCTCGGACCAGCGCCTGCCCTCGATCGCCTCGCGCACGCCGGGGATGGTCTTGGCGCCATAGCCGGTCAGGACGCCCGGCGCGTAGATCAGGTGCTTGTACCAGGGCCGGCCCGGCAGGCCGCGCGGGTCGGTCAGGGTCTGTTCGACGCTTTGCAGGAGGCCGTCCAGTTCGGCCCGGCGTTCGGGCTTCAGCGACGCGGCGTCCACGGCCGCAGTGTCATAGGCCGCCGCGCTGGCCTTGAGCCGGGCGACCGCCGCATCCAAGGGGGCGAAGGCGATCGCGGGGACGACATCCTCGCGTTCCGGCGCGACCGATTTGTGCATCGGGTCCGCGGCCAGGGGAAAGGCGCCGGCGTCCAATGCCTTGTCCAGAGTCTCGCGATGCTGGCGCGCGGTGTCGGCCAGCTTGTGCAGTTCCTCGACCTTGCCGGCCACGCCCTTGGCCAGATCGCCGAATTGCAACGGAACCACCTCGGCGTCGGCGGCGCGCAGCACCATCCGGCCGGCCATTCGCGACATCGCCACCCCATAGGTTCCGGCGGGATCGCCATAGCGCTCATAGTGCTCGAAGTCATCGTAAAGCGAATGATAGACGCCGTATTGCTCGGCCTCGCTATCGAAGTCGAAATTGATCGAGGCGATGCCCAGGTGCTGGACGAACGGGGTGTAATCGGACCCCGAGCCCAGATCGCCGATGACCAGGTCTCCGCCCGCGGCCATCTCGCGCGCCTGGCGTTTGACCTCGTCGGTCGCGTCGGGGGTCAGGGCCGCGACCGCGATCGCCGCGCGGGCCCGGGCGCCGACGCTGGCGCCGGTCTCCGGGTCCTTCACATCCGAAGCGACCTGGTCGACCAGTTTCTGGGCCGAATAGCTGGCCTCGGACCTGAACACGCCGCGGCCGTTGGTGTCGGTGTTGACGTAGAGCACCGCCTTGGCCTTCAGCTCGGCGTCGTGCGCCTCGGCCCATTCGGTCGATCCCAACAAGCCCGGCTCCTCGCCGTCCCAACTCGCATAGACGATGGTCCGGCGGGGTTTCCAGCCGGTCCTGGCCAGCAGGCCGAGCGACTTGGCTTCCTCCAGCATCGACGAGTTGCCGGCCAGCGGGTCGAAGGCGCCCATCACCCAGCCGTCGCGATGGTTGCCGCGCACCACCCACTCGTCAGGCTGCTCGCGCCCGCGCATCACCGCGATCACGTCATAGAGCGGCTTCAGGCTCCAGTCCGACTTGACCATCAGGTGGACCGGCGCGCCGGACTGGCCGACCTTGTAGACGATCGGCAGTTGGCCCCGCCAGCGGCGCGGCGCGGCCTCACCCTCGATCGCGGCCAGGAAGTGCTGGGCGTCGCCGTACGAGATCGGCAGGGTCGGGATCTTCATGATCCCCCTGGCTTCGCTCAGCGGCAGGCGCTTGGCGTCCTTGGTGGCGCCGATATCGGGGGTCAAAGGGTCGCCGGACTCGATCGGGATATCCAGCACCGAGCCGCGTTGAACGCCGTTCTCATTGCGCCAGGCGCCCTTCGGCCAGACATCGCCCTGGCCATAGCCGTCGTCGGCCGGGTCCGAATAGATGATGCATCCGACCGCGCCGTGTTCGTAGGCCAGCTTGGGCTTCAACCCCCGCCAGCCGCCGCCGTAGCGGGCGATGACGATCTTGCCCTTCACGTCGACGCCCATCCGCTCCAGCGTCCTGTAGTCGTCGGGCATGCCGTAATTGACATAGACCAGCGGCGCGGCGACATCGCCGTCGGCGGCGTAGGCCACGTAGGGCGGCAGCCCGCCCGTGACATTGGACGAGGCGTCGCCAGGGACCGGCGGCTCCTTGAGGCTGGCGGCGTAGGGCGCCGGGCCGGTCAGCTCCAGCGTCTCGGCGATCGGCGTCGGATAGAGCACGTCGAACACCTCGATCCGCGCGTCCCAGCCCCAGGACTTGAACCAGGCCAGGCTGGCCTCGGCATTGGCCTTGTCATGGGGCGAGC
The DNA here is from genome assembly GCA_036272715.1 of Caulobacteraceae bacterium. Taxonomy (GTDB): domain Bacteria; phylum Pseudomonadota; class Alphaproteobacteria; order Caulobacterales; family Caulobacteraceae; genus Poindextera. Next base: position 13,800 of record DATAYD010000030.1, on the reverse strand, counting down.
CGACATGGTTGGGCTGGGAGGACATGTCCTTCAGCCGCGCGCGGATGGCTTCGAGCGAGAGGTTGGCGTCGAACCTGGACTCGAGGGCCTGTTCGGCCTGGCTGGAGGCGGGGGAGAACCCCAGAAGCGGCCCAGGCTCGGCGGCGATGGCCGGCGCGCTGGCCGCCGCCGACAGAAGAAACGCGCCGATCAGCCATGAACCGTGCATGGGAAGCCCTCCACCCTGAAGGCCATGACCATACATATTTTGGCGTTCCCGTCAGAAGGGAATTCGGACGGCGGCGGTCGCGGGCGGCCTTCGCCGCGGCGCGCTTGACATGGGGTACCCCCCTATCCCATGTTCTGGCCATGCATACCATTCGCGACAAGGAACGCATGCTCGCGCGGCTGAAGCGGATCCGGGGGCAGGTGGAGGGTATTGAGCGCGCGCTGGAGACCGAGGCGGGCTGTGAAGCGGTGATGCACCGGATCGCCGGCGTCCGCGGCGCGCTGGCCGGACTGATGACCGAGGTCGTCGAGGATCACGTCCTGACCCATCTGGTCGACCCGATGAAACATCCCGGCGCCCTGGATACCGATGCGGCGGAGGCCTTGATGGCCGTGGTCCGGAGCTATCTGAAATGATCGATACGCCAATGACCGATATGTCCGCGCCGAGCCCCGCCAGCCAGGCCGCCGCGGCGCGCCACAGCCACGTCTTCCTCGGCGCGGGACACGAGGGCGGCGAACGGCGCACCTGGGCGGTGATCTGGCTCTGCGGCGCGATGATGGCGGGGGAAATCATCGGCGGGCTGGCGTTCGGCTCCATCGCCCTGGTCGCCGACGGCCTGCACATGTCCACCCACGCCGGCGCCCTGCTGCTGGCCGCGCTGGCCTACACCTATTCGAGGACGCACGCCGAGGATCCCCGGTTCAGCTTCGGCACGGGCAAGCTCGGCGACCTGGCCGGTTTCACCAGCGCCATCGTGCTGGCGATGATCGCGATCCTGATCGGCTATGAGGCCGTCATCCGCCTCATGCATCCGGTGGCCATCCATTTCGGCCAGGCCATACCCATCGCGGCGCTGGGCCTGGGCGTGAACCTGGCGAGCGCCTGGTTGCTGAGCGCGGGCGGGCGTCACCATCATCATCACGAGCATGGCCACGATCATCATCACGACCATCATCATCACGGCGACGGCGAGCACGAACATCACGCCCACGACCGCGACAACAACATACGCGCGGCCGTGATCCACGTCATGGCGGACGCCGCCGTCTCGGTTCTGGTGATCGTCGGCCTGGTGCTGGCGCGGACGTTCGGCTGGCTCTGGATGGACCCTCTGGCCGGCTTGGTCGGCGCCGGCGTCATCGCGAGCTGGTCCCATGGCCTGATCCGCGACACCGGCGCGATCCTGCTCGACATGAATCCGGATCCCGGGTTGTCCGACCAGATCCGCCAGACGGTGGAGGCCTCGGGGGACAAGGTCGCCGACCTTCATCTGTGGCGCCTGGGCCCGGGGCACCTGGGGGCGATACTCAGCGTGGTCACGCAAAGCGCGCGGGATGAGGCCCACTATCGCGAACGCCTGACCCGCTTTCCGGCGCTGTCGCACGTCACCGTCGAACTGGTCCACGCGAATGCCGGATAGATCGCCTCGGTGGCGATGGGGGTTAAGAGGCTCTGGAGGGATAGATGCAGGTGGAGTGGGAGGGCCACGCCGTACGCGGCCCTCCAATCCGGGGCGCCGGGTCCTTAGAAGCCGACGAACGCGATCGCGCCGCCAACCATGAGGCCCAGGCCCAACAGGAACAGGCTGCCGAGCCGATCGGCCGCCCGTTGGATAGTGTCAAAATTCGCGAGAGACATAAATTTCGTTCCTTTATCTTGTCTTATCAGCCGTCCCGGGGGGAGCCGGAGCTTGGCCGGTCCATTTGGACAGCGTTTAGATAAGGATAATCTGAACGATGACAAGATCGATTTTGCTGCGGTGCGGCAAAAATTTGACGCGGCGCAAGGCCGATCATGACGAAGTCGTTGGGCCCGCCGTCGCTTGGCCTAACTGATCCGCGTCCCTACGTCGCGAAATCCAGGACGATCTTGCCGAAATGTTCTCCCGCCCACATGGCGCCCAACGCCGACCGGGCGTCGGTCCAGGCGAAGGTCATGTCGACCGCCGGCTTGATCCGATGCAGTTCCAGCGCGCGGCACATCGCCTCGAACATGTCGCGCGAGCCGACCGAGACGCCCTGGAGCCGGGCGCTGGTCCCGATCATCATGCCGATCGGCAACGGCGGAGCGAAACCGGACAAAACGCCGATCACCGCGATATGTCCGCCCAGCCGCACCGATTTCAGGCTTTCGTTCAGGGTTCCGGCGCCGCCGACCTCCATGACGAAATCGGCCCCGCGGCCGTCGGTGTGTTCGCGCACCGCCTGGGACCACTCCGGCGTGGTCTTGTAGTTGACCAGGTGGTCGGCGCCGAGTTCCCGCGCCCGCTCGAGCTTCTCGTCCGATGACGAGGTGATGACCGTGCGATAGCCGGCCGCCTTGGCGAATTGCAGGCCGAACACCGAGACCCCGCCCGTGCCCTGCAGCACCACGGTGTCGCCCGGCTCCAGCCGGGCGTCGACGAACAGGGCGCGCCACGCGGTCAGGGCCGCGCAGGGCAGGGTCGCGACCTGACGGTCGTCGAGGAAATCGGGAACCTTGGAGACGCCCTCCTGGCTCAGCACCACGCGTTCCGCGCCGGCCCCGCGCGGGCGCCCGCCGCCGAGCGCCGACCCCGCCTTTTCCATCGACGGGCCGCCGCCGACCCAGTGTTCGAAGAACAGGGTCGAGACCCGGTCGCCCGGCTCGACCCGCGTGACGCCTGGCCCCACCGCCTCGACGATCCCGCAACCGTCGGAGAAGGGCGTGTAGGGCCGAGGCGACGGCGCTGGATGGATCAGGCCAGCCAGATCGCGATAATTGAGGGAGATGGCGCGCATCCGGACCACCACCTCGCCATGGCCGGGAACCGGGTCCGGCCGTTCGACGACGGACACGCGCTCCAAGCCGTTCCCTTCACCGACCTGCAAGGCTCTCATCGGGCTTTCCCCTTTTTTGCATGACGGCTCACTGGCTTCAGCCGTCAGGTTGGGCATGCTCTCCTGGCGGAAGCCAAGGAACAAGTCCCGGCGTTCGTCGGTTTTAACCGTTCAGTGAGGACATCCAAACGGAGAGGATCGATGAAGGTTTTGAAGTCCACGCTACTGAAGGGCGTGCTGGTCGGCGCCGTGGCGGCCGGCGCGCTGGCGACCGCCAGCGTCCCGGCGCTTGCCGATGTGGCCTGCAACCGTTTTGGCGAATGCTGGCGGGTCCATGACCACTACACCAACTATCCGACTGATCTCGGCGTGGTGTTCCACGACGACGCCTGGTGGGATCATAACAAGCACCGCCATCATTGGCGCGCCGACCGGCCCGACGACCACGGCTATTATAGCCACGGCGCCTGGCATCCGTTCTGATCGGACGATCGGGTAGGTATTGCGGGCGGCGCGGCGGCTCGACGTCGCGCCGCTTTTTCGTCTTCAGGTTCGTGTTGAGGCCGCCGCCCGAGGGCTGAGCCGCGGCATTCCGGCGCGGCCGGCATTTACGAAATCGGAAGCGGCGGCGCGCAAAGTGGTCGCGGGCGTTCGGAAGCGTCGCTCGCCAGGACACATCGATCCCATGCCAGAAGGCGTAAGTCATCCCGCGGCGCCATTGGCTGGGCCGGCGGAAGCCGTAGCGGTCGAGGATCCGCATCCGGAACTCTATCGGCTGCTGGCCGAGAACATCTCGGACATCATCATCCGCGCCGATCTCGAGGGCGCGCTGGTCTATGTGTCTCCCACCTGCCGGCTCTGGGGCTACGAACCCGAGGAGTTGATCGGCCGGCCGTCGACCGATTTCGTTCATCCGGATGACCGCGAACGCCTGCTGGCCAATACGGCTCAGGTCCTGCAAGGCCGGCGGCCGGACGACGACGTCGACCGCACGATCCGCTATCGCCGCAAGGATGGCCGCTGGGTCTGGTTGGAGGGCAATCCGCGCGCGCTTCGGGACGAGGCCGGCCGGGTGAGCGGCCTCATCAACGTCTTTCGCGACGTCACCGCGCGGAAGCGGGCGGAGGCGGCGGCGCTCGCGGCGGAGGCCGAACGCCAGGCCAATGTCCAACTGTTCGAGAACGCCTTCCATCATGCCCCGATCGGCATGGCCCTGGTCGGCCTGGATGGCCGGCTCCTCAAGATCAACGCCGCTCTCCGCGCCCTGACCGGCTATTCCGAGCCCAAGCTGCTGAGCCTGGATTTCCAGGCCATCACCTATCCTGAAGACCTGGACGCCGACCTCGACCTGCTGCGCCGGCTGACACGCGGCGAAATCCCCAGCTACCAGATGGACAAGCGGTATGTCCGCGCCGACGGCGCCGTGGTCTGGGCGCGGCTGTCGGTCTCCATGGTGGTCGACGGCGATGGGCGGCCCAAGCACTATGTGGGCCAGGTCCAGGACCTGACCGCCGCCCACAATGCGCGCCGCGCCCTGACCGAAAGCGAGCGGCGCTTTCGCCGCCTCGCCGACAACGCCCCCGACATGGTCACTGAAAGCCGGCTGGACGGGGTCCTGACCTATGTCTCTCCGGCGAGCGAGGCCATCACCGGGTTCACGCCCGACGAACTGCTGGGCCGCACCGCGTTCGCGTTCATGCAGCCGGAAGACGCCGAGCGGATGCGGGCCATGTGCCAGACGGTGCGGGCGTCGAACGGCGCGGTGGCGCCTTGGCCCATACAGTTCCGCGCCACCCACAAGGACGGCCGGCCCCTGTGGCTGGAGAGCAAGCCGGCCTTCGCCGTCGATCCCGAGACCGGCCGCTTCACCGGCCTCAACGACGTCATCCGCGACGTCACCGCCCAAAAGACCCTGGAGACCGAGCTGCGCCGCGCCCAGGCCGAGGCCGAGGCGGCCGCGGCCGCCAAGGGCGAGTTTCTGGCCAATATGAGCCACGAGATCCGCACGCCGCTGACCGCCATACTCGGCTTCGCCGGCCTCCTGGCCGAGCGCGACGAGATGGACGACATCGGGCGCGGGCACCTGCGGCGGGTGCTGAGCGCCAGCCGCTCGCTGCTGTCGATCGTCAACGATATCCTCGACTTCTCCAAGCTGGAGGCCGCGAGCCTGGAACTGTCGCCCCGGCCGACGCCGCTGGTCGAGTTCGCCCACGAAGTCCTGCTGATGTTCGCGCCGGACGCCGACGCCAAGGGCCTGACCCTGGATTTCATCGCCGAAAGCGCGACGCCGGACCATGTGGCCCTGGACCCGGACCGGTTCCGCCAGGTGCTGTTCAACCTGATCGGCAACGCCATCAAGTTCACGCCGAACGGAACCGTCCGCCTGCGGCTGGACTATGATCGGAAAACCGGGCGGCTGAAAGTGGCGGTGCGAGACAGCGGGCCGGGGCTCAGCCCCGCCGACCAGGCCAAGCTGTTCCAGCGCTTCGCCCAGGTCGACGGCTCCTCGACGCGCCAGCACGGCGGGACCGGGCTGGGCCTGGCGATCTGCAAGGGCCTGGTCGAGGCCATGGGCGGCGAGATCGGCCTCGAGTCCGAGCTCGGCCGCGGCGCGACGTTCTGGTTCGAGATCCCGACGCCGATCGCCGACGCGCCGATGGCCGCCGCTCAGAGCGAATTCAGCCCGTCGTCGCTGGACGGCGCGCGCGTGCTGGTCATCGACGACAACCGCGCCAATCGCGAACTGGCGCGCGCGGTGCTGGAGCACGCGGGGACCGAGGTGACCCTGGCCTCGGGCGGGGCCGAAGGCGCCGACTTGGCCGCCGTGACGCCCCTCGACCTGATCCTGCTGGATCGCCGGATGCCAGGCCTGGACGGGGTCCAGACCTTGAAGCTGATCCGCGCCGCGCCGGGACCCAATGACGGCATCCCGATCCTGGCCTTTTCGGCCGACACCGATCTTGACACGCTTCTGGGCGAGGGCGGGTTCGACGGCGTGGTGAGCAAGCCGATCGATGTTTCCGTCCTGATAGAGACCGTCGCCGCCTGGATCCAATGGGGCGCGCCGGTCGCACGGTTGGAGAGGGATGATGCAGCAGTCGTTTGACGCCAACGGGCCTCGGATCCTGGTCGTCGAGGATGATCCGATGATGCTGGAGCTGATCTGCACCCGCCTGTCGCTGGCCGGTTATCGCACCGCCCACGCGCGGGACGGGCATGAAGGCCTGGACCGGCTGAGGGACCAGAAGTTCGACGCCATGATCCTGGACATCAATATGCCACGCCTCGACGGCTTCGGCGTGCTGGAGCAGATGAAGGCCGTGGGCAACCGCACCCCGACCATGGTGCTGACCGCCCGCAACCAGAGCGCCGACGTTCAGCGGGCCATCCAATTGGGCGCCCGCGACTTCCTGTCCAAGCCATTCGAGGACCAGAAGCTGCTCTCCCGCGTCGCGCGGCTGACCCGACCGACGCCGACACGGCAGCCCTCCGCGCCGCCGTCCCAGCCGGTGAGCCGGATCATCTGGTAGGCGTCGGCCGTCGCGGCCCCGCGAAAGTGACGCTGGGTTCATGCTGGCCGGCCAGTGCGGCTTCGACTAGGTTCCAGCGGGCCGCAGCCACCCGAGGAGCGCCCCATGGCCGACGATCCGCTGCCCACCGTCTTCGAGCTGACGCCGCTCAATCCGAAGTTCCGCGCCGAACCGCACGACGTGCTGGACGACCTGCGCGCCCGTTGCCCAGTGCATCGGGACGAGACCTCCGGCAGCTTCATCCTGACCCGCTATAACGACATCCGCGGGCTGGTCTCGGACCGCACCCTGTGGCGCGATCCGATCAAAGCCGAGGAGGCCGCGGTCCTGCAGCGCCGCTTCGCCGATCCGGCCATGGAGGGCCTGCCCCGGAGCGAGACCACCAGCATCCTGATGCTGGACGATCCCGATCACGCCCGCATCCGCCAGCCCCTGACCCAGGCCTTTTACGCCCGCGTCGCCAAGTTCAAGCCCCAGGTCGAGGCGATCATCGACGCCGCCTTGGATCGGATCGACCCCGGTGCGCCGTTCGATCTGATGAGCGCCTATTGCGTGCCCGTGCCGATCGACGTGATCGCCGCCATACTGGGCGTCGACCCGAGCCGGCTCCCGGAGTTCCGCGACTGGTCCGAAGGCGTGATCCAATCATTGAACCCGTTCCGCACCGCGGAGCAGACCGCCCATATGGAGCGGTCCAGCGTGGCGCTGATCGCTTATTTCACCCAGACCATCGCCGAGCGCCGCGTCGCGCCGCGCGACGATCTGATCAGCGACATGACCCAACTTCAGGGCGGCGGCGCGCCGCTGAGCGACATCGAACTGCAGATCAATCTCAGCGCGCTCTTGATCGGCGGCAACCTGACCACCACCGACCTGATCGGCAACGCCGTGCGCCTGTTGCTGCTCAATCCGGAGGAACTGGCCAAGCTGAAGGCCGATCCGAGCCTGATCGCCGCCCTGGTCGAGGAGACCCTGCGGTTCGAGCCGCCCGTCGACATCACCGGCCGCATCGCCTCGAAGGACATCGAGGTCGGCGGCTGCCCGGTCAAGCCGCGCCAGTCCCTGGTGTTCTCCCTGCGCGCCGCCAACCGTGACCCGGAAGTGTTCGAAGAGCCGCACCAGTTCGACATCAGCCGCAAGCACAAGCCGCATGTGGCCTTTGGCGGCGGCGCCCATATCTGCATCGGCGCGCCCCTGGCCAGGCTCGAAGCCCAGGTCGCGCTGCTGAAGCTGTTCGAACGCTTCCCAGGCCTACGCTTCGCCGACCCCGACGCCGCGCCGGAATGGCGCGGCCTGCCGTTCTTCAGGGGTTTGGAGCGGTTGGAATTGGTCGCCTAGGTTTCAGATCATGCGCCCCCTCCGGCGCTTCGCGCCAGCTCCCCCACAGGGCGCACACCTTTTTTAGATACTCCCCCGCGCGAAGCGTGGGGCGAGAGGGACCACGACGTGGTGGAGGGGACACGCCGCCGCTATCGTTTCAGGCAAATCAGTCCTTCTCTAGAGCCCTTTCCGATCAAATCGAATCGATCTGATCGGATAAAAAGGGCTCTAAACTCAATGCATTAGAGCATTTTCTGACGACGAACCGGTGTCCACTTCGTCGGAAAATGCTCCAGGGGCCGGGGAGTCCCCACCAGCCTGGCCTGGGCTTCAGCCTCAGTTCAAGGACCGGTGCGCGCCCGGCAGGTGCAGGGAAAAGGCCGGCACCTCGACCTCGAAGGCTTCGCCCTCGTCGGTCAGCATCTGATAGGTCCCGCGCATGTCGCCCGACGGGGTCGAGAGCGGGCAGGCCGAGGTGTAGCGGAACGCCTCGCGCGGTTTCAGCCGCGGCTGTTCGCCCACCACGCCCGAACCGGCGACCGTTTCGGTGTGGTTTTGGGCATCGGTGATCAGCCAGCGGCGCGAGATCAGTTGCACCGTCTCCGCGCCATGGTTCTCGATCTCGATCGTGTAGGACCACACATAGCGGCCGCGCGCCGGGTCCGACTGGCCAGGCAGGAAGGCGGGCGTGACGCGCACGACGATATCCCGCGTGACCGCTTGGTAGGCCGGCGTCTCCCTGGCCGGGCGTCGCGGGATTCGGCTCATCATGCCGCGTCCAGGGCCCGCTCGATGTCGCGGCCGAGATCCCCCGCGCCCTCCAGTCCGACCGACAGGCGGACCCAGCCCGCGGTCAGGCCGATCTCCTGGCGCTGCTCCTCGCTCATCGAGCGGTGCGTGGTGGTGTTCGGATGGGTGGCCATGGACTTGGCGTCGCCGAGATTGTTGGAGATGTCGACGATCTTCAGGGCGTTGAGGAAGTTGAACGCCGCGCGCTGGTCGCCGAGGTCCAGAGCGACCACGGTGCCGCCGCCCTGGACGCGGTTGGTCCCGCCGGTCAGGCAGCGCTGGGCGATCTCGTACTGCGGGTGGTCCTCGCGGGTCGGATAGCGACAGGCCTTGACCTTGGCGTGGGCGGCGATGCGGTCGGCCAGGGTCGCGGCGGTCTCGGCCTGACGCCGCACGCGCAGTTCCAGGGTCTCCAGGCCCTTCAGCAGCACCCAGGCGTTGAATGGCGACAAGGCCGGGCCGGTATGGCGGATCAGGTCGCGATAGGCCTCATCCAGGAACGCCGTCTGGCCCAGCAGCGCGCCGCCCAGCACCCGGCCTTGGCCGTCGATGTGCTTGGTCGCCGAATAGACCACCACGTCGGCGCCGAGTTGCAGCGGCTTTTGGAAGATCGGGGTGGCGAACACGTTGTCGACCATCACCTTGGCGCCGATCTCGCGGGCCAGGGCGCAGACCGCGGCGATGTCGGTCATTTCCAGAAGCGGATTGGCCGGCGACTCGATCACGAACAGTTTGGTGTTCGGCCGCACCGCCGCCCGCCAGGCGGCGAGGTCGGGCGCGTGGACCAGGCTGGCCTCGACCCCGAAGCGCGGCGCCCAGGTGTTGAGGATCCAGCGGCAGGACCCGAACAGGGCGCGGCCGGCGACAATATGGTCCCCCGCCTTGACCAGGCCGGTGATGGCCAGATGGATCGACGCCATGCCCGAGGCCTGGGCGCGGCAGGCCTCCGCGCCTTCCAGCATGGCCAGGCGATCCTCGAACATCCTGGTCGTGGGGTTGCCGTAGCGGGTATAGACGAAGCCCGGCTGGTCGCCGGCGAAGCGGGCGTCGGCGGCTTCGGCGGTGTCATAGACGAAGCTTTGGGTCAGGAACATCGCCTCGGCGGTCTCGCCGAAAGCGGTCCGCTCCAGGCCGCCGCGGATCAGGCGCGTGGCGGTCTCCCAGGTATTCGGGTCTTCGTCCGTATCGCGGCCGGGCATGCGCCAAGGTCCTTCGCCAGAAAAGGCCCGCATAAAAGCCCGCGTCGGGACCGGGTCAAGGCGGAACCGTCCCCGCCGCCGGAAACGCCCCCGAGGCCTGAAACGCTGGCTCCCTGCGTCGCCGCGCCGCTGGACAGACTCAAGGCCAACGGCGATGAGTCGCGGCGATGAATACGCCCGCCCTTGCCAGCCAACCAGACGGCATCCTGCCCTGCCAGGCGATCGAGGCGCTGATCGCCGGCGGCGCGGTGCGGTCGGCCACGCCGTTCGACGCCGACCAGGTGCAGCCGGCCAGCCTGGACCTCCGGCTGGGCGACCATGCCTGGCGGGTGCGGGCGTCCTTCCTGCCGGGCGCGGGGCGGCGGGTGTCGCGGCGCCTGGCCGATGTGACGATGCACAAGGTGGACCTGAGCGCCGGGGCGGTGCTGGAGCGGGGCTGCGTCTATATCGCGCCGCTTCAGGAAGCGCTGAGCCTGCCGCCGGGGATTTCGGCGCGGGCGAATCCGAAGAGTTCGACCGGCCGGGTCGACGTGTTCGTGCGGCTGCTGACCGACCACGGCGCGGCGTTCGACGATGTGGCGGAAGGCTATTGCGGGCCGCTGTTCGTCGAGATCGCGCCCCAGACCTTCTCGATCCTGGTCCGCGCCGGCACGCGGCTGAACCAGTTGCGGCTGAAGCGCGGCGCGCCCGGCCGGCTTTCGGTCAGGGATGTCGGGGTCGACCTGACCGGCTCCGTCGCCGGGTTCCGCGCCCGTCGCCATGCCGGGGTGGTCGATCTGGATCATATTGAAGGCCATGATCCCCGCGATTTCTGGGAGCCGCTGGAGCCGCGCCGGGGCGAACTGCTGCTGGACCCGGGCGAGTTCTACATCCTGGCCTCCAAGGCGGCGGTCGAGATCCCGGTGCTGGAGGCGGCCGAGATGATCCCGATCGATCCGTCCGTGGGCGAGTTCCGAGTCCACTATGCAGGGTTCTTCGATCCCGGTTTCGGCGTGGCCGAGGCCAGCGGCCTGGGCTCCAAGGGCGTCCTGGAAGTGCGCGGCCGCGAGACGCCGTTCCTGCTGGAGGATGGCCAGATCGTGGCGCGCCTGGTGTTCGAGCCCCTGACCGAACGCCCCTCACGGCTCTATGGCGAGGGTGGCTCGCACTACCAGCGCCAGGGCCTGAAGCTGTCCAAGCACTTCCGGGCGTGGTGAGGGCGTGCGTGCTTCAACACGGTCGCTCACGCGACCTACTCAGCGTGACGAGCTTGTTTTGACGATCCCCAACCTTCGTCATCCTGAGTAGGCTGCGTGAGCAGCCGTGTCGAAGGATGCAGGGCGACACCTGTTGAACTCGACCCGAAAGACAATCAACTGCTTTTCAAGGTAGGGCAATATTCTTACACCAATTGCCACGACTTGAAGTATTAATTCGATTGCCTGCAAAAGTTGGCGAGTTTGTTGAAACTGTGAAGCCGACCTAATCAAGCCGTCAGCAACTCCCGCCTCTAAGCCGCCGCGCGCTTGTAGATCGAGCGTTTCGGGCTGGCGACCACCCGCCGCAGCATCGGTTCGAACGCTTCGATGGGCATGGTGTCGTAGTTCGGGTCGAAGGCGCTCTGGTCGTACAGGTGGCAGAATTGGGCGGTGTATTCGAAGTCCGGATGACCGCGGAACTGTTCGCGCAGGTCGCGGTCCAGGCCGAGGTGATGGAAGAAATAATAGCCCTGGAAGATGCCATGATGGTCCAGCATCCAGTGGTTCCGCTCCGACACGAAGGGTTTCAGGATCACCGCGCCCACCTCGGCGTGGTTGGACGGGCCCAGGATGTCGCCGATGTCGTGGATCAGGGCGCAGACGACATATTCCTCGTCCCGGCCGTCGCGATGCGCGCGCGTGGCGGTCTGCAGGCTATGCTCCATCCGGTCGACCGCGAAGCCGCCGCGGTCGCCGCGCAGCATTTCCAGATGGGCCAGCAACCGGTCCGGCAGGCCGCGGCTGAATTCCGCGGCAGCCTTGGCGATCGCCATCCAGTCCTCGGACGTGCCCTCGGTCATGGCGTGGAACTGGGCTTGGGCGTGCGGTTCCGGTTTGACTCCGCCGTCGGCCATGGCGCGTCTCCTTGTTCTGGCATCCGCTGGGTGAACGCGGTTCACAGGTTGAGCCATCGCCGGTCCCGGGTCAACGGTCGCCAGCTTGGCGACATGGATTCCAGTATTCCGCTTCGTTCCAGCCGCGGATGGTCTCCAGCATCGCACTGACGCTCAAGTTCCGCCCGCCGGCCCGTCCAGTTCCGGATAGTCGCGGAAAATGCCGTCGCGGTTGAACGCGATCCGGCGCGGGCTGGCCAGATAGGCCGCGATGTTCGGCAAGGCGCGCACCCGTTCGGCCAGGGCGTGCAGTCTGGGCGCGGCTTTCAGCGCGCCGGCCGTCGCCTTGGGAAAGGCGTAGGTCAGGCCCGCCACCACCTGGAACGCCGACAGGTCGGCATAGGTCAGGGCCCCGCCGACCAGCCAGCCGCTCCTGGCCGGGTTCCGGTCCAGGATCCGCTCCAGCCAGCCGAAGTGTTTGGGCATCCGCGCCTTGCGGAACAGTTCGGACCGTTTCAACGCCTCGGGCTTCTGGTCCTCGTAACAGAGTTCTCCGCCGATCGGATGATGGGTGTCGTGCGCCTGCAGCACCAGGTCGGCCAAGGTCAACTGGATCTGGTGGGTCCAGAGGCGGCCGGCGTCGTCCGCCGGCGCGAGACCCAGGCGCGGGCCGAGATAGAGCAGGATCGCGGCGGTCTGGCCGACCACCGCGTCGCCGTCCTTCAGATAGGGCGGAGCGAACGAGGGATGGGGGCCGGCCTCGAGGCCGCGCATCATGGCCGACATGCCGCCTTCGCCGCGCGCGACATCGACATAGTCCGTCCCGGCCTGCTCCAGGGCCAGCCGGATGAATTCGCCCCGGCCCTGGATCGTCGGCCAGTAATAAAGTTCGTAGGCCATGGTTCGCTCCACCCGCCGGACCGGGACCGCATTCTAACCCAACGGGCGATCCGGCGGCGCGGTTCAAGCAGGGCCGCAAAAGGGAACGCATCGGGCCGCCGCCGCTTCCCTCATCAGCTATCGCGCCGCTTGGGAGCCGCTGATGAACCGCATGACGCCGATCTTCGCCGCCGGACTGGCGGTCGCCATCGCCTCATGCTCGCCGGAGGCGCCGGCGCGCAAAAGCGCCGCGCCATCGGCCCCGCCAGCCTCCGCCGCCGCGAACGCGCCGCCGGGCGCCCCCGCCGCGCCGGGCCTTTCGGCGAACCTCATCAACGCCGCCGTTCCCACGTCGGCCACACCGGGCCCGCCCGCCGCGAACGGCGCCGCCGCGGCGGCGGATCCCGCGCTGATCCGCGTCGAGGTGCTGTTGGACCGGGCCGGGTTTTCGCCCGGCGTGATCGACGGCCTGGCCGGCTCCAACGCGGCCCACGCCCTCGCCGCGTTCCAGGATCACGCCCGGCTGCCGGCCAAGGGCGGGCTCGACCCCGCCACCTGGGCGGCCCTCGCCAAGGACGCCCGACCGGTCGTCCAGCCCTATACGATCACGGCCCAGGACGTCGCCGGCCCGTTCGCGCCGGATGTCGGCGAGGACTTCGTCAAGCTGGCTGCCCTGCCGCGCGGTCCGCTCTACACCTCGCCGGAGGAAGCCCTGGCCGAGCGCTTCCACATGAGCCAGCCGCTGCTGAAGGCGCTCAATCCCGGCGCGGATTTCACCAAGGCGGGAACGGTCATCCTGGTCGCCGCGCCCGGCGCCGCGCCCCTGGCCAAGGGCCAGGTCGCCCGGATCATGGTCTCCAAGGCCAAGGAACAGGTCTCGGCCTTTGACGCCGACGGCCGATTGCTGGCGGTCTATCCCGCCACCGTGGGCTCGACCGAGCGGCCGTCGCCCCACGGCCGGCATAAGGTCAAGGGCGTGGCCTTCGACCCGCCCTATGTCTAT
>DATAYD010000029.1:0-11393 GCA_036272715.1 Caulobacteraceae bacterium | reverse complement strand
TCGGGCTGCTTTTCGATCGCCGTGCGGCCCGGCGACATGATCGAGATCGAAACGCCCGGGGGCGGCGGCTTCGGTTGTCCGGTTACGCGCGACGGCCACGAATAAGGATCTTCCGACGAATGCCCATGGCTCCCCTGCTCGCCCTGATGTTGCTGGCCAGCGACCCGCCCGCGCCGGATTCGGTGATCTCGACCGCGCCGCCGGCGGTCGCGGCGACGGCGCCGAAAGTCGACGCGGCGCCGGCTGGCGGCTCCGAGGACGACATCCCGCCGGGCGCGCCGACCGACGACTATGGCTTCGTGGCCTGGTGCTACGGCGCTTTGGGCGAATATCTGAGCATCTATGACGACATCAAGCCGGACCTGAAGGCCATCGACAAGATGTTCGGGTCCCCGGTGGTCGAGGCCGAACCCTATCATGAGGACATGGCGGCGGCCCGCGTGGCCGAGAAGCGTTTCGCCGCCGCCATGGAGTCCGCCGAAAAGGCCAGCCCCCAGCCAATCGCCCAGCACGGGGTCGAATCGATCGACAAGGGCCGGGCGATCTGGTCGGTGGTGCGGCTGAAAACCCGGCGCAATCTGGTCGACGCCTGGCTGTTCTGGGGCGTCCCCAATCGCTGCGAGACCACCGCCAAGACGCTGAAGACCCGCTCGACCCTGCTCGGCCAGGCCCTGACCTTTGGTTCGGCGAGCGCCGAAGCTCAGGACAAGTCCCTGGGCGACGCGCCCGCCACGCCGCCGGCCAGCCCGCCCAAGCCGGACTGACGCGTCTTTCCGCCGCGCTTTCAGACTCGTTCGCCGAGCTCACGTCAAAGCGGCCAAAATATAACATGAAATCAATGAGATATGAGCGCGCTCGGCAGTCTTGACCTGGCGCGCCCGCGTCTATAGGTTCCGCCGCGATCTTAGCCGGGCCGCGACGGCGACGTCGGGTCGACGAGACTCGTCAGCCGCGATGCCCAAGCCGGACGATTCGGGCCCGAACGAGGGCAAGGTCGCGCTCAATCGCCTCGGCGAGGAGCTTGATGCGTTCGAAGCCAAACGCGCGCGTGGGGCGTCACCCTTGGGGGGCGGCGAAGCGGGGGCGGAAGGTTATCGACTGGTGGCCGGTTTGATCGGCGGTCTGCTCGGGGGGCTCGGCCTTGGCTGGTTCTTCGATCGGATCGCGCATACGGCGCCCTTTGGCCTGATCGGCGGTTTGCTGATCGGCATCGGGCTGTCGACCTATTCCGCCGTCCGGACCGCCGGGCGGATGAGCGCGCGGGCGTCCGCCAA
Organism: Caulobacteraceae bacterium; assembly: GCA_036272715.1. Taxonomy (GTDB): domain Bacteria; phylum Pseudomonadota; class Alphaproteobacteria; order Caulobacterales; family Caulobacteraceae; genus Poindextera. The sequence continues at coordinate 10,119 of DATAYD010000029.1, read as the reverse complement.
GTCCGAGCCGAAGGCTCCGGCGGCGGACGACGATGAGGATTGAGGGACTGAAGACCTGATGGCCGCTATCGAGCCCATGAACCAGTTCATGATCCACAAGCTCTTCGAGGGTCCGCGCGTGCCGGTCCCCGGGATCGGGACCATCGACCTGTCGGTCACCAATTCCGTCCTCTACATGCTGATCGCGGCGACGATCATCACCGTGTTCTTCCTGACCGCAGCACGCCGCGCGATCGTGCCGGGCCGCATGCAGGCCCTGGCCGAGACGCTCTATGACCTGATCGACAACGGCCTGACCGGCGCCATGATCGGCGACAAGGGCCGAGCCTTCCTGCCCTTCATCTTCACGCTGTTCTCGCTGATCGCGGTGATGAACATCGTCGGCCTGTTCCCGCTGCAATTCACCGTGACCTCGCAATTGGCGGTGACGGTGACGCTCGCCCTCATGACCTTCGTCTCCGTGGTGGTGATCGGCTTCCTGCGCAACGGCCTGGGCTTCTTCAAGCTGTTCGTGCCCTCGGGCGTCAGCTTCATCATGGCGTGCTTCCTGGCGCCGATCGAATTCATCTCGTTCATGGTCCGGCCCGTCACGCTGTCGATGCGGTTGTTCGGCAACATGATCGGCGGCCACGTGGTCATGTACATGTTCGCCAGCTTCGTGGTGGGCCTGGGACTGTTCGCCTCGCACGGCGGCCTGGCCAGCCTGGGCTTTCTCGGTTCCGGGCTGTCGCTGTTCATGGTCGTGGCGCTGATGGCGCTGGAATTCATCGTCGCCTTCCTGCAGGCCTTCGTCTTCGCGGCGCTGACCTGCACCTACATCAATGACGTCGTGAACCTCGGTCACGGTCACTGATCCACTCAACAAAACCAAGCTACTCTCAAAGGGGACTTCTCCAAATGGACGTTACTGCAGCCAAATATATCGGCGCGGGCCTGGCCATGACCGGCCTGATCGGCGCCGGCGCCGGCCTCGGCATCCTGTTCGGCAACTACCTGCAAGCCGCCATCCGCAACCCGTCGGCCGCGGCCGGCGAGCGCCCGATTCTGTTCCTGGGCTTCGCCGTGACCGAAGCCATGGGCATCTTCGCGCTCGTGATGGCCTTCATCATCCTGTTCGTGAAGGTCTAGCCCGACCATGGCGGACAACGCGCTCCAAGGGACCCACGCGACCACGGCGCCGGCCGATTCCGGCGCCGGCGGCCTGCCGCAGTTCGACCTGGCCCAATGGCCGGGCCAGATGGTCTGGATGCTGATCATCTTCGGCGTGATGTTCGCCCTGTTCGCCAAGGTGTTCGTCCCCAGCGTCGGCGGCACGATCGCTCACCGCGAGGATCGCATCTCCGGTGATGTCGGCGAGGCCCGCCGTTTGCGGGACGAGGCGGACGCGCAGGCCGCCGCGGCGGCCGCCGAAACCGCGCAGGCCCGGGCCCAGGCCCAGAAGCTGGCGCTGGACGCCAAGGCCAAGGCCAAGGCCGAAGCCGCCGCGCGTGAGGCGGCCGAGGAAGCCAAACTGGCGACCACGCTGTCCCATGCCGAAGCGGCGATCAACCGCACCCGCGAGGCGGCCATGGGCCATGTCCGCGAGATCGCGGCCGACACCGCCCAGGCCATTGTCGAGAAACTGACCGGTGTAAGCCTCAGCGCCGCCGAGCTGGCCGCCTTGAACGGTCAGGCCTGAAAGGACGATCACGATGGAGTTCTTTCAAGACGCTGAAGCCTGGGTCCTCGTCGGCCTCTTGATCTTCATCGGCATCCTGATCTGGGCCAAGGTCCCGGGCATGGCCATGAAGGCGCTCGACGCGCGCGGCGAGAAGATCCAGGCCGAGTTGAACGAGGCCCTGCGGCTTCGCCAGGAAGCCCAGGCCCTGCTGGCCACGATCAAGACCCAGCGCGAGGACGCCGAGCGCGTCGCCGCCGAGATGATCGCCAACGCCCAGGCCGATTCGGAGCGCATGCGCGCCGAGGCCGCGGTGAAGCTGGAAGAGCAGATCAAGCGCCGCCAGCAGATGGCCGAACGCAAGATCGCCACCGCCGAGGCCCAGGCCGCCGCCGAGGTCAGGGCCGCCGCCGGCGACTTGGCCGCGCAGATCGCAGAGCAGGTGCTGGCCGCCCGCCTGCAAGGGCTGACGTCCGATCCCCTGATCGACCGCGCCGTCGACCAGATGCCGGGCAAGCTACAGTAGCACGCGCGAGGGTGCGGGCTTCGACACGCACCCCTCAGGCGCCACTCAGAGCATGACGAATAGTTCTGATATTCCAATACTTCATCATCCTTGAGCAGGTCGTATCGAAGGCGGCAATGACGTCGCGGCCGCCTTCGCTTGAATAGATCGCGGCAGCGGCAGGCCCCCCTCCCCCACTTCGTGGTCCCCTTCCCCCACGCTGCGCGCGAGGGAGAATCTAAGCAAAATGCTCCCCCTCCGGGGAGCTGGCGCCGAGCGCCGGAGGGGGCTTCGGGGGCGCGGTCCCCCAGAGCCCGAACCGACGACTTCAGCTTTTCCACGCGCCGCCGCCCGCTCGGGACAAGCATCGAAGCGCCCCTGGAGCCAGGGCATCAGAGCATTTTCTGACGACGAACCGACGTCCACTTCGTCGGAAAATGCTCTAGCTCCGCTTGGGCCGGAAATAGCGGCGGCGCCAGGTCGCCGCGCGGCGCCAGTCCTTGGGCACGATCAGGCGTTCGAGGCGCAGGGCCTGTTGCCAGAGCACCGGGAAGATCTCCGGGTCGCGGCGGATCAGCCGGCGCACGGGGAACACTACCCTGGGATGAGCCCGCTGCAGGCGGATGAAACGCCGCCGCGCCGAGGGCGAATTGCGCAGCACCAGGATCAAGCCGACCACCAGCAGCGGCAGGCCAAGGTGCCCGGGCAGCAGCGCCAGCACGAGGCCGCTGGCGACCAGGATCAGTCCCACGCCAATCACCACCATCCGCGCGCCATCGCGCGCCGCCTTGCGGGCGGACGCTGCGAGCCCGGCGAAGGAAGCGCCGGGCATGGGCTCGGGACGAAGGGACACGACTTGCAACATGATGACTGAAGGTCTCGCCAGCGGGAATCGGCAGGCGGATAAAATTACATATGAGAACGATCCCCACCTTTACCTAGGCGCGGTTGATAGCGCGCTAATGGAGAAAGCCTAATTTTTACGGCGTGGCAATACGGCCGCAGTCCTAGAGCCCTTTCCGATCAGATCGAATCGATCTGATCGGATAAAAAGGGCTCTAAACCCAATGCATCAGAGCATTTTCTGACGACGAACCGGTGTCCGCTTCGTCGGACAATGCTCTAGGCCCGCAGGTAGACCACGGGCTTGGCGGAGAGCGGCGCCAGGGGCGGCGTCGCCGTGGGGGGCGTCGGTTTGCGCAACAACCTGGCCACCCGGTCGAGGGCGTCGGCGCCGCTGAAGGGCTTGGCCATACAGTCGCGGGCGCCGAGGCGAAGGGCCCGCTGGATATCCTCCGCGGCCAGTTTCCTGGCCATGACCAGGGTCGGGATCTGCAGCTTTCCGCAGCGTGGCTGCAGCGCCTCCAGCACCTCGAAGCCGTCCATTTCCGGCAGGTTGAGGTCGATCACCAGGATCGACGGCCGCGAATTCCTGAGCGTTTCCAAAGCCAGGGGACCCGTGCGCGCCATGCTGGTGTGAAAGCCAGCCACGCTCAGGCGGATCTGCAGCATTTCCAGGACGGTGCGATCGTTCTCGGCGATCATCACCTCGAGGCCGCGCGTGTTGAAGCTCATGGCCGGCGCGCTCCTCTAAAAGAGGTCCACGTCGCCAGCGTCGGGGAGATCGCGAACGACCTCTTCCTCCCCGCCGAACGCGGTGAACAGGCGATTGGCCAGGGCGCCCAAGGTGACATCGGCCAGGGCGCGGCTGACGGGCGTGGAAACCTCCTCGGAAGCGTCCTCGCTGACCGTACGCATGAAGGCCGAGAGCCCGGTCAGGTGCTGGCTCAGCAGATCGACCGTGTGCAGACCTTCCAGCAACCGCTCGCGCTGTTCGATCGGCATGGACGGCAGAAGTTCACCGATGATGGTGTCCAACTGGATGCAACGGGCGCCGGCCAGCTCGATTTCCCAGGCCACCACGTCGAACGCCGCGGCCACGCTCGTTTCCAGCCGTGTCTTCCCCAAGGTTTCTGCCCCCAAGACGCCACCTCCTGATCCGAAGGCGAACTTCGCAGGACAAAGCTAATGAGGTTTAAACTTCAATGAGGACACAGCGTCGCGGCGTTAATACGATACTTTCTAGCGCTAATAAATGTAAAGGCTGGGCGCTGTACGGGCTATTCCGCCGCCGCCCGCACCGGCTCAACCGCCGGTTTCCAGCGCAGTTTGGGTTTGCGGGCCGCCAGGGTCTCGTCCAGCCGGCGCAAGGGCGCATGGAACGGCGCGCCGGTGAAGCGCTCCACGTCCCCGGCCTTGGCCGCCCCGGCCAGGGCCAGAAGCGCGTCGCAGAACCGGTCCAGCTCGGCCTTGGGCTCGGTCTCGGTCGGCTCGATCAGCATGGCGCCGTGGACGACCAGCGGGAAATACATGGTCATCGGGTGGAAGCCCTCATCGATCATCGCCTTGGCGAAATCGAGGGTGCTGACCCCGGTCCCCTCGAGCCAACGATCGTCGAACAGGGTCTCGTGCATGCATGGCCCCTCGAAGGCCGCGGTCATCTGGGGCAAGAGGCGCGCCTTAATGTAGTTGGCGTTCAGGACCGCGTCCTCGGCCACCTGGCGCAGGCCGTCCGAGCCGTGGCTCATCATATAGGTCAGGGCGCGGACATACATGCCCATCTGGCCGTGGAAGGCGCTGAGGCGGCCGAAGGCGCCGGAGCCGTCCGGCGCGTGTTCGATCAGGTCGAAGCCGGCCTCGCCGTGGACCACCCAGGGCGTCGGGGCGTAGGGCGCCAAGGCCGAGCTCAGCACCACCGGCCCCGCGCCCGGCCCGCCACCGCCGTGGGGCGTGGAGAAGGTCTTGTGCAGGTTGATATGCATCGCGTCGACGCCCAGGTCGGCGGGCCGCACCTTGCCGACGATCGCGTTGAAATTGGCCCCGTCGCAGTAGAAGTAGGCGCCGACCGCGTGGGTCAACTGGGCGATCTTGACGATGTCGCGCTCGAACAGGCCGCAGGTATTGGGGTTGGTGACCATGATGGCGGCGATTTCCGGGCCGAGCTTGGTCGCCAGGTCGGCCAGGTCGACGCGGCCGTCGGGGGTCTGGGCGATCTCCTCGACCGTGTAGCCGACGAAGGCCGCCGTGGCCGGGTTGGTGCCGTGGGCGCTGGTCGGGACCAGGACCCGCTTGCGGGCGTCGCCGCGCGCCTCATGGGCGGCGCGTATGGCCAGAAGGCCGCAGAGCTCGCCGTGGGCGCCGGCCTTGGGCGACAGCGCCACCGCCGGCATGCCGGTCAGGGTCTTCAGCCAATGGGCCAGGCGGTCCATCAGTTCCAGCGCCCCCTGCACCGTCGACGGGGGCTGCAGCGGGTGGATGTCCGAGAAGCCTGGCAAGCGCGCCATCTTCTCGTTCAGGCGCGGATTGTGCTTCATCGTGCACGAGCCGAGCGGATAGAGCGCCAGGTCGATGGCGTGGTTCTTCTGGCTCAGGCGCACATAGTGACGCAGGGTCTCGGGTTCGGACAGGCCCGGCAGGCCGATCGGCTGGTCGCGAACCAGATCGCCGAGGTCCGAGGCGTCCTCGGCGGCTTCCGGCAGGTCGACGCCGGTCTTGTCCCAGCCGCCCCGCTCAAAGATCAGGGGCTCGTCCTGCAACAGGCCCCGACCGCCGGTCAGGCTGGCGGGCGCGGCGGCGGCGGTTTCGTTCGGACGGGTCGGCCGGCCGATATTGGACATGCTCATCTAGAGAGCCTCCGAAAGCACGCGGGGGAGGGTTTCGATATCGGTATCGGAGGTTAGTTCGGTCGTCGCCGTCAGCAGGACGTCGTCGAGACCGGCGCCCGGCGCGAGGCGGGAGAACGGCACGCCGGCGATGACGCCGCGCCCCGCCAGGGTCTCGACCACCTCGGCGGCCGGCTTGGGCAGGCGGACGGCGAATTCGTTGAAGAACCGCGGCGTCAGTATCTCCGCGCCCGGGACGGCGGCCAGGCCCTTGGCCAGTTGGCGCGCCTTGGCGTGGTTGATCCGAGCCAGTTGGCGTAGGCCCGCCTCGCCCAGCAGCGACATGTGGATGGTGAAGGCCAGGGCGCACAGGCCTGAATTGGTGCAGATGTTCGACGTCGCCTTGTCGCGGCGGATATGCTGCTCGCGGGTCGAGAGGGTCAGCACGAAGCCGCGCCGGCCCACGGCGTCGACGGTCTCGCCGGTCAGCCGGCCGGGCATCTGGCGCACGAATTTTTCGCGGGTGGCGAACAGGCCGACATAGGGGCCGCCGAAGTTCAGGCCGTTGCCGATCGACTGGCCCTCGGCCACGGCGATGTCCGCTCCCATTTCGCCAGGCGACTTCAGCAAGCCGAACGACACCGCTTCGGTGGTCACGACGATCAGGAGCGCGCCGGCGGCGTGGGCGGCCTCGGCGATCCGGGCGACATCCGTGGCGGTCCCGAACACATTGGGGGTTTGGACCACGACGCAGGCGGTGGTCGGGCCGATCGCCTCGATCACCGCCGCCTCGGCGTCGATCGCGGCCGGCTGGCGGACCACCTCGACACCCGCGACATGGGCCAGGGTCACGATGGTCTCCGCATAGTGGGGATGCAGGCCGCCGGACAGCACCGCGCCAGGGCGGCGGGTGATCCGGTGGGCCATCATCACCGCCTCCGCCGCGCCGGTCGAGCCGTCGTACATCGAGGCGTTGGCCACCTCCATGCCGGTCAGGGCCGCGACCTGGGTCTGGAATTCATACAGGTACTGCAGCGTGCCCTGGGCGATCTCGGGCTGGTAGGGCGTGTAGCTGGTAAGAAATTCCGACCGCTGAATGATGTGGTCAACGCTGGCCGGGACATGGTGGCGATAGGCGCCGGCGCCGCAGAAGAACGGCCCCTGCCGCGCCGAGCGGTTGCGCGCGGCCAGGGCGGACAGTTCGCGCTCGACCTCCAGTTCGCCCATGTGCGCGGGCAGGTCGACCGGCGCGGACAGGCGGGCGGAATGCGGCACGTCGACGAACAGGTCGTCGATCGAGGGCGCGCCGATCACCCCCAGCATCTGGGCGCGGTCGTCGGGCGTGAGGGGCAGGTAGCGCATCAGGTTGAACCGGGTTCTAGAACCCTTCCCCCTCGATGGGGGAAGGGCAGGGTTGGGGGTGAACGCATGATGTTAGGGCGAAGAATGCGGAAGGCGTCTTCCGCAACCTTTCCTTCGTCGCCAGCGGACGCACCCCCACTCCAACCTCTCCCCCATCGAGGGGGGAGAGGCTTTTTGGACGGGCTGATGATCCGCATAGCCGCCATCAAAGCGTACCGAGATAGGCGTTGTAGGCGTGGCGATCCATCAGGGCTTCGACCTGGGCCGGGTCGGAGATCTTCAGCTTGGCGAACCAGCCGGCGCCTTCCGGTTCCTGGTTCACGGTTTCGGGGGTGTCGGCCAGGGCGGTATTGGCCTCGACCACTTCGCCGGTGACCGGCGCATAGACATCGGAGGCGGCCTTGACGCTCTCGACCACCGCCAGGCCGTCGCCCAGCGCGACCTGTTTGCCAACCTCGGGCGTCTCGACGAACACCACGTCACCGAGCTGTTCAGCGGCATAGGCGGTTATGCCGATGGTGGCGACGTCGCCGTCGAGTTCGACCCACTCATGATCCTTGGTGAAGCGCATGTTTCGGCTCTCTCGGTCAGGGGTTGCGGACATAGCGGTGGGGAACGAAGGGCATGGGCGCGACCTCAGCCGCCTGGGTCTTGCCGCGGACGACGACGCCGAGCTTGGCGCCCGGCTCGGCGAGCGCGGGCGGCACGAAGCCCATGGCGATCGGCGCGCCGAGCGAGGGGGCGAAACCGCCGCTGGTGACCTTGCCGACCACGGCGCCGGCGGCGTCCACGATCTCGGCGCCTTCGCGGGCCGGGGCGCCTTCCAGCACCTTCAGGCCCACCCGGACCCGCGCCAGCGCGCCGCCGCGCTCGCGCACGATCCGGTCCGCGCCTGGAAAATCGCCGGCCTTCAGCCTGCGTTTGGAGACCGCGAAGCCGAGGCCGGCCTCGATCGGCGAGATGGTTTCATCGGCATCGTGCCCATAGAGCGGCAACCCCGCCTCCAGCCTGAGCGAATCGCGGGCGCCGAGGCCGATCGGCCGGACGCGTTCGTCGCCGAGCAGCCGGTCCCAGAACGCCTGGGCGATCGGCTCCGGAACCAGGATCTCGAACCCGTCCTCGCCGGTATAGCCGGAGCGGGAGACGACCAGGCCGTGGCCGTCATGGTCGAAGCGGCGGAAACTCATGAAGCCGAGCGACGCGGCCTCGGGCAGGATCCCGGCCAGGACAAGGGCGGCTTCGGGGCCTTGCAGGGCGATCAGGGCCCGGTCGTCGGCGCGGGCCAGGCGCGCGGCCTCGCCAGCGGCGGCCTGGAAGCGGGCGAAGTCGCCGTCCTTGGTCCCCGCATTGACGATGATATAGAGCGTGCCGGCATGGTCGGGCGCCAATGGACGGCCGATCATCAGGTCGTCGACCAGGCCGCCCTGGTCGTTCATCAGCAGGGTGTAGCGCAGTTGGCCGGGCTTCAGCCCCGCGATGTCGCCGCAGACGATCCGCTCGGCCAGGGCCGCGACGGCGCGGTGGTCGGCCTCGGCGTCGCCTGATTTTTCAGCGAGGGTCAGGAAGGATGGGCCCATGTGCGAGACGTCGAACAGGCCGGCGCGCGCGCGGGTCCAGAGATGTTCCTTCAGGATGCCATCGCGGTACTGAACCGGCATTTCATAGCCGCCGAATTCCACCAAGCGAGCGCCGGCGCTCAGATGGGCTTGATAGAGCGGCGTGCGCTTCAGGGTTTCAGACACATTGGCTTCAGACACAGGGGACTCCAGGGCGGCGGCGAGCGTGGCGGTTTCCCGCCTTTGCGATCACGCGCCCCCGCTGTCCTTAGGCCTGAGAGATTCCGGGGCCGCGTCGGGCGATCCCTTGCTCCGTCGGCGAGCCCGAAGGCTGCTTTCCAGCGTCCATCAACCCGCGCGGTCCGTTTGCCTGAGCGTTTCCGGGGCGGTTGCGCCTTCGGCGCCGGAGGCTGGGCCCCGGCCTCTCCCGCGAGAGTCGGCGGGAGGAATGCGGGAGGCGGCGGGGAGAGTCAAGCGCGGCAAGGCATGTGGGACGGCACCGTTTGGGGGCGGGGATATGCCGCCTTAGCAGGCGCGGCGCGTCGCCGAATGTCGCTTTACCTCGCGTCCGAATTGGACCGAGCGAACGCCTCAGGCCCGCCCCTTCGGCGGATCCACCGCCAGCGCCCGTTTGTCGAGAACCTCGGCGCCGTCGCGCAGGATGCCGGCTTGGAGGCGCAGGAGGTGGGCCATCATCGAGTCGTTGAGCTGGCTGGCGCGGTCGCCCAGCGCTTCGGCCGCGCCGCGGACTCGCAGGGCGCCGTCGCGCAGGCGTTTGGCGGCTTTGGCGTCCTCATCCTTCATGATGTCGGCCTGTCTGCGGAACGGGTCCTGTGTTTTTTGCGTCCTGACGGCCGTTCTGACAAGTCCACAAGCGGTCGCGGGTAGCCGCGACGATTGATCAAGACAAATTTGGCGCCCGGGTGATCCACCGTATGGCGCGCGGCGCATGCCTTTTTGACGCTGATCCACCGGCCTGACCGGCGTCGATCCTTCCTAGAGCGTGGCCACGACTCGCCACGTAACGGAAGCTGGCGGGCGCCCGCCGGGCCCGCCGGCTTTTTCCGGTTTGGGGGGCGATACACTCGAGCACAAACATTCGTCATGACCGGTCACCCATGCCGTGAAGCTTAAGCTTCTGAAATTCCATCCGAATTTGTATCGGGACGTTCACGGAATGGGTCGCCGCGACAAGCGCGGCGATGACGGGTGAGAGAGGGGTGTCCTGGAACTCGCCTAGGTCGTGGTGACGATTTAACGTTCATCGTAGCCAGAGGACGATGGCGGCGATGAGAACGAAGCCGCGGAAGTGGGCGACGAGCTTGTCGTATCGGGTGGCGACACGTCGGAACTGCTTGAGCCTGGCGAACATCCGCT
>DATAYD010000028.1:0-30710 GCA_036272715.1 Caulobacteraceae bacterium | reverse complement strand
ATCGCCGCCCAACTCTATCGCGAGGATCCCAACTTCTACCGTTCGACCATGGTGGCGCGGGGCGGGGCGGGTCAGGGGTTCCGCTTCGACGGCGCCGTACGCGAGCCGAGGATGCGGTTCTGGCGGCGCATGATCGAGGCTGCGGTGCGGGAAGGCTGCCTTCGGCCCGAGACCGATGCGGCGGCGGTCGGCGTTTTGCTGGTGCAGATCGCTGGAGGCGCGCTTATGGACTGGGCCAGCGACGCCATTTCCGTCGACCAGCTGGAGATAGAGACGAGCTTCGGTTTCGCCGTGGTTCTCTCCAGCTTCGCGGCCAGAACGGCTCAGGGCAGGCTGAAGCGGCGCATGGCCGACCTGGAGCGCGCCATTGGCGCCTATGCCCGGGCGGCCTGACACCGCAGCGCCGCGGCGTGAAATGACTCAAGGGCGGGCTTGACTGAGTCGGGCCTCGCGAGTATCAACCGCCGCTCTGTTGGACCGGCTGTAAGCCATTCGGTTTAGACGCGGTTCGTGGAACGACCTGATATTGCGAAGTTCGCGGGTGAAATCACCCGGCTTCGTAACAGATGGCCTGGCCCTCGCGGCGATCCGCGCGGGCCATATTCGTTTTCGCGAGTCTCGTTGCGTCGAAGTGCGTTCCCAGGCCTCGGCTTGGGCTGGTCTTTGAAACGGTATTTGGGCGTGGCGAGCGCTTTCTAGGAACTCGGGCGATATGGATCGACAAAATATCCGCATCCGGCTCAAAGCCTTCGACCACCGCGTGCTGGATCACTCCACGCGCGAGATCGTGAATACCGCCAAGCGCACCGGCGCGACGGTTCGCGGCCCCATACCGCTGCCGACCCTGATCGAAAAATTCACCGTCAACCGTTCGCCGCACATCGACAAGAAGTCGCGCGAGCAGTTTGAAATCCGCACGCACAAGCGCGTGCTCGATATCGTCGACCCCACCCCGCAGACCGTGGACGCGCTGATGAAGCTCGACCTGTCCGCCGGCGTGGACGTCGAGATCAAGCTTTAAAGAGGGGACCCCGCCATGCGCACCGGCGTGATCGCCAAGAAACTCGGCATGACCCGTCTCTTCGATGAGACCGGAACCCACGTGCCCGTGACCGTCCTGTCGCTCGACGGCTGTCAGGTCGTCGCCCAGAAGACCCAGGAGAAGGACGGCTACGTCGCCCTGCAACTGGGCATCGGCGCCAAGAAGGTGAAGAACACTTCCAAGGCCATGCGCGGCCACTTCGCCAAGGCCCTGGTCGAGCCGAAGCGCCGCCTGGCCGAGTTTCGGGTCAGCGAAGACAACCTGATCGACGTGGGCGCGGAATTCACCGCCGACCACTTCCTGACCGGCCAGGCCGTCGACGTATCGGGCCTGACCATCGGCAAGGGCTTCCAGGGCGGCATCAAGCGCTGGAATTTCGGCGGCCTGCGCGCCACCCACGGCGTGTCGCTGTCGCACCGCTCGCTCGGTTCGACCGGCAACCGCCAGGATCCCGGCCGCACTTTCAAGGGCAAGAAGATGGCTGGCCATCTCGGCCAGGAAAGGGTCACCACCCTCAATTTGACCGTGTTCCGCATCGATGTGGAGCGCGGTCTTATTTTGCTCCTGGGCGCGGTCCCGGGCAGCGAAGGCTCGTATGTGCGGATCCGCGACGCGGTGAAGCGCGCGGCGCCGGCCGACCTGCCGAAGCCCGGCGCCTTCCGTAAGGCCGGTGAGGCCGCCGCGGCCCCCGCCGAAGACACCCCGGCCGTCGACGCGCCGGAAGCGGGGAGCGAAGCGTAATGAAACTCGACGTCATCAAACTCGACGGCGCCAAGGCCGGCTCCATCGATCTCAACGACGCCATCTTCGGCATCGAAGAGATCCGGGGCGACATCCTGGCCCGCTGCGTCAACTGGCAACTGGCCAAGCGCCGGGCCGGCACCCACAAGGTCCAGACGCGCAACGAGAACTCGCGCACCGGCAAGAAGATGTACAAACAGAAGGGCACCGGCGGCGCCCGTCACGGTTCGCGCCGCGCGCCCCAGTTCGTCGGCGGCTCGCGCGCTTTCGGCCCGGTGGTCCGCGACCACGGCTTCGACCTGCCCAAGAAGGTCCGCGCCCTGGCCCTGCGCCATGCGCTGTCTTCCAAGGCCAAGGATGGCGCGCTGGTGGTGCTCGACACGGCCGCGCTGGACACGCCCAAGACCGCCGGCCTGCGCGCCCAGTTCGCCGCGCTGGGCCTGAAGAACGCCCTGGTCATCGCCGGTCCGGCGATCGACTCGAACTTCCAACTGGCCGCCCGCAATATCCCGCAGGTGGACGTGCTGCCGAACGCCGGCCTCAACGTCTATGACGTGCTGCGGCGCGAAACGCTGGTGCTGACCCGGGCCGCGATCGAGGCGATCGAGGCTCGCTTCGCCGAGAAGGAAGCCGCCTGATGGCCGCCACCGCCCGACATTACGACACCATCCTGGCGCCGGTGATCACGGAAAAGGCCACGGTTCTGTCCGAACAGAACAAGGTCGTCTTCCGCGTCGCCAATGACGCCACCAAGGACGAGATCGCCGCCGCGGTCGAAGAGCTGTTCAAGGTCACCGTCACCAAGGTCAACACCATGGTGACCAAGGGCAAGACCAAGCGCTTCCGCGGCATCATGGGACGTCGCTCCGACGTCAAGAAAGCCATCGTGACGCTGGCCGAAGGCCAGTCGATCGATATTACGACGGGGCTCTGATCCGATGGCCTTGAAGCAATATAATCCGACCTCGCCGGGCCGCCGGGCCCTGGTGCTGATCGACCGCTCCGAGCTTTATAAGGGCCGGCCGGTCAAGAAGCTGGTCGAGGGCCTGACCAAGTCGGGCGGGCGTGGCGGCGGTGGCCGGATCGCGGTTCGTTTCCGCGGCGGCGGCGCCAAGACGCTTTATCGCCTGGTCGACTTCAAGCGTCGCAAGTTCGGCGTGGTCGGCGTGGTCGAGCGGCTGGAATATGATCCCAACCGCACCGCCTTCATCGCCCTGATCAACTATGCCGACGGCGAGCAGGCCTATATCCTGGCCCCGCAACGGCTGAAGGTCGGCGATGAGGTGATCGCCGCCGAGAAGGTCGACGTGAAGCCGGGCAACGCCGCCCCGCTGCGCTCGTTGCCGATCGGCTCGATCATCCACAATATCGAATTGAAGCCCCTGAAGGGCGGCCAACTGGCCCGCTCCGCCGGGACCTACGCCCAACTCGTCGGCCGCGACTCCGGCTACGCCCAGATCCGCCTGGGTTCGGGCGAACTGCGCATGGTGCAGGATGGCTGCATGGCCACGGTGGGCGCGGTCTCCAACCCCGACCACATGAACGAGAACCTCGGCAAGGCCGGTCGCTCGCGCCACATGGGCCGTCGCCCGCACGTGCGCGGCGTGGCCATGAACCCTGTCGATCACCCGCACGGCGGCGGCGAAGGCCGCACCTCGGGCGGCCGCCACCCGGTCACCCCCTGGGGCAAGCCGACCAAGGGCCGCAAGACCCGCACCAACAAGACGACGGATAAGTTCATCATCCGCTCCCGCCACGTGAAGAAGGCCCGCTAACCCATGACCCGTTCGGTTTGGAAAGGTCCTTTCGTCGACGGCTACCTGCTCAAGAAGGCGGATGTCGCCCGCGAGTCTGGCCGCAAGGACGTCATCAAGACCTGGTCGCGCCGCTCGACCATCATGCCCCAGTTCGTGGGCCTGACGTTCGGCGTGCACAACGGCCAGAAGCACATCCCGGTGCTGATCAGCGAAGACATGGTGGGCATGAAGCTCGGTGAGTTCGCGCCGACCCGCTATTTCCCGGGCCACGCGGCCGACAAGAAGGCCAAGAGGAAGTAGCCATGGGCCAGAAATCCAACCCGCGCCGGCAGAACGAAGTCGAAGCGATGGCCAAGGTCCGCGTGCTGCGCACCGGCCTTCGCAAGCTGAACGTGGTCGCCCAGTCGATCCGCGGCCTGAAAGTGCAGCACGCTCTGAACGAGCTTCAGTTCAGCCACAAGCGGATCGCGCAGGACGTGCGCAAGGCGCTCTACTCGGCGATCTCCAACGCCGAGAACAACCATAGCCTGGACATCGACTCGCTGGTCGTGGCCGAGGCCTATGTCGGTAAGAACCTGGTGATGAAGCGTTTTTCGGCGCGCGCGCGCGGCCGGTCCTCGCGCATCGAAAAACCTTTCTCCGAGATCACCATCGTGGTCCGTGAACTTGGCGAGGCGGCCTGATGGGTCAGAAAGTCAATCCGATCGGGCTCCGCCTGGGCATCAACCGCACCTGGGACAGCCGTTGGTTCGCTGACGGCAACGACTATGGTCGTTTGCTGCACGAGGACATCAAGGTCCGCCGCGAGCTGAAGAAGCGCCTGGCCCAGGCCGGCGTCTCGCGCATCATCATCGAGCGCCCGCACAAGAAGTGCCGTGTGACCATCTATGCCGCGCGCCCTGGCGTGATCATCGGCAAGAAGGGCGCGGACATCGACAAGCTGCGCAAGGACCTCTCGGAAATGACCGAGGGCGAGGTGCACCTGAACATCGTCGAAGTGCGCAAGCCCGAGACCGACGCCCAACTGGTGGCCGAGAACATCGCCCAGCAACTGGAGCGCCGCGTGGCCTTCCGCCGGGCGATGAAGCGCTCGATGCAGTCGACCATGCGCCTGGGCGCCAAGGGCATCCGGATCAACGTCTCCGGCCGCCTGGGCGGGGCCGAGATCGCGCGGATGGAGTGGTACAAGGAAGGCCGCGTGCCGCTGCACACCCTGCGCGCCGACATGGACTACGGCTTCGCCGAGGCCAAGACCACCTACGGGATCATCGGGGTCAAGACCTGGATCTTCAAGGGCGAGGTGCTGGAGCACGATCCGATGGCCCAGGACAAGCGCCTGGCCACCGAATCCGGACCGGCCGGCGAGGGCGGCGGACGCAATGACCGCGGCGATCGCGGCGACAGGGGTGATCGTGGCGGACGCCGCGATCGCGCGGGGTAAGGCTTAGACCATGCTGCAACCGAAAAAGACCAAGTACCGCAAGCAATTCAAGGGCCGCATCCACGGCCTGACCAAGGGCGGCGCGACGCTGAACTTCGGCTCCTTCGGCCTGAAGGCCCTGGAGCCCGAGCGCATCACGGCGCGGCAGATCGAGGCGGCTCGCCGCGCGATCACCCGCCAGATGAAGCGTCAGGGCCGGGTGTGGATCCGCATCTTCCCGGACGTGCCGGTGTCGGACAAGCCGGCCGAAGTGCGGATGGGCAAGGGCAAGGGCGCGATCGAATACTGGGCCGCGCGCGTCGCGCCGGGCCGGATCATGTTCGAGATCGACGGTGTCACGGCCGACGTCGCCCAGGAAGCCCTGCGCCTCGGCGCGGCCAAGCTGCCGATCAAGACGCGCGTGGTGTCGCGCATCGAAGCGGTGGAGCACGCCTGATGAAGATCGACGAAGTGCGCGGGCTGACCCCCGATCAGCTCTCCGACGAGCTGCTGAAGCTCAAGAAAGAACAGTTCAACCTTCGCTTCCAGGCCGCCACCGGCCAGGTCGAGAAGACCCATCGTGTGGGCGAGGTCCGCAAGGACATCGCCCGCATCAAGACCGTGCTGCGCGGCAAGACCCCGGCCGCCTGAGGATCATCCATGCCAAAGCGAATTCTCGAGGGCGTCGTCGTTTCGGACAAGGGCGACAAGACCGTGGTTGTGAAGGTCGAGCGGACCTTCCTGCATCCGGTGCTCAAGAAGACCGTCCGTCGGTCCAAGCGTTACCACGCCCACGACGAGACCAATGTCTACAAGGCCGGCGAAGTCGCTCGTATCGTCGAGTGCGCGCCGAAATCCAAGCTGAAGACCTGGGAGGTCATGCCCAAGACCGCCCCGGTCGCCGGCTGACTCGTTCTGGAAGGTAGGAAGCCATGATCCAGATGCAGTCCAACCTGGAGGTCGCCGATAATTCCGGCGCGCGCCGGGTTATGTGCATCAAGGTGCTCGGCGGCGCCGGTCGGCGCTACGCCAGCGTCGGCGACGTGATCGTCGTGTCCGTCAAGGAAGCGATCCCGCGCGGCCGTGTGAAGAAGGGCGACGTTCTGCGCGCCATCGTCGTGCGCACCGCCCAGGGCATCAAGCGCAAGGATGGTTCGCTGATCCGCTTCGATCGGAGCGCGGCGGTGATCGTCAACAAGCAAAACGAGCCGATCGGCACGCGGATCTTTGGCCCGGTTCCCCGCGAACTGCGCGCCAAGAACCACATGAAGATCATCTCGCTCGCCCCAGAGGTGCTCTAGATGGCCGCGAAGATCAAAAAAGGCGACCGCGTGGTCGTGCTGACCGGCAAGGACAAGGGCCGCCAGGGCCAGGTGCTGCAGGTCCGTCCCAAGGAGAACCGCGTGGTTGTCGCGGGAATCAATATGGTCAAGCGCCATACCCGTCCGACCCAGGCCGACCCGCAAGGCGGCATCAAGAACAAGGAAGCGGCCTTGCACATTTCGAACGTCGCGTTCGTCGACCCGAAGTCGGGCGAACCGACCCGTGTGGGCTTCCGCGTCGATGGCGGGAACAAGGTCCGCTTTGCCAAGAAATCCGGCGAGGTCATCGATGGCTGAGCAAGTTTACGAACCCAGGCTGAAGGCCGACTATCGCACCCGCATCCGCGCGTCGATGAAGGACCAGTTCGGCTACACCAACGAGATGCAGATCCCCAAGCTCGACAAGATCGTCGTGAACATGGGTATCGGCGAGGCGGTGTCCGATTCCAAGAAGGCCGCGGCCGCGATGAAGGATCTGGCCGCGATCACCGGCCAGAAGCCCATGCCGACCAAGGCCCGCCTGTCGATCGCCGGCTTCAAGCTGCGCGAAGGCATGGTCATCGGCGCCAAGGTGACGCTGCGCAAGCATCGGATGTACGAGTTTCTCGACCGGCTGATCACCATCGCCCTGCCGCGGGTGAAGGATTTCCGTGGTCTGAAGCCGACCGCCTTCGACGGCCGCGGCAACTACGCCATGGGGCTTCGCGAACACATCGTGTTCCCGGAGATCAACTATGACGAGATCGACCAGTTGTGGGGCATGGACGTCATCGTTTGCACCACGGCGAACACCGACGACGAAGCACGCGCGCTTCTGAAGGAATTCAAATTCCCGTTCACGGCGAACTGAGCGGGAGGAAAGACACACATGGCCAAGAAAAGCGCCGTCAACCGCAACGAGATGGTCAAGCGTCTCGTCAAGCAATTCACCGCCAAGCGCAACGCGCTGAAGGCGATCGCCAACGACGAGAACCTGCCGCTCGAAGAACGCTTCGAGGCGCGCCTCAAATTGGCGGAACTGCCGCGCAACTCGTCCAAGACCCGCATCCGCAATCGTTGCGAGGTCACCGGACGTCCGCGCGCCTATTACCGCAAGCTGCGCATGTCGCGGATCGCGCTTCGCGAACTGGGCTCGGGGGGACAGATCCCCGGCCTGGTCAAGTCGAGCTGGTGAGGAGGGTCACATGGCTGTGAACGACCCGATCGGCGATATGATCGCCCGCATCAAGAACGCCGCGATGCGCAAGCGCGGCAAGGTTTTGACGCCCGCGTCGAAGCTGCGCCAACATGTGCTCGATGTGCTGGCCGACGAAGGCTATATTCGCGGCTATACGCTGATCGAGAAGCCGGGCGAGTTCCCGGAGTTCGAGATCGAGCTCAAGTATTTCGATGACCAGCCGGTGATCGCGGAGATTTCCCGCGTCTCCAAGCCTGGCCGCCGCGTCTATTCCTCGATCAAGGACCTCAAGCCGGTGAAGAACGGCCTGGGGATCTCGATCCTGTCGACGCCCAAGGGCGTGATGTCCGACGCCGCCGCCCGCGACGCCAATGTTGGCGGCGAAGTCCTCCTGCGCGTCTACTAAGGCAGGGGAGCAGGAGAAGTTACGATGTCTCGGATCGGCAAGAAGCCTATCGCCATTCCCGCCGGCGTGACCGTCACGCTCGACGGCCAGACCGTCACGGTCAAGGGGCCCAAGGGGCAACTGTCCTGGACCGTGGTCGACGAAATGAAGGTCGCTCACGAAAACGGCGAACTGACCTTGACCCCGCGCGACGATAGCGCCCGGGCCAAGGCCATGTGGGGCCTGTCGCGTTCGCTGCTGGGCAACATGGTCCACGGCGTTTCGCAGGGCTATGAGGAAGTGCTGGAACTGGTCGGGGTCGGCTATCGCGCGGCGATGAAGGGCCAGGCCTTGTCCATGCAGCTCGGCTTCTCTCACGACGTCGACATCCCGCCGCCGGACGGCATCAGCTTCGCCGTGCCGAAGCAGACCGAGGTCCGCATCGCCGGTATCGACAAGCAGCTCGTCGGCGAGGTCGCCGCCCGCATCCGCCGTATCCGTCCGCCGGAGCCCTATAAGGGCAAGGGCGTGCGGTATTCCGGCGAAAAGGTCCGCCGTAAGGAAGGCAAGAAGAAGTAGTCATGGCCCTGTCTCCCCGCGATACATCCAAACGCCGGGCGATGCGCACGCGCATCCGGCTGAAAGCGTTGTCGAACGGCCGCCTGCGTCTGTCGGTGTTCCGTTCGTCGAAGAACATCTATGCCCAGGTCATCGATGACGCCGGCGGCGTCACCGTCGCCCAAGCCTCGTCGCTGGAAGGCGTCAAGGAAGGCGCCAAGGGCGCCGACAAGGAGGCCGCGGCCCGCGTGGGCAAGCTGGTCGCCGAGCGGGCGATCGAAAAGGGCGTCAAGAACGTGGTCTTCGACCGCGGCGGCTATATCTACCATGGCCGGGTCAAGGCCCTGGCCGACGCCGCGCGCGAAGCCGGCCTGAACTTCTAAGACTAGAGAATTTAAGGAAGCAGAGAGCATGGCTCGAGGCGAACAACAGCGTGGCGGCGGCGGCGACCGGCGCGATCGGCGCGATCGGAATACCGAAGAGCGCGCCGACAGCGACATCGTCGAGAAGCTGGTCCACATCAACCGCGTGGCCGCGACCGTGAAGGGCGGCCGCCGGTTCTCGTTCGCCGCCCTGATGGTGGTGGGCGACCAGAAGGGCCGGGTCGGCTTTGGCCATGGCAAGGCGCGCGAAGTGCCGGAAGCCATCCGCAAGGCCACCGAAGAAGCCAAGAAGACCATGATCCGCGTGCCGCTGCGCGAATCCCGCACCCTGCACCATGACGGCCAAGGTCGGCACGGCGCTGGCAAGGTGATGCTGCGGGCCGCCCCCGCCGGCACCGGCGTCATCGCTGGGGGTCCGATGCGCGCGGTCCTGGAAACCCTCGGCGTGCAGGACGTGGTCGGCAAGTCGGTCGGCTCGTCCAATCCCTACAACATGATCCGGGCGACCTTCGACGCGCTGAAGGAACAGGCCTCGCCGCGCCAGATCGCCAACAAGCGTGGCAAGAAGGTCGGCGACATCCTCGGCCGTCGCCAGGACGGCGCCTCGACCGTCGAAGCCTCGGAAGGCTAAGGAGCGTTTCAGATGGCCAAGACCCCCGCCAAGGCGGAAGCCAAGACCGTGACCGTGCGCCAGACCGGCAGCCCGATTCGCCGTAAGGCGGATCAGCGCTCCACCCTGATCGGGTTGGGCCTGAACCGGCTCGGCCGCGAATCGACCCTGGCCGACACCCCTTCGGTGCGCGGCATGATCGCCAAGGTGGCCCACATGGTCACGGTGGTCGAATAGCGGCCGTTTTCTGCCCTGGCCATCCAGGGCGACAATTTCATCAAGCCGAGTCGGGCCTCGCCCGGCGTTGAACTCCAAGGAGAGGCGATCATGACCAAGCTCAATGAAATCCGCGACAACGAAGGCGCGCATAAGAAGCGCATGCGGGTCGGCCGGGGCGAAGGCTCGGGCAAGGGCAAGACCGGCGGCCGCGGCGTGAAGGGCCAGAAGTCCCGCTCCGGCGTCGCCATCGCCGCCTTCGAGGGCGGCCAGATGCCGTTGCACATGCGGATGCCCAAGCGCGGCTTCAACAATATCTTCGCCAAGACCCTGGCCGAAGTGAATTTCTGGCGCCTGGAACAGGCGATCGAAGCCGGCAAGCTGGATCCGCGGAAGACCATCGACGCCGAAGCCCTGGTCGCGGCCGGCGTGATCCGGCGCAAGCTCGATGGCGTGCGCCTGCTGGGCAAGGGCGAGCTCAAGTCCAAGCTGGATCTGGTGGTCTATTCGGCCAGCGCCTCCGCCGCCAAGGCGGTCGAGGCCGCGGGCGGCACGCTGACCACCACGGCCAAGGCTAAGGAGCCCGCCGCGGCCGAGGCGTAACGCTTCCCGCTAGGGCACAGGAGACCGGTCGCCGCAGCCGGGCCATAAGGGCTCGCCATCGCGGCGTCGGTCGCCTATCTGTCTGTCTTCCGCCAGCGATTTGAGCGTGGGAAATTAAATGGCTTCGGCCGCAGAACAACTCGCCGCGAATATGAATGTGGGCGCCTTCCAGAAGGCGACCGAACTGCACAAACGCCTGTGGTTCACCCTGATCGCGCTGCTGGTCTATCGGCTCGGGACCTTCATTCCCATTCCGGGCATCAATCGCGACGCTTTCCAGCACGCCTTCGAGGGCCAGTCCAAGGGCATGCTCGGCATGTTCGACATGTTCTCGGGCGGCGCGGTTCAGCACATGGCCGTCTTCGCGCTGAACGTGATGCCCTACATCTCGGCCTCGATCATCGTGCAACTGATGGGCACGGTCTATCCGCCGTGGGAAGCGCTTCGGAAGGAAGGCGGGGAAGCCGGCCGCAAGCAGCTAAACCAATATACCCGCTATCTCACCGTCATCCTGGCCATCGTCCAGTCGTCCGGCATCGCCTTCGGGCTGTCCAACGCCCAGGGCGTGGTCGACCAGCCAGGGCTGTTCTTCGTGCTCTCCACCGTGGCCTCGCTGACCGGCGGGACCATGTTCCTGATGTGGCTGGGCGAGCAGATCACCGCCCGCGGCGTCGGCAACGGCGTCTCGCTGATCATCTTCGCCGGCATCGTCGCGCGCCTGCCGCTGGGCCTGACCCAACTCCTGGCCCTGGCGCGGGAGGGCACGATCGGCGGTTTCACGCTGATCCTGATCTTCGCGGTGGCGGTCGGCGTGATCCTGTTCATCGTGTTCATCGAGCGCTCGCAGCGCCGGCTGCTGATCCAATATCCGAAGCGCCAGGTCGGCAACCGGATGTTCGGCGGCGACACCTCGTTCCTGCCGTTGAAGCTCAACACCTCGGGCGTCATCCCGCCGATCTTCGCGTCCAGCCTGCTGCTGTTTCCCACCACCGCGCTAGGATTCCTCTCGACCACGACTCTGCCGAACTGGCTTCAGTGGTTGCCGGGCGCCATCGCCCAATTGCAGCATGGCCGGCCGGCCTTCATCGTGGCCTATGCCGCGCTGATCATCTTCTTCTGTTTCTTCTACACCTCGATCGTCTTCAATCCCGAGGAGACGGCCGAGAACCTGCGCAAGTACGGCGGGTTTCTGCCTGGCATACGGCCTGGCAAGCGGACCGCGGACTATATGGATTATGTGCTGACCCGCTTGACGGTGATCGGCGCTGGCTACATCACCCTGGTGTGCCTGCTGCCTGAAGCCTTCATGGCCAAGATGGGGGGCAGCCTCTATTTCGGCGGCACGTCGATCCTGATCGTGGTCACGGTGACCATGGACACGGTCGCCCAAATCCAGTCTCATCTGCTCGCGCATCAATATGAGGGTCTGTTGAAAAAGTCGAAGTTGCGCGGGGGGAAGGCGCGATGAATTTGATTCTGTTCGGACCGCCGGCGGCGGGTAAGGGCACCCAGGCCAAGCGGCTGGTCAGCGAACGGGCGATGGTCCAGTTCTCGACAGGCGACATGCTGCGCGCGGCGATCGCATCGGGCTCGGCCCTCGGCCACAAGGTCTCCGACATCATGGAGCGCGGCGAGCTGGTCTCCGACGAGATCGTCATCGCGCTGATCGAAGAAGCCCTGCCGGACGCCGAGGCGCACGGCGGCGCCATTTTCGACGGCTTTCCGCGCACCGTGGCCCAGGCCGACGCGCTGGACGACCTGATGGCCAAGTACGGCAAGCAGATCGACCGCGTGCTGCGGCTGCGGGTCGATGACGACGCCCTGCTGGCGCGGGTCTCCAAGCGATTCGCCGAGCAGGGGCGATCCGACGACAATCCCGAATCATTCAAGGTGCGACTGGCGGCTTATAACGCCCAGACCGCGCTGCTGCTGCCGCACTATCAAGCCCAGGGCAAACTGGTCGAGGTGGACGGCATGGGTAGGGTCGAGGAGGTGGCTCGCGCCATCGATTCGGTCTTGGTGGGCGTCAACGCCTGAGAAAGAACCCGTCTGAGCGCGTCGACCAATACCGGGCGCCGCGGTCGGGCTGGATGAGATTGGAATTGAAGATTGATTCAGAGAGGGTTTCGTGTCGCGGCCATTGACGTGCGCGCCGCCATCCCTATAACGAGCGTTTCCGCGAATGGGCGCGAAAGACGCGCCGGCTTCCTCCGCTACGGTGGCAGGGCCGGATGCGCCGTTCGCGCTTCAATGCGTGACCAGGAGAACTAAGCGTGGCCCGCATCGCAGGCGTCAATATACCCACCAACAAGCGCGTCGTGATCGCGCTACAGTACATCCACGGCATCGGCCAGGCCAAGGCGCACGAAATCGTGCAGAAGGTCGGCATCGAGGACGCGCGTCGGGTCAACCAACTGACCGACCAGGAAGTCCTGCAAATCCGTGAAACCATCGACCGTGACTATCAGGTCGAAGGGGATCTGCGTCGCGAGACGTCGGTCAACATCAAGCGGCTGATGGACCTGGCCTGCTATCGCGGCCTTCGTCATCGCAAGGGCCTGCCCGTTCGCGGCCAGCGCACCCACACCAACGCCCGCACCCGCAAGGGGCCGGCCAAGCCGATCGCCGGCAAGAAGAAATAAGGCGCTCCTCAGATGGCCAAAGAACCGGCTCGCGTCAAAAAACGCGAGCGTAAGAACATCACCGCTGGCGTGGCGCACGTGAACGCCTCGTTCAACAACACCATGATCACCATCACCGACGCCCAGGGCAACACCATTTCGTGGTCTTCCGCTGGCGCGATGGGATTCAAGGGATCGCGCAAGTCGACCCCTTACGCCGCGCAGATGGCGGCCGAGGACGCCGGCAAGAAGGCGGCCGAGCATGGCGTCAAGACGCTGGAAGTGAATGTCTCCGGTCCCGGCTCCGGCCGTGAATCGGCGCTGCGGGCCTTGCAGGCCGCGGGCATGACGATCACGACCATCCGCGACGTCACGCCGATCCCGCACAATGGCTGCCGCCCGCCGAAACGTCGGCGCGTCTAAGCCCTGTCCTCTATTCCTGAGCCGGCCCCATTCGTGAGGCCGGCGAGCCGCGTTCAAGGGATTTCATCCGTGATTGAAAGAAACTGGAACGAGCTGATCCGCCCTGAAAAGCCGTTGATCGAGACCGGCGCCGACGCCAGCCGCAAGGCCCGCATCGTCGCCGAACCTCTCGAACGCGGCTTTGGCGTGACGCTCGGCAACTCGCTTCGGCGGGTTCTTTTGTCTTCGCTGCAAGGCGCGGCGGTGACCGCCGTCCAGATCGACGGCGTCGTGCACGAGTTCTCGTCCATGCAAGGCGTCCGCGAGGACGTGGTCGACATCGTCCTCAATATCAAGCAACTGGCGCTGCGCATGCACGCCGAAGGCCCCAAGCGGATGACGCTGCGGGCCACCGGTCCGGGCGAAGTCACCGCCGGCCAGATCGACGCACCGTCGGATATCGAGATACTGAACCCCGGCCACGTGATCTGCACCCTGGACGAGGGCGCCACCGTGCGCATGGAGTTCACGGTCCAGAACGGCAAGGGCTATGTCTCCTCCGAACTGAACCGTCCGGAAGACGCCCCGATCGGCCTGATCGCCGTCGACGCGCTCTACAGCCCGGTCAAGCGGGTCGCCTATCGGGTCGAGCCGACCCGTCAGGGCCAGAGCCTGGACTACGACAAGCTGGTGCTGGAAGTCGAAACCAACGGCGCTGTCTCGCCGGTCGACGCGGTGGCCTACGCCTCGCGCATCCTGCAAGACCAGTTGCAGATCTTCATCACTTTCGACGAGCCGAAGAAGAAGGTCGACGGCGAAGCCAAGCCCGAGCTGCCGTTCAACCCGGCCCTGCTGAAGAAGGTCGACGAACTGGAACTGTCGGTCCGTTCGGCCAACTGCCTGAAGAACGACAACATCGTCTATATCGGCGACCTGATCCAGAAGACCGAGTCCGAGATGCTGCGGACCCCCAATTTCGGCCGCAAGTCCTTGAACGAGATCAAGGAAGTGCTGGCGGGAATGAACCTGCATCTGGGCATGGAAGTGCCCAACTGGCCGCCCGAGAACATCGAAGACCTGGCCAAGAAGTTCGAAGACCAGATCTGATCCACCGCTTATCGGCCCATCGGGAGATGGCCCGGCCTTTCTAGGAGAGACCCTCATGCGCCACGGCATCGCGCACCGCAAACTGGGCCGCACCCACGCGCACCGCACCGCCATGTTCGCCAATATGGCGGCGAGCCTGATCAAGCATGAGCAGATCGTCACCACCCTGCCGAAGGCCAAGGAACTGCGGCCCTTCGTCGAGAAGCTGGTGACCCTGGCCAAGCGCGGCGATCTGCACGCCCGCCGCATCGCGATCAGCCGGGTGCGCGACGTCGATCAGGTCGGCAAGCTGTTCGCCACGCTGGGTCCTCGCTACAAGGCCCGCGCTGGCGGCTATATCCGCGTGCTGAAGGCTGGCCATCGTTACGGCGACAATGCGCCTTTGGCCGTGATCGAATTCGTCGACCGCGATCCCGCCGAAAAGGGCAAGGACAGCGGCCCGGTGATGGTTCGCGACGAAGAGGACTAGGCGCCCGGCGCGGACCGCCGCCAGCCGTGGGTCTTTCGCCATGGCCGTCTCGCCGCTCGAGCAATCGGGCGGCTTTTCGTTGTGCGCCAGGCATGGCGCATGGTGCGCGAGCACCGTTCTCCAGGCGCGATGTTCCTGCGACGGCACGGGGAGTGGTGGCAGGGCTTGCTTTCGGCCTACAAGGAACGCGCGGCGATGGGAGGCTAGATGGACGACCGGCTGCAGCCGCCGGAGGGCGGGGATCAAGTCACCGAGCTGGGCGGTCGCCGCCGCGCGGCGGTCGGCTTCGTGTTCGCCGTCGCGGTGATGGACGTCCTGGCCACGGGGTTGGTCATCCCCGTGCTGCCGCAACTGGTGAAGGCCTTCAATCACGGCGACACGGCCGCCGCGGCCCGCTATTTCGGCGCGTTCGGCCTGATCTTCGGCGTCATGCAGTTCTTCGCTTCGCCGGTCCTGGGCGCGCTGTCGGACCGGTTCGGCCGGCGACCGGTGATCCTGACCTCGATCATCGGCCTGGGGCTCGACTATTTCCTGATGGCGCTGTCGCCGACCATCGGCTGGCTGTTCGTGGGCCGGATGATCTCGGGCGTCACCGCCGCCACCTTTTCCACCGCGGCCGCCTATGTGGCCGATATCACCCCGCCGGATAAGCGCGCCAAGGCCTTCGGCCTGATGGGTTCGGCCTTCGGCATCGGTTTCACGATCGGCCCGACCCTGGGCGGTTTTCTGGGCGGCATCGATTTGCGCCTGCCGTTCTGGGTCGCGGGCGGTTTGGCGCTGGTCAACGGCCTCTATGGCCTGTTCGTCCTGCCCGAATCCCTGCCCGTCAGCCGCCGCGCGCCCTTTGTGCTGAAAAAGGCCAACCCGATCGGCTCGTTCGAACTCTTGCGCTCCCAGCCGGATCTTCTTGGCCTGGCCGCGATCATCTTCCTGTATTTCCTGGCGCACCAGGTGCTGCAGAGCAGCATGGCCCTCTACACCAACTATCGTTACGGCTGGGGGCCGCAGATGCTGGGCCTGAATCTCCTGGGCGTCGGAGTGGGCAATATCCTGGTCCAGGCCTTTGTGGTCGGGCCGTTCGTGGCCAGGTTCGGCGAGCGCGGCGCGCTCTATACGGGCCTGACCGCCGGCGCGATCGGCTTCTTGATCTACGGCACGGCCACCACCTCGCTGCAGTTCTGGCTCGGCCTGCCGATCTTTTCCCTGATGGGCCTGACCCAACCCGGCTATCAGGGCATGATGAGCCGCCGCGTCGGGCCGACCCAGCAGGGCCGCCTGCAAGGCGCGAACGCCGGGCTGATGGCCTTGGCCGGGATCATTGGACCCGTGCTCTTCACCCAGGTCTTCGCCTGGTCGATCACGCCGCCGGGCCATGGCCTGGGGGATGGCACCACGCTGTTCATGTCCGTCGCCATGATGGCGACGGGGCTGGTCCTGGCGCTCAGTCAGGCGCGACCCCGCCGCGCGGTCGCCGCACCCGGTTCCTGAGCGCGTGGAGGAATCCGGCGCGCGCCTGAAGGAGCCGGTCGCGGCCAAAACCGCCGCGCCCCATTCCCGCGCCGCGCTTGGCTTCATCCTGGCCTCGGCGTTTCTGAACGCGCTTTCGGTCGGGGTGATCTTCCCGGTGTTCCCGACGCTGGTGAAGCTCTTCACCCATGGCGACGCGGCGTCGGCCGCCGCCGACCTTGGCTGGTTCGGCGCGGTCTGGGCGCTGATGCAGCTCTTGTTCTGTCCGCTGCTGGGGGTTCTGTCCGACCGTTTCGGCCGCCGGCCGGTGTTGCTGATCTCGATGTTCGGCCAGGCCGCCGACTATCTCGTGATGGCGTTCTCCCCGACCCTGGCCTGGCTGTTCGTCGGGCGGATGATCTCCGGCGCGACCAGCGCGAGCACGGCGGTGGCGGGCGCCTATGTCGCGGACGTGACCAGCGCCAAGGTCCGCGCCCGTAATTTCGGCTATCTGGCGGCGGTCAACGGCGCCGGCGCGGCGTTAGGGCCGGTCATGGGCGGCCTGGCCGGAGAATTCAATCCGCGCGCCCCGTTCTGGCTGGCGGCGGCCCTGGCCTTGGCCAACGGGCTCTATGGCCTTTTCGTCCTGCGGGAATCGCTGCCGAAAGGCCGCCGTGCTCCGTTCGCGCTCATCCGCGCCAATCCGCTGGGCTCGATCCGCTTCCTGCTGACTCATCCGGCCGTGGTCGGCCTGATCCTGGTCTATTTCCTGGACCAACTGGCCTCGTTCCCGCTCAACAGCATCCTCGTGCTCTACGCCAACATTCGTTATCATTGGGGTCCGCGCGATGTGGGCGCGGTCCTGACCGTCATGGTGGTCGCGGCGGTCGCGGTCCAGGGCGTCCTGGCGGCGCCGGTCGCCAAACGGATCGGGGAGCGCGGCGCGGTGATCCTGGGCTTCGGGTTCGCGGTCGCCGGCATGGCCATATTGGGCCTCGCGCCCAACGGAAAGGTGTTCTGGATCGGGCTCGGCGTCACCGTCCTTTCCAGCATGGCCAATCCGGCGCTTCAGGCCCTCCTGACCCGCGCGGCCGGGGCCAGCGAGCAGGGCGAACTCCAGGGCGCGATGAGCAGCTTGTTCGGCATTTCCCGCCTGGTTGGGCCGGCGCTGTTCACCACCAGCTTCGCTTGGTCACTGGGGGCGGGGCAGGGGTATGGCTTGCCCGGCCTGCCCATCCTGATCGGGGCGGGGGTGTTCGTGATCGGCATGGTCCTGACCGCGATCGGAACCGGCCGCGCCGACGCGATCGAGGCGGCCTGAGCGTGGGGACTCGCCATTTTTGCGCCCGAATGCTTCGATGTTTTCCGTGTCGACATCTTTCGGGGAACCTTTATGCGCGCCTATCGCCTTGTGATCCCGGGCTTCTGCCTGCTCGCGGCTTGTTCCCAGCCCGCCCAGCCCAGCAGCGCGCAGTCCCGGTCAGGCGTGGCCCTCTCGGGCGCATCCCTGCCGGCCCCGGCCATGCCGGAACCCTCGCGCCAGGTCCCCGTCGACGCGGCCCAGATGAAACTGTCCTTTTCTCCGATCGTGAAGCACGTCGCTCCGGCCGTGGTGAACGTCTACAGCCGCCGCGTGGTGCGCCAGAGCATCGATCCATTCTGGCAGATGTTCGGCGGCGGCCTCGGCGTGCCACGCGAACGGATCGCCCAGTCGCTGGGCTCCGGCGTCATCGTGCGCGCCGACGGGGTGATCGTCACCAACAATCACGTGGTCGAGGGCGGACAGGAGATCATGGTCGTCCTGTCCGACCGGCGCGAATTCCCGGCCAAGGTGTTGCGCGCCGACACCCGCGCCGATATCGCGGTCTTGAAGATCGATATCGGCGCCGAACGGCTGCCGGTCCTGGCGCTCGATGACCGCGACGACGCCCAGGTCGGCGACCTGGTGCTGGCGATCGGCGATCCGTTCGGCGTCGGCCAGACCGTGACCAACGGCATCGTCTCGGCCCTGGCCCGTAGCGGCGTGGTCAGCGGGGATTCCCTCTATGTGCAGACCGACGCGGCGATCAATCCGGGCAATTCCGGCGGCGCCCTGGTCAATATGAACGGCGACATGATCGGCATGAACACGGCCATCCTGTCCCAATCGGGCACGTCGTCCGGTGTCGGCTTCGCGATTCCCGCCGCCCTGGTCAAAAGCGTGGTCGAAACCGCGATCGGGCGAGGCGGAGCCACGGTGGCGCGGCCCTGGCTGGGCCTGAAAGCCCAAGGCGTCACCGCCGAGATCGCCCGCACCCTCGGCCAGGACCGACCCAGCGGCGTCCTGGTCACCGATGTTTATCCCGATGGTCCGGCAGCTCGGGCCGGCCTGAGACAGGGCGATCTGGTGCTGGCGGTGGACGGTCAGCCGGTGATCGACGAGTCGGGCCTGAACTATCACGTGGCGACCCGCCGATCCGGCGATCTGGTCGCGCTCCAGATGAAGCGTGGTCATGAAGCGCCTCGGATCATCCAGGTGCATGTCGAGGCGCCGCCCGCCAATCCGGCCCGCGACGAGCAGACCGTCAGCGGCCGCAACCCCTTGAGCGGCGCGACCGTCGTCAACCTGTCGCCGGCGGTCGCGGACGAACTCGGCATCGACCCCTTCGTCGCCGACGGCGGGGTGTTGGTCACCAAGGTCGGCGGTGGGATCGCCGCCGAGGCCGGCATTCGCCCCGGCGATCTGATCCGTGAGATCAATGGGCGCAAGGTGCGGCTGGTGGGCGATCTGCGCGCCGTGCTGTCGAGCGGGACTGACGGTTGGGCGATCACGATCCAGCGCGGCGGTCAACTGATCACAGCGCAGTTCCGGCTGTAGCGCTACGCCCCAACCAAATCCATCGTCCGGGCGCCGCTTCATCTGCTAGCCTGCGCCAATGAGCGATCTCTTCGAAGCGGCTGGCCTGACGCCGGAAGCGCCGCGCCCCCTGGCTGACCGGCTGCGGCCCAAGACCCTGGATGAGGTGGTCGGGCAAGACCATCTGCTGGGTCCCGAAGGCCCGATCCGGCGGATGGCCGAGGCGCATCGGCTGTCGTCGATGGTTCTCTGGGGCCCGCCGGGCACGGGCAAGACCACGATCGCCCGGCTGCTGGCCAAGGCCGCGGGTTATGAATTCCAACAACTCTCCGCCGTTTTCTCTGGAGTCGCCGACCTGAAGAAGGCTTTCGAGACCGCGCGGGGCCGCCGGGCGGCCGGTCAGGCGACGTTGCTGTTCGTCGACGAAATTCACCGCTTCAACCGCGCCCAGCAGGACGGCTTCCTGCCATTCGTGGAGGAGGGGATCGTCACCCTGGTTGGCGCCACCACGGAAAATCCATCGTTCGAACTGAATGGAGCCCTGCTGTCGCGCTGCCAGGTCTATGTGCTGAAGCGCCTGGACGATGCCGCGTTGGGCGAGCTCCTGGCCAAGGCCGAGGCCCATGAAGGCCGGACCCTGCCCTTGGAGCCCGAGGCGCGCAACGCCCTGGCAACGCTGGCGGACGGCGATGGCCGCTACCTGCTGACCCTGGCCGAGACCCTGTTCAACATCGGATCGGCCGGGCCTCTGAGCGCCGCGCAGCTCGGCCAGGTGCTGCAAAAACGCAGCCCAGCCTATGATAAGGACAGAGAAGAACACTATAACCTGATATCGGCCTTACATAAATCGATCCGAGGTTCAGATCCTGATGCGGCGCTCTACTGGCTGGCCCGAATGCTGGATGGCGGCGAGGATCCGCTGTTCATCGCCCGCCGCCTGGTCCGCGCGGCGGTGGAGGACATCGGCGCGGCCGACCCGCTCTCGTTGCTGATCGCCAACGCGGCCAAGGACACCTACGATTTCCTGGGCTCTCCGGAAGGAGAACTGGCCCTGGCCCAAGCCTGCGTGCACCTGGCCGCCGCGCCCAAGTCCAACGCCATCACCACGGCCTTCGGCGCGGCCATGAAGGCGGCCAGGGAAACCGGCTCCCTGGGGCCGCCGGCGCATATCCGTAACGCCCCGACACGGCTGATGAAGGATCTAGGCTATGGCCGGGGCTATGCCTACGACCATGACGCGGAAGACGGCTTTTCCGGCCAGGATTATTTCCCGGAAGGCATGGCGCGGCGACGGTTCTATGATCCCAACGGCGAAGGCGCCGAGGCGCGGGTCAAGGAGCGGCTGCGGCACTGGGCAAATCTCAGGGCCAAGCGCCAGGGTCAGGGTCAGGCTTGAGTTCGCGCGCGCCCAAGACCAAGGCCGCGATCAGCCTGTCCGCCGAGGAAATCGCCTTCGTGCGCGGCCTGGTGATCCATGAGGATCCGGCCATTCTCGCGCTGAACAAGCCGCCCGGTCTGTCCAGCCAGGGGGGACGGGGCCAAGTCCATACGCTGGACGAACTGCTCTGGGCGTTCGCGAAATCGAGCGGGAGCCGGCCGCGCCTGGTCCACCGGTTGGACCGGGACACCTCTGGCGTGATCCTGACCGCCCGGACCCAGCCGGCGGCGGGATTTCTCGGCAAGGCGTTGATGGGGCGGCGGATGCGCAAGACCTATTGGGCCATCGTCACGCCAGGGCCGCCGGAGCCGGCGCAGGGGCGCATTGAGACGCCCCTGCGCCGGGACGAGCAGGGGCGTGAAGCCTATATGCGGGCCTGCGCGGCCGATCACCCAGACGCGGAAACGGCTCAGACCCGCTATCGGACGCTCGCGACCGGCGCCGGCGCCGCTCTGATGGAACTCAATCCGGAAACCGGCCGCATGCATCAGTTGCGCGTACACCTCGCTTCGATCGGGCGGCCGATCGCCGGCGACAGCCGCTATGGCGGCGCCCTGATGCTGGCTGGCGTTCCGGTTCCGCGATTGATGCTGCATGCCGTGGCGCTGGAGTTCCCGCATCCGGAAGGCGGCCGCAAACGGCTGACCGCGCCCGTCCCCGCGGATTTCCACGCGGTCGCCGCCAAAGCTGGGCTGTCGACGCCAGACGCGGCTTGATCTCGGCTATGCCTGCCGCTCGACCCGCTTGGCCTCGTCCCACAGGCTGTCCATCTCGGCCAAATCCGATTGATCCGGCGCACGCCCGGTCTTGGCCAGGGCGGCTTCGATGAAGGCGAAGCGGCGCGCGAACTTGGCGTTCGCCGCGCGCAAGGCATCCTCCGGTTCGACATCAAGTTTCCGGGCCAGATTAGCGCAAACAAACAATAAATCGCCAAGCTCTTCTCGCGCCTTGGCTCGATCGCCGGCGCTGATTTCGACTTCCAGCTCGGCTAATTCCTCACGCAGCTTGTCCAGCACCTCATGCGTGCTCGGCCAGTCGAAACCGACGCGGGCGGCGCGCGCGGTCAATTTCACGGCGCGGGTGAGGCCTGGCAGGCCAAGCGGTACGCCATCGAGCACGCTGGCCTTGGCGGCGGCTTTGCGCGAACGCTCCTCGGCTTTGATCGCCTCCCAGGCTACGGTCTGCTCGGCGGCGTTGCGGTGCTCGGCGTCGCCGAATACATGTGGGTGGCGGCGGATCATCTTTTCGCAGATCGCCTCGGCCACGGCGCCGAGGTCGAACGCCTTCCGCTCCTCGGCCATCCGCGCGTGATAGACCACCTGCAGCAGCAGGTCGCCGAGTTCCTCCTTAAGGTCGCCCAGATCGCCGCGCTCGATCGCGTCGGCGACCTCATAGGCCTCCTCGACCGTGTAGGGCGCGATGGTGGAGAAATCCTGCTCCAGGTCCCATGGACATCCCGCGATCGGATCGCGCAACCGCGCCATGATCGCGACCAGGCGGACGAGCGGATCGGCGTCGGTGGGCGGCGGTGAGGTCATGGGCTCTCTCGGGACCAGCACAGGATCGGGCGATTCGGCAGGGCGCACAGGTCATCGTCATCCCGGAACGCGACGATGGCGGCCTGGAGTTCGCCGCACATCGTGAAATCATAGGCGTTCATGGCCTGGGGGCGGTTCAGGGTGATGCGCGCCACGCCCGGCCTCGGGATATCGCAAAGCAAGGTCTCGAACCGAACCTCGCCAAAGCCCGGCGCGGATGGGTCGCCGATCCTGGTGTCCTGTCCCATGGCCATTTCCTTTGCGAGGCCCTTCTTTAGGCGCGTTCGAGACTAGCCCCTTCGCCCCCGGGCGGACAACGCGGCGTCGATGATGAGGCGCCGAACCCCTCGCCGCCAAAATTTTGACCCCGAATCCCGCCTAGATCGCCGATCTCGGGTAGAAGATCGGGTGAGGAGGCGGGATGAATTCGTCGTCAGTGGGTCGGTTGGGATTCGCGGCCCTGCTGGCGATCGCCGCGACGTCGGACGCGGACGCCAAGCCCAGACCCAATACGCTGTTGCTCGGTGATCTCGGCGATGGGTCGAAGCTCTGGCTGATGCAGGACTCGGTGCGCCAGGATGAAAGCGCGATCCGCCATGGCTGGACCATCATCGACTATCCGGCGCCCCAGACGACCCAGGGCGTCGAATATCGATCAGACGCCTCCAAATTCTACGTCAAATGCCAGAGCCAGGAGATCACCCTGGCCAACGCCATCAAGTTCGACGGGGCCATGGGGGGCGGAAAGAACGTGTTCCAGGTCAATTCGGAGCCGACGCCGGAGCCCGTCGCCGCCGACTATCATCCGGTCCGTCCCAACACCGCCGAGCAGGTGGTGGCCAGCGCCATCTGCAAGCAGAAGATCCGCTGAGCCAAGGCCCATTCAGGCGCCTCTGTCCGCGGGTTTGGCGACCGCGGCTTGAACGGGCGTCCGCGGCGCCGGCCATCCGCCGCCAAGCGCGCGGAACGCGGCTACCGCCGCCCGGGCCGCGTCCGCCTTGGCCAGGACCAGTTGGTCCGAAGCGGTCAGCAGGTCCCGATCCGCGTCGCGCACCTCGATCAGGCTGATGACGCCGCCGTCATAGGCCTGCTGGGCTTGGCCCCGCGCGACGGTCAGTTCCGCGATCTGCCGGTCCAGCGCCTGGGCGCGGGCCTGCTGCTGGACCAGGTTCGAAAGCGCGTTCTCGACGTCTTCGCTGGCGCGCAGGATGCTGGCCCGATAGGCGGCCAGAGCCTCGGCGTCGCGGCCGCGCGCCTGGGCCACCTCCGCGTCGACCCGGCCGAAATCGAACAGCCGCCAGCTCAGCCCGGCGCTGACCTGGTGTTGCAGGGCGTCACCGGTGAAGAGTTCGCCGGCGTCGATGCTTTCGACCCCGAACAGGCCGAGCAGGGACAGTTTGGGATAATAGTCCGCGACCGCCGCGCCGATCCGGGCATTGGCCGCGATCAATGCCTGCTCGGCGGCCAGTACGTCCGGCCGTCGCCGCAACAGGTCCGCCGGCGCGCCGGCCGCGATCGCCGGAGGATCGGGCAGCGGCGTGCTGGCGGCCAGTTCATCGCGCCATGTCCCGGGCTGGGCGCCCATCAGCACGTCCAGGCGATTGAACTGGGCGTCCCGGCCGGCGATCAGGGGCGGGATCGACGCCCGGACGGATTCCAACTCGGCGCGAGACAGGCGCAATTCGCGGTCCGCCGCGACGCCTTCGGCGCTGCGCAGCGTCAAAAGGTTCACCAAGTCCTGTTCGATCGCTTCCTGCCGCTGGGCCACGGCGATACGCGCCTGGAAGGCGCGAACCTTCAGATAGGCGTCGGCCGCATCGGCCGTGACGCTGATCTGGACCGCCGCCGCCTGGGCTTCGCTGGCGCGGGCGTCGGCGCGGGCGGCGTCCCGCGCGCGGCGGAGGCCGCCGAATAGGTCGATCTCCCAGGACGCCGCCGCGCCGACGTCATAGATGTCCACATTGCGATCATAACCCGGCAGACGGCGTCCGATTTCGCCGATCGGGTTCAGCAGCGACTGCTGCTCGTCGGCGGCGGAGGCCATTGTGCTGGCTTGCGGGGCCAGGGCGGCGCCGGCGGCCTTGGCCGCGGCCCGGGATTGCAGGATCCGAGCGCGAGCCTGCTCCAGGTCCAGGTTCTGGGCCCGGGCGCGCTCGACCACGCGAACCAGTTCCGGATCACCGAAGCCTTGCCACCAGGCGTCCAGCGCCGCTGACGGCTTGCCGGGCTGTATGGCCGGCGTCGCGGTCATGAAGTGGCCAGTCAGGCTGATCCGCGGCCTCTGATAGCTGGGCCCGACGGCGCATCCGGCGAGGCTCAGGGCTGTCGCGGCCAGGCCGGTGATCAAGGACAGCTTCATCGGGGCGCTTCTTGCAATCGGATCGACGGTTACATTATATGTATCATATGAAAGGGCGCCGCAAGCGCTCGGCCTTTGTTTAACCTATCGGGTGATCGAGCCATGACCGCAGCCATCGCCAATGACGCCGAGCTCGATGCCCCTTCGACGCCGGCGGCGGCCAGGCGCCGCTCGCCATTTTCACGTCGCACCTTGCTGGCGGTCTCGGTGGCGGCGGCTGTCGCGGCGGGCGGCGCGATCTATATCGTCTCGCCCAAAGGGGCCGAGACCACCGACGCCGCCTATACCCAGGCGGACAGTTCGGTCGTCGCGCCCAAGGTGCGCGGCCTGATCGCCGAGGTGCTGGTGGCGCACAACCAGGCGGTCCGGCGGGGTGATCCTCTGGTCCGGATCGATCCGGAAGAGTTCGACGCCAAGGTCGCCTCGGCCCAGTCCGATCTGCAGAGCGCCGAGGCGACGGTCCAGTCCGCACGAGCTGCTCTGACATCGCTGGATTCCGAGGAACAGCTCGCGGCCTCCAATGTCCGCGCCGCGCGCACCTCGATCCTGTCCGCCGACGCCCAGAGCACCCGGGCCCAGGCCGACCGCCAGCGCTATGACAACCTGGTCGCGTCCGGCGCCGTGGCGCGGCACGACGCCGACGCCTTCCGCGCCGCGGCGATCACCGCCGGCGCCGACGCCGAGCGCAGCCGCGCCGTACTGGACGTCAGTGTGAACCAGCAGTCCGTCACCCACGCCAAGCGGGCCACCCTATTGGCCGGCCTGGCCCAGGCCCAGGCCGGGGTATCCCGCGCCCAGGCCGCGCTGGACCTGGCCAAACAGGACCAGAGCCATACCCTGGTCCGCGCGCCGATCGATGGGGTGGTCGGCGATCGACAGGTCGAACCCGGCGACTATGTTCAGCCCGGAACCCGCCTCCTGACCCTGGTCCCGATCGACGCCCTGTTCGTCACGGCCAACTTCAAGGAGACCCAGACCGGCCGCATGCTGGTCGGCCAGCCGGCGACCATCAAGGTCGACGCGTTGCCGGGCGTCACGTTGAAAGGCCGGGTGGAGAGCTTCGCCCCCGGATCGGGGTCGCAATTCTCGCTGCTGCCGTTCGAGCCAGGGGTCGGCAATTTCACCAAGATCGTTCAGCGGGTGCCGGTGCGCATCCGGCTCGATCCTGGCCAGAGCGGCCTGGATCATCTGCGACCTGGCCTTTCCACAACCGCCACGGTCCGGCTAGTCACGCATCCGCCGCTGGGCCGGTAGCTTCAGGCTTCAGCCGTCACGGGCCGGTTTCAGAAGCCGGCGCGGCTCCGGATCGCTTCACGCGAAGCTTTCAGGATCCTGTCCGACTGTTCGGTGTCGACCACGGCGCGCGCCAGGGCCACGGCGCCGACCATTTCGGATAGTATCGACGCCGCCATGGCTTCGGGGCTGTCCTTGCCGGCGTCCCGCAGGCGCTGGGCGATCAGGCCGGTCAGGCCCGCGACGCCCTTGCCGTAGGAGTTCCGGGGCTCTGGCGGAAGTCGAGGCAGGTCGGCGGCCAGGGCGGGCAGGGGACAGCCCCAGTCGCGCCGATCGCGGTGGTCGGTGGACAGATAGAAATCGAAATAGGTCGTCAAAGCCGCGGCTGGCGGCAGTTTATCCACCCTGTGCTCGAAGTTCTGCCGGGCCTCGACGAACATCTGACCGATCGCCTGGACCAGTAGGTCGTCCTTCGAAGCAAAATGGGCGTAGAACCCGCC
This sequence comes from Caulobacteraceae bacterium, assembly GCA_036272715.1. Lineage (GTDB taxonomy): Bacteria > Pseudomonadota > Alphaproteobacteria > Caulobacterales > Caulobacteraceae > Poindextera. The sequence continues at coordinate 4,547 of DATAYD010000028.1, read as the reverse complement.
GTGGGTCAGGCCGACTTCGGCCATGACGCCAGCCACGGCGACGCGGTCCGGCCCGTTCTGACGGATGACCCGGGAGGCGGCCTTCAGGACTTTGGCCCGAGTCTCCCGCTTATGGTCTTCGGCATAACGCATGATCACCATCCTTCGGCGCGAATACCGGAACAGTTGGATCGCGCCCCGACATCATAAGGCCGCCGCACCATCGGGCGTAACGCCCGACAGCAGGGCGTTCTATCTATGACGAATATAATACAAAGCGGACCGAAAAGCCAGGGTGGCTCATGGCCGTGGCCAGGGACGTATCGATCGTGCTCTTGCAGCATTGCGGCGCCAGCAAGAATACGGATCATTTTCATGTTCCAGATTTCAACCGCGGGAGACGGCTAGGTCCGAAACAAGCCCGATTTCGGATCCTGCGCCGAGGGTCAGACCACGCGTCCCGCATTGTGAAGCGCAGCGCCCGATTTCAAGGCGCTAATCCTGTGCGGCGGGACGGCGACCTGTTAGGCGTCCCCACGCTGGGCCACCGCCAAGGACGCCTTTGAATGTACGCTCCCCATCATTTCGCCGTCACGGACGAGGCCGAGGTCGACGCGGTGCTGCGCGTGCTGCGTTTGGGATGCCTGACGACCCATGACCCGGCGGCCGGTCTGCAGGCGACCCACATGCCGTTCCTCTACGACGCCGAGCGCCGCACGCTCGATGCACACATGGCGCGCGCCAACCCACATTGGGAGCGCGCCGGCGATGGCGCCGCCCTGGTGATTTTCCAGGGCGTCAACGCCTATGTCTCGCCCAGTTGGCACCCATCGAAATATGTCCACGGCCGGGTGGTTCCGACCTGGAACTATGAGGCGGTTCACGTGCGCGGCCGCATCGACTGGCGCCATGAGCCTGACTGGCTGATCGCCCATGTCAGCGCGCTCAGCGGCCGGCATGAGGCCTCGCGGGCCGTTCCCTGGGCCGTCAGCGACGCGCCGGAGGACTATATCCGCGGGCTCGCCAACGGGATCGTGGGATTGGAGCTGGCCATCGAACAGGTCGAGGTGACGCGGAAGCTGTCCCAGAACCGCTCCCAGACAGACCAGCAAGGCGTGATCGCCGGACTCTCGGCCAGTGAAGCCGAAGCGGACCGGGTGATCGCGGCGATATCGCGGCGATGATGCAAGCCCATCAGAAAGCCTGAGCTTGGCTTGCCGGAACCGATCCGCGCGCTAGTGTGGCGGCTGTTCGCCTGGGGGTTCCATCCATGAGCACGGCCACTCAGAACCGACGGGCGCTTGTCGCCCGGTTCGGCGTCCTTCTGGCGCTCGGCGCGCTCGGCTTGGCGACGCCTCGTCCGGCGCGCGCCGACCAAGTGATCACCCAGGTCGCCATCAACGCGCCGCGCGCCAAGGTCTGGGCGGCACGGAGGTGGAGCAGGGCGAGGTGTTTCGCGGCGTGATGACGCCCTTCATCAAGCCGGAGCGGCTGCGCGTGGATTACGAAGCGATGAACAAGGCCATGAAGGCGCGCGCCGAAACCGCGCCTTGACCGGATGGCCGAGAACGGCGGCTAACAGGATCGCGCCGCCGATCCGGATCAGCGGGGCGTCCCTCTCCGCGGATAGATATTATTATTCAGATGGCGGCCGACATTGATCTGGACCGTGAGCGCATCGCCGCTCCCAGACCGCCGAAGCCGACCAGCATCATGGCCCAGACCGCCGGCTCGGGAACCGGGGCCGGGACACCCACCAAGCCGACGTTGTAGGTCGCGGTGCCGGCGGAAAGGCCTTCGTTCTTCACCGCCTTGGCGCTGTAGCTGCCGAGCATGACGCCGCCCAAGGTCGACTCCGCCGTCAGTCCATTGAAATTCACGTCGCCGGCGAAGGGGCCGCCGGAAGTGTCGAAGTCTGGACCCTTATAGGTGAACACCAGATCGGGAATAGCGGGATTGTCCGTCACGCCCGGCTCCAACAGAAGACCGGCCGGCAAGGTATACGAAATGGAGGCCGTCACGTTCGTGAGGGACGAACTGACCGAGCCCGGCACATAGCCCGCGAAGTCGACGATGACGAGTTCGTCTCCCGCGATGACGCCCTGATCCGGCGCGAGTTGGCCCTGATAACTGAACAGAAAGTCCGAGCCGTCCGGCGTCACGCCTGTGAGCGCGGGAATGACGGACGCTTGTGCGCCAGCCGCTAAAATGAACGCCGTTCCGGCGCCCAGTAAGAATGATTTCATGTCCGTTTCCTTCTTAATCAGCGCGACGGGCGCCAATTATGACCAAACTGCGGCGGACAAGTTCAGTTCCCGTGAGCGCAATATAAATTCCGCAGATAATCATGGGAAGATTTGAAAAATTAACAGAAACGCGGCGCGCAGAATTCGTCCCAAACACTTTGAAATGGGAATGACGTCAATGGAAGCTAATTCTCCATTTACGCGAGCGATCTATATAGCCTATGTTATAGCTAAGCTTGCCAGGAGGATTTGGGTGGTTGGTGGGCCGCTCCGGCGCCACATCGTGGGGATGAAAAAAGAGGCGTGCTCGTCGCTCATGTTGAAGTTGCAGGGCGCCCAGACGCGTGGCGCGGCATCCGCCAGATAGAAATCTCAGGACAGGGCGGTTATCATCTGGCCGCGCCTAGCGCTGCGGAGCCCTGATGAACGTAACGCGGAACAGATCCCAGGCCGCATCATGCCGATGTGGCGCGGTCGTCTTGGAGGTGACGGGCGCGCCGATCGTGCACACCGCTTGCTATTGCGCGAGCTGCCAGGAGGCCGGTCGGCAGATTGAGTCGCTTCCAAATGCGCCGCCGGTGCTCGATGCCGATGGTGGGACCGACTTTGTTCTTTACCGCAAGGACCGTGTCCGATGCGTGCAAGGGGGCGATCTGATGGCAGCGCGCCGGCTCAAACCCGAGTCGCCAACGCGCCGCATGGTCGCGACCTGCTGCAGCTCGGCCATGTTCCTGGACTTCACCAAAGGCCATTGGCTGACACTCTATCGCGCTCGGCTGCCTGGGCCGGTACAGCCGCTGGACATGCGGGTCATGACCTCGGAAAGGCGGGAAGGCGTCGTGCTGCCGGCGGACGCGCCCAATTACGCCACCCATTCGGGAAAGTTCATGTGGAAGCTCCTGGCGGCCTGGGCCTCAATGAGATTCCGGACGCCTAAGGTGGAAGGCGTCCCAGCCTGAGCCCGACGCTGGGGAACTTGGCGCAAAGCGGATCTACCCAACTTCCGAGAAGGGTGGAAAGCTGACTTCTGGTTATTGGTCACGCCGACAAAGCGGCGCGCAAGTTGGGTCGAACCACGCTTCTGAGCAACGTCGGCTCAAGCTGTTGTAAATGACCTCTGGTGGAGATTTGTCGTCCCATGGCGAAGCTGGTCTTCGGATTGAACCAGTCCCTGGACGGTTACGTCGACCACCAGGAATTCGCGCCCGGTTCCGCGCTCTTTCGTCACTTCATCGAGCAAACGCGCGGCCTGACGGGCAGTGTATACGGTCGCCGTATGTACGAGGTCATGCGTTATTGGGACGAGGACCATCCTGAGTGGGACGCGGAGGAACGCGACTTTGCGACGGCGTGGCGGAGCCAACCGAAGTGGGTCGTGTCGCGCTCGTTGAAGTCAGTCGGCCCCAACGCCACCCTTGTCGCGGATGACTTCGAGGCGGTGATACGCGGGCTCAAGGCTCGGCTTGTCGTGGAGATCGAAGTCGCCGGACCGGACCTGGCGCGAAGCCTGACCGACTTTGGTCTTATCGATGAGTATCGACTCTACTTCCGCCCCGTCGTGCTTGGTCGCGGCAAGCCATTCTTTGCTGGTCCCCGACCGCCGCTCCGCCTTGTGGCCAGCGATCTGATCGGCGAGGACGCGATTAGGTTGACGTACGTTCCCGCTTGATCGCGCGACTTCGCCCGAAGGACTGCGCCGACACGTCAGGTCAAGGCCGGACGCTGACCGTCTTCGAAGTGGTCGGATTGGGACGTCATCCCCGAAAGGGCTACGAGCGCATCTTATCGGCTGCGGCGAAGTGCGCCATCTGATCAGCATGGGCCTTCTTGAACGAGGGGCGCTCCGTGATCCGAGTCACATAAGATTCCGTCGCCGGTCGATCCCCGAAAGCGCGAACTCTTGCGACGCGGAGGACATCGGCCATCAACAGGTCCGCGACCGTGAAGCGGTCGGCGGCCAGCCATTCCCGCTCTTTCAGGATGCTCTCCATGTGGTCGAGGCGGCTTTTCAACCAGTCGGTGAGATGATTGTCCTTTGCGCCGGTCACTTCCAGGAACCACCAGGGAACTGTAACCATCTCGATTGAGTTGAGCGCGGCGATCGTCCATTGCAGCGTTTGAGCTTCTCCGACTGGATCGCGCGGCATCAGTTTTTCGCTTTTTCGGGCGAGATGCAGCAGTCCCGCGCCACTTTCGAATATTTCAAGCTCGCCATCGCTCAGGAACGGGACCTGGCTGAAGGGTTGGCGCGCCAAATGGCCGGGCCCCCGGTCGTTGAAAGGGACTGTTCGCACGGAATAGGCAAGCCCAGCTTCCTCACAC
>DATAYD010000027.1:0-2520 GCA_036272715.1 Caulobacteraceae bacterium | reverse complement strand
TGCTGATCCTGGACGAGATCCAGACCGGCCTTGGCCGGACCGGCAAGCTGCTAGCCGAGGAGCACGAAGGGATCGAGGCCGACCTGACCCTGATCGGCAAGGCCCTGTCGGGCGGCTTCTACCCGGTCTCGGCCGTGCTCTCGAACGTCGAGGTGTTGGGCGTGCTGAAGCCCGGCGAACACGGCAGCACCTTCGGCGGCAATCCGCTGGCCTGCGCCGTCGCCCGCGCGGCGCTGAAGGTGCTGGTCGAGGAAGGCATGATCCAGAATGCCGAAACCGTCGGCGCCTATATGCTGGGCGCGCTGCGCAGTCTGGCTTCGCCCGCGGTCAAGGAAGTGCGCGGCCGCGGCCTGATGATCGCGGTCGAACTGCATGAGGACGCCGGCGGCGCCCGGCGGGTCTGCGAGGGTCTGCAGCGGCTCGGCGTGCTCTGCAAGGAGACCCATGACAACACCATCCGCATCGCCCCGCCGCTGGTGATCACTCGCGCCGAGGCCGACTGGGCGGTGGAGCAGGTGGACGCGGCGCTGGGGGCCCTATGATTTAGGCCGCCACCATCCGCTCCACCTCGGCGACGATTTCGCGCAGGTGGATGGGCTTGGACAGCACCTTGGCGCCAGCCGGGGCGCGGTCGCCGGCGGAAAGGGCGACGGCCGCAAAGCCGGTGATGAACATGATCCGCAGGTGCGGCTGCAGGGCCGCGGCCTGGCGCGCCACCTCGATCCCATCGATCCCCGGCATGACGATGTCCGTCAGCAGCACGTCGAAGGTCTGACCCAGCGCCTCGACGGCGGTTTCGCCGTCCGGGCAGGACGTGACCTCATAGCCGGCCCGTTCCAGCGCGCGGGTCAGGAAGCCGCGCAGGGATTCGTCGTCTTCGGCCAGGAGGATGCGGGTAGGGCTGTCAGTCATGTGATCCAAACGGCGGCCAGAGGAGGATCACAGATTAGGCGTCGAGATGTAAACCGGCGATAAAACTTCACCCACGCGCCCGTGCATTGACCATGGCCTCGGGCCGCGCTGATAGTGGCTCATGAACGCTCCGACCGTGACGCCGGCCGCCGTCGCCGCGCTGAGCGAGGCGCCCTTCGTGGTGTATCGCTCCGGCGCCGCGCCGCGTTCGCCCCTGGTTTTCGCCTCGCCCCACTCGGGCCGGCACTACCCGCCGGACATGATGGCGGCGTCGCTGCTGGACTCCTCGGCCATCCGCCTTTCCGAAGACGCTTATGTCGATGAACTGATCCGCGGCGCGGTCGGCCATGGGGCGACCGTGATCGCCGCTGCCTACGCCCGCGCCTATATCGACGTGAACCGCGAGCCCTATGAGCTCGACGCCAGCATGTTCGAGGACGAGCTGCCGGACTTTGCGCGCGGCCGATCGGCGCGGGTGGCGGCCGGGCTGGGCTCGATCGCGCGGATCGTGGCCGAGGGACATGAGATTTATTCCCGCAAGCTGACCTTCGCCGACGCCCGCCGGCGCATCGAGCAGGTGCATCGGCCCTATCACGACGCCCTGGCCGGGCTTTTGGCCGGGGCGAGGGCGGCCTTCGGGCTGGCGGTGCTGGTCGACTGGCATTCCATGCCCGCCGCCGCGGCGCGCACCTATGGCCAGAGCGGCGACACCGGCGGGCGGGCGGGCGTCAGCGGCGCGGGGGTCTGCGACCTCGTCCTTGGCGACCGCTTCGGTACGGCCTGCGCGCCGCAGGTCACCGCGCTTGTGGAGCGGGAGCTGGAGGCCATGGGCTATCGGGTGGCGCGCAACGCCCCATATGCCGGCGGCTACACGACGGAGTTTTACGGAAAGCCCTCCACGCGCACCCACGCGCTGCAGATCGAGATCAACCGGGCGCTGTATCTGGACGAGGCGCGCCTGGAACCGGGCGAGGGCTTCGGCCGGCTGAAAACCGACCTGGAGCGGGTATTCGCGGCCCTCGCGGAGGGGACCGCGCGAGGATTCGCATAGCAAAGCTGGTTCGTCGCCAGAACATCCCTGAAAGCTTTGCTGTAGCGGTCGGACGACCGTTCGAGCCGAATCGGATCGAATACTCGGGGCCGCGCCTGCGCCCCTCGGCCTTGCCGGAGGCTGGAAATAAAAACGGCCGCGCCCGAAGGCACGGCCAGTTAATCGGGAGGAAACGCCCAGGAAGGGCAGGAGCGTCACGGACGCTCCACGAGGGTGTATTTACGGTGCGGCGCACAAATCCGCAAGCCTAAAACAACGGGAGTCGCCAACTTTTTCTGACGTCCTCTCCAGATTCCTTGACGAAATATAGTCTTTCATCCTAAGGGAGCCGCAGGCCGCGATATTGCGCCGCACCATCGACCGGCGTGGCGCCATTCAAATCGGCCATCAAGCCGCGGGGTCAGTCCATTGCTCCGGCTGGCTTTTTGCCCAGCGCTCGCGTACAAGCCGCCGCCTTCCCATCTCTCGCGCTCCCAAAGGTCCTGGTTTCGACCATGTCGCTCCGCAACGTCGCCATCATCGCCCACGTCGACCATGGCAAGACCACCCTGGTCGAC
>DATAYD010000026.1:0-30080 GCA_036272715.1 Caulobacteraceae bacterium | reverse complement strand
AGCTGCTGCTGCAACAGGTCCGCGAGATGCCGCCCTCGTTCCAACGCACCGATCGCCGGCCGCAGTCCGTTCAGCAAGGTGTGCACTTCCGACACCCCTTCGGCCAGGGCGTCCATTTCGGCGATGTCCGCGCGCACGGTGCGCAGGGCGTCATCGATCACCGGAACGCTCGCGGCGGCGGTCTGGGCCGGGTCGGCGGCGGTCAAGACTCCGACCTGGACGCCAATGGCGTCGACATGGCGCAGCACCGCGTCGATGTGCTTGCGCGGCACGACCCCGGCGGCCTCACGGAACGTGGAGAGTTCGTCCTCGATCGCGTGCGCTCCATCGGCGATTTCGGCTTGTTTCACGACCCGCGCGGCGCCCTTCAGCGTGTGGGCGAGACGCAAGAGCCGTTGCACTTGGGGCGCGGCGCGCTCGCTTTTTTCGAGTTCGAGCACGGCTTCCCCGAGTTGGTCGAGAAGTTCACGCGCCTCAAGTCGAAAATATCGATACGGGTCCGCCGCCATGACCCTATGCCGCCTTGGAACGAATGATCCGCGCGAGGTCGTTGGAGAGCCCCGTCAACTGGGACGCGGTCTGCAGGGTTTGTCCCGAACTGGTTTCCGTCTCCTTGGACGCCTGCGCGACGTTGACGATGGCGACATTCACCTGTTCGACGGCGGTGGTCTGCTGCTTGGTCGAGAGTTCGATTTCCCGCGCCGCTTCGGTGGTGGTCGTTACGAGCCCCGAGATTTCGTTGAACGCGGAAGCGACCTCGCCGAACTGGCGTGATCCGGCGTCCACGGCCTTCGACCCCGTCTCCGTGGCCATGACGGTGGCGTTCACCGCGCTCCTCACGTCGTCGATCAGTGTACGGATCTCCTTTGTCGAGCCGGCGACGCGATCGGCCAGCTTGCGGATTTCATCGGCGACAACGCCAAACCGCGCACCCGTCTCGCCGGCGCCGGCCGCCTCGATCGTCGCGTTGATCGCCAGGATGTTGGTCTGCTCGGCCAGTTCCGAAACGATATCGAGCACGGAGCCGATTTCCTGGGACTTCTTCCCGAGTTCGAGCATGTCCGTGACGATTTGATCGACCTGTCGTCGGATGCTGGCGATCGACTCCCGAGCCACGTCGACGGTTCCGTTGCCCGAACGCGCCGCGCCCGCTGTCTGGTCGGCGATCTGCGCCACCCGTTGCGCGCTCTCGGCGATCTGCCGCGAGGTCGCCAAAAGTTCGCTGATAGTGGTCGTGATCTCGCTGGTCGCCGTCGATTGCTCCTTGGAGCCGGTGGCCTGCTGCGTGGCCGCCGCCTGGAGTTCGGCGGACGCGCTGTGAATCTGTCCAACGGCCGCGCCGATCTGTCCGGCGAGGGATCGCGTGATGAACCAGCCGATCACCGCCACGGCGACAATGCCGCCGAGACCGCCCCACAGCGTGATCGCCATTGACCATTGAGCAGCCATCTTCACGGCCCGGGCGCGCTGGGCGAGCAAGTCGTTCTCTTCACCGATGGCCTCGCCGACGATGGCGCGGATCTTGTCCATCGCGGCCTTGCCGGAATTGTTCGTCACCACCTTGAACGCCGCGTCGAAGCCGCTGGATCGACGCAGGTCGATCGTCTCTTTCAACTCGGCCAGCTTGACGTCAATGATAGGCGCGAGGGCGTTCAACCGCCGCTGCTGATCAGGGTTGTCCACGGTGAGCGCTTTGGCGCTGTCGAGGGTCGATCTGATCTCGCCGAGCGCCGACTGGTAGGGTTCCAGATAGATGTCCTGACCAGTGTTGATGAAGCCGCGCTGGCCGGTCTCGGCGTCCTTGAGCTCAGAGATCAGGTCATTCAGTTTGCCCTGAACCTCGTAGCTGTGGGTCACCCGAGCGTCGTTCTCGATCAGGATGGACGTGGTCCGATAACCGATCGCGGCGATCACCAGCAGGACGAGGCCGGCAAGGCCGAAGCCCACCGCCAGTCTGGTCCCGAATGTCCAGTTATTGAACATTGCTCATTGTTCCTCTCGCACATTGGGTCTGGGCAGCAGGTTGCGGATCGCGTCGAGCGCCGCCGGCAGGTGAACGATGGGCCTGACGAGGCCGTCGATGGACGCGAACTCCTGGATGAGCGGCCGTGACCGTGGACCGGCGTCCTGAGCGACGATCGCGTCCCGCCGAATCCGAAGGTGGCCTTCGAAGGTCTCGAAGGCCAACGCCACTGGCGCGGTCCGCATCATCACCAGCCAGCGCGGCCTTTCGGCCGTTCGCCGGCCCAGCAGGGCGTGCAGATCGTAGACCGCGGCGATGGCGCCGCGGAAGCTGGCGAGGCCAAGCGATGCGGTCGCGCCGCCGGGAAGCCGCGTGATCATGCGGTTGGCGTACAGGCCGGCGATTTCCGACAGTCGCAGCGCGTAAGGCTCCGCTTCCACACGGAAGGCCAGGAGATCTTCCGTCCGCACGGCTTCGCCGCGCACCTCTTCGGCGAAGGCGCGATCGAACGCCCGCCGCAATTCCTCGGCGCGGCCAGCCAGGGTTGATGGCGCCTCGCTCAAAGCCGCCCACCACAGTCGCCGAGGGCCGATCGGCAAAGGGCGATCAAGGCCTCACGATTGAAGCCGCCTCCAAACAGCAGAAGCCGGGAGGCGTCCTCGCGTCTTAGCAAGACCAGCGCCTGGCTCAGCTCGCGTCGGGCGGCGGCGCGATCACCGGCATGACGCGCGAGCAATCCCAGATGCAGTCGCGGCATCGCGAACATTGGATCCAGATAGACCGCCGTCCGGTCATGCTCGGCCGCGCCTGGCCGGTCGTCCCGCCCCTCACGACACAGGGCGAGCGCGTAATGGGCGCCGGCGTTCAGGTCGTCGATCGACAACAGTCGCCGGCAAACCGCTTCGGCCGCCGAAAACTCACCACTGTTCGCCAAAAGCATCGCTTCAAGGAGGAGCGCGTCGGGATCGTCTTTGTGTCGCGACGCGAGATCGCGGACTCGCGCGAGCGCTTCGGTGAAGCGTTCTTCGCGCGCGAGATCGAGTATGGGTCCCAGGTCCCATTTCCTTGACGCCGCCAAGGCGGTGACGGGTCGGGCGGCGCGCCGCGCCGGGACCAGCGCATCGACCCGTTCGCTGGCTCTGCGGATGGTGTCGACCCAGGCGTCGTTGAAGGTCTCCAGCGTCGTCATGCCGGCGATCGATCCGGGCGACGGCTGCTCCACGCGAGCAGGGAGTTCGCGGAGTTCGTCCTTCCGCTCGTAGTAGAAGGCGCCGTGGGTATGGCGCAGAAGAAAATCGTCCGAGAGCCCGCGCAGGGTCTCGGCGTGGCCCAGAAACAGATGACCACCTGGCGCGAGGGCCCGCGCGATGCGGTTGATCACCGCGCGGGCCTGCTCCGGCGCGAAATACATCAGCACATTGCGGCAGAAAACCACATCGTAGGCGCCCGGCCGCCAGAGGTCGGGATCGTCGACCGCGAGATTGCGTTGTTCGAAGTCGACCGCGTCCACCAACGCCTCGTCAAGGATCAGGTCGCGGGCTTCCGAACGGAACCATTTGCGCCGGGTTTCAGGGGGCGTTTCGCGCAGGGCCCAGGCGGAGTAACGGGCGCGGGCGGCTTTCGCCAAGACCTCTGGATTGAGGTCCACGGCTCGAATGGACACCGTCCAAGAGGGATCCACGATGGCGTCACGCGTCGCCATGGCGATCGAATAGGCTTCTTCGCCGGAGGCGCAGGCGGCGGACAGGATGCGCAGGGTCTTCGTCGCCGCCTGGACTCGCATGCGGTCCGGCAGGACGACCGCGATGAGCGCGTCGAACTGCTCGTGGTTCCGGAAGAAATAGGTTTCAGCGACAGTCAGTTCGCTGGCGAGCGCGCCGAGTTCATCGCCCTGGGGCGCCGTTTCCAGCATCCGAAGATAGGCCTGGCTCGAAAGCCCAAGCGCCTCCTGCCGTCTCTGCAGCACCTCGCCCAGGAAGCCGATCTTCGCATCTTCGAATTGCAGCCCCAGAACGCGGGTGATCGCTTCCGCGAAACAGCCCACGTCGCGAGGCGCCGGCGCTCCAATCACAGCACGGGCTCGCGCGCGGCCAGATCTTCAAGCAGGCCGTCCGGCACGATTCGCGCGGCGTTCAGAACAAGCAGGATTTCGGCGTCGAGGACGGTGATCGCGGCGATTATCTCGCCGGCGGCCTCCCGCAGTAATGGCGGCAGCCCCGCCGAGGTGATCGACTCCAGACCCAGCACGGCGGTGACCGCCAGGGCGATCGTTCGGTCATTGACCCTGATCGCCACCAGACGCTCGGGCTTGATCGTCGGCTCGCCCAGCAACATCGCGGCGTCGATGACCGGAACCAGGGCTCCCCTGAGGATGCACAGTCCGAGCACGAACGCCGGGGATCGTGCTAGCGGTTCGGTGGGGAGCGGCCGCAGGACCTCGCGGACGCTCTCTCTAGGCAGAGCGCAGAGACGCGAACCCATCCGGCACAACAGCCACTGCTCGGGGTTAGCCTCGGCATCGATGACCCGCATTGTCGCCTATGTAAGTCGCCATGGTTCATCGACTCATTTTCACCATATAAACGCAAAAGTAGGCTTCGGTCCACTTCTGACATCTCGGCGTGCACGGAGGGCGTTCGGTCGCGCCAGGTGGCGCCCCTTCGCCCTACTCGCACATCACCGATCATGCCAGTTTGCCAGGGTGAAAATCGCGCGGCGCCCGCCCGGTCGCGGTTGATGCCGTCTGGGCGGGTGCTAGCCTCCCGGCATGCAAACAGAATCACGTCGCGCACGCGCGCCGTCGGCGCCTTCCGGCGGCAAAGGGACAGGCGGCAAAGGGATAGGCCGCAAAGGGATAGGCCGCAAAGGCCAGCGCGCCGTCGCCGTGTTGGAGCGGCCGTCCTCGCCCCAGGGCTGGGACACCAGCGACGAGCACGAAATCGAACTCAGGCGCTGGCGAGGCCGCACGGAGATCGTCGCGGTGGAGGCGTTGGAATCCGAACATCCGATATTCGGGGACTTTCGCGCACGCTCGGAGAGCGGCAACGCCTACGATGTGGAGATCCGCGCCCTGGAGGGGTTCGGGAACGCTTGCGGCTGTATCGACTATCAGGTCAACGGACTGGGCGCCTGCAAGCACATCGAGGGCGTACTGGCCGGCCTGCGCCGCCGCGGCGTTCGCGCATTCCGCGCCGCCGCGGCTGAAGGCTCTCCGCGCGTGGAAGTGTTCCTGGCGCGAAACGGCGAGCCAGCGCCCGTTGTCGCTTGGCCGAAGAATATGGACGGGCAGACCGCCGAAATCCGGGCCTGGCTGGCGACCTACCTCGATGCCGAGGATCGGGTTCGCGCCGATCCGGATGGCATCGAGGCCTTGATCCGGGCCCATGCGACCGCCCCAGCGTCGATTCGCGGGCGGCTGCGTGTCTCTCGCCATTTCGCTCCGTGGCTGGAGCGTCACAAGCGCGAGCGGTCGCGGGTCGCGGCGCGGGCGCGATTCCTGGCCGAGGCGGAGGACGATCCGACCAGCTTCGACATCCTGCGGCGCCCGCTCCTGCCCTATCAGCGCGAAGGCATGATCCATCTGGCTTTCGGCGGGCGGGCGCTCCTGGCCGACGAGATGGGCCTGGGCAAGACCGTCCAGGCCATCGCCGCCTGCGAACTGCTGGCCCGCCGCGAAGGCGTCGAGCGGGTGCTGATCGTTTGCCCAGCCTCGCTGAAGGCCGAGTGGGAAGAACAGATCGCGCGGTTCATCGACCGGCCTGTCCGGTCGGTGTTCGGCCCCAGGCCCGCGCGGCTCGCCGCCTATCGCGACCCGCCGTTCTTCACCATCGTGAACTACGAGCAGGTGCTGAGCGACGCCGAGGCGATCAACGAGCTGCTGGCGCCGCAGATCGTGGTCTTGGACGAGGCCCAGAGGATCAAGAACTGGCACACGAAGACGGCGCGCATGGTGAAGTCGCTGCGCTCGCGCTACGCCTTCGTGCTCACCGGTACGCCGGTGGAAAACCGCATCGACGAACTCTATTCCATCGTCCAGTACCTTGATCCCGAACTGGTCGGACCCCTGTTCCGCTTCAACCGCAGCTTCTACAAGCTGGACGAGCGAGGACGCCCGGTAGACTATCGCAACCTCGAAGAGCTGCAGCGCCGGGTGCGGCCGGTGCTGCTGCGCCGCCGCAAGGCCGACGTGGAATCCGAGTTGCCGGGGCGAACGGTCAAGACCTTTTTCGTACCGATGGTCGAAGAGCAGCAGGTGCGTTACGACGACTTCGCCCAGGGCGCGGCCAAGCTGGCCCAGATCGCCCAGCGGCGCCCGCTGACGCAGCAGGAATTCGATCGGATGCAGATGCTGTTGGCCTGCATGCGGATGATCTGCGACACGCCGGCCATTCTCGATCCCACCTGCCGCATCTGCCCGAAGCTGGAAGAGCTGGAGCGTGTCCTCGAAGATCTGCTGGCCGAGCCCGAGCGCAAGATCATCATCTTCTCCGAATGGGAGCGCATGCTTCAACTCGTGCACGAACTCGCCTCCGAATTGGGCGTGGAGGCCGCTTGGCACACAGGCTCGGTCCCCCAGATTCGCCGCCGCGAGGAGATCAACCGCTTCAAGCAGGATCCGGCTTGCCGACTCTTCCTGTCGACCGACAGCGGCAGCGTAGGCCTGAACCTGCAGGCGGCGAGCGCGGTCATCAATCTCGACCTGCCCTGGAATCCCGCGAAGCTGGAACAGCGCATCGCCCGGGCATGGCGGAAAAATCAGACCCGTTCGGTCACCGTCATCAATTTCGTGGCCGAGAACACCATCGAGCATTCCATTCTGCATCTGCTCGGCGCCAAACAGGCGCTGGCGGACGGCCTGTTGGATGGATTGGGCGAGGTCGGCGCGTTGAAGATGCCGTCAGGCCGCGGCGCGCTTATCGAGCGAATGCGCGCCATGCTGGACGGCGCGGAAGCGCTGGGTCCGAGCATCTCGCCACCGGAGGAGGTTCTCGCCGCGGATTTGCGGAACCGGCACGGTGACCGAGTCCTGCGCGTGGAGGTTCAGACCGGGCCTGGCGGGGTTCGTGTGCTCGCCGTCCTCGATCTAGAGGCCGACGCCCTGACGGCCGAAATCGAGCGGCTGAATTCACCGGAAGGCGGCGTACAAGCCGAGGTCGTCGACCGGGCGACCTGGCTCACTCTTCGCCGCCTCGTCAGCTCTGGAATCATGAAAGTGGCCGGCGAGTCGCCGCGCGTCCTTCACACGGCGGCCGAGTTCGCTGACGCCAACCCTCCCGCCGACGCGCACGCCCACCAAGCGGTCGAATGGCGCGGCGAGGCCGAGCGGATGGTCAGGATGGCAGGCGTACTCGCCGCGGGCGGGTTTCCTGAAGAGGTCCCACCTTTGCTTATGAAGGCGCTCCACCACGTCGTCGCGGCCCGTGGCCTGGCGGCGGGCGAAGGGCCAGCCGATCTTTTACTGAGCGAACCCGAGCAGATTCGCGCCTTGTTAGGTTCGAGTTTCTCGTCTGTTGATATTGAGTCCGTGCTGGCGGCCCTACGGCCGGGGGCCGACACGCCGACGGCCGTGTATGCGACTGGCCTCTCGCGGACGGTTGCCGGGCTGGTCAACGCCCTATGGCCGGGCGAAACTTCCCTCGTAGGCGGCCACACGGTCTCGCGCGGCGCCCTGGTGTCCTGACGCCGGCGTGAATGATCGCACGGCGACCTACGTCGGACTCTTGTATCCAGCCTGACGCCCGGCGGCGCCAGGGATCTCACTTTGGCAGGCCTTTACGGCCCTCCACCAAGGTGGACACCCCGTTCGTTATGGCGCTGCAAGCCCTGCGGGTGATCGTGGTGCTGGTCGTCGGCTCTCCCATGGCGTGATGGGTGGCGGGGACCCTCAAGTCGGGCGCCCCGCCGCTCGACCGGGCCGAGCCCGTTGATCTGGGCGATCTCGATTGAATGGCGGCGCGGAGGGCCACGGCGGCGATGGGCCTGGCCGACCGTGATCTTGATCGCTGTGAAGACCTGTTCCAAACCTGCTATGCGTCGGCGGACGACGGAAGTCATTCGCGCCTTCGCCGAAAAGCGTAAGCCGGCGTCCCACGGCCGCTGATCGGCGGGCGCCAGAACGGGGAAGCTCATGCGGGATAAGGTCGTAGTGGTCACCGGCGCCTTTGGCGCCCTGGGTCGAACCGTGGCGAGCGAGGCCGCCTGGAGCGGGGCCAAGGTCGCGGCGCTCGATTTCGCCGCGGCTCCGCCCGCGGGTCTCGCCGAAGCGCTGGGGACTGGCGCCCTGTTGCTGGGCGGGGTCGACTTGGCCAAGCCCGACGAGGCCGCGAAAGCCGTCGCGGCCGTGATGGACCAGTTCGGGCGCATCGACGCCCTGATCAATATCGCCGGCGGTTTCGTCTGGCAGACGATGGAGGGCGGCGACACGGCCACTTGGGAGCGGCTTCACGCCATGAATGTCGTCACCACGCTCAACGCCTGCCGCGCCGCCCTGCCTCACCTGCTGGCCAGCCAGGGGCGGATCGTCAATATCGGGGCCAACGCGGCGCTGAAGGCCGACGCCGGCATGGGCGCCTACGCCGCCTCCAAATCGGGCGTCCACCGCCTGACCGAAGCCTTGGCCGCGGAGTTCAAGGGCAAGGTCGCGGTCAACGCCGTGCTTCCCTCGATCATAGACACGCCAGCCAACAGAGCCGACATGCCGGACGCCGACGCCTCCAAATGGGTCACCCCACAGGACCTGACGGCGGTGATCCTGTTCCTGGCCTCGGACGCGGCGCGCGCGGTCACCGGCGCGCTCGTACCCGTGACGGGTGGCGTCTGACGGGCGGTCGTTGGTCAGCGGCGGTCTCGGCTCGGCGGAAAGCCCGCCAGGCGACTGAACCTCATGATGAAGGCGGCGGGGCTGGCATAGCCGAGGTCGGGCGCGACCATGGCGACGGGATCGCCGGCCGCGACCTGGGAAAGGCGGCGATAGACTCTTGGCGGCGCTGCCGCCCAATATCGAACGCGCGCCCCAGGCCGCGCGTTGAAAGAGCGTGCAATTCGGTCTTGATGGCGAGCGCCGAAACGCGTCCAGTTCTCGACCGAACCTTTGAGCGGATGGAGCCAATGACCGTTTTGAAGTACGAGGTGGTCGAGCACGACGGCGGCTGGGCCTATAAGGTCGACGGAACCTTCTCGGAGACCTTTCCAAGCCGCGACGCCGCCTCCAAGGCCGCGCACCGGGCCGCCCACGAGCAGGCGGTGAGCGGCGAGACCACCGGCATCCAATACGAGGACCCGCAAGGCCATTGGCATGAGGAGATCGCCGACGGCGGCGATCGCCCGCAGACCGAGGTCGAAGACTAGGTTCGGCGCTCCGCGTGGGTCCGATGCAAACCGACCTGAAACCGCCTAACGCCCCGCTTCGCCGCCCATGCCTCAAGGTCACGGATTGACCCGGGCCGATCCAACCTCATTGATGAAAAACAAATTCAGGGAGACAGCGATGAAACTCGACAGTTCCATTTCGGCGGTGGTCACGGGCGGTGCATCCGGCCTGGGCGCCGCGACCGCGAAGGCGCTCCGCGACCTCGGCGTCAAGGTGGCCATTTTCGACCTCAACCCGGAGACCGGCGCCAAGAAGGCCGAGGAACTGGGCGCACTCTATTGCGAGGTCAATGTGATGAGCGAGGAGTCGGTCGACGCCGGCTTCGCCAAGGCCCGCGCGGCCCATGGCCAGGAGCGCGTGCTGGTCAATTGCGCCGGCGGCGGCCGGGGCGGCAAGACGGTCGGCTATGACAAGCAGGCCGGCGCCTACAAGGCCTATGCGGTCAGCGATTTCGAGTGGGTGATCGGCCTGAACTTGATCGGCACCTTCCGCTGCATCACCAAGAGCGCGCTCGGCATGACCTCGCTGGAGCCGAACGAGGACGGCGAGCGCGGCGCGATCGTCAATACCGGCTCGGTCGCCGCCGAGGACGGCCAGATCGGCCAGGTCGCTTATTCCGCCTCCAAGGCCGGCATCAAGGGCATGACCCTGACCATCGCGCGCGACCTTTCCAGCGAGGGTATCCGCATCAACACCATCCTGCCCGGCATCATGGCCACGCCGCCGATGCTGGCGGTGAAGACCCGCGCGCTGCCGATCTTCGAGGGCCTGTCCGCCTCGGTTCCCTTCCCCAAGCGGCTCGGTCACCCGCACGAATACGCGAACCTGGCCCTGACCATGCTCGGCAACAGCTATTTCAACGGCGAGACGGTCCGCCTGGACGGCGCTATCCGCATGCCGCCGCGCTGAACGCGCGGATGCCGATCCGGCCGGCCGCCGGAATCGACATCCGTGCGCACCACGCGCCGAACGACCAGGGGGGGAATTCCAGGATGACCAGTTCGATCAAGGAGCGGGCGCTGGCCGGCAAGGTGGCGTTCGTGGCCGGCGGCTCCAGCGGGATCAATCTGGGCGTCGCCCAGCATTTCGCCCGCGCCGGCGCCCGGGTCGCCCTGATCAGCCGCGGCGCCGACAAGATCGCGGCGGCGGCCCAGACCATCATCGATGAGGGCCATGAAGCCATCGGGATCGCCGCCGACGTCCGCGACTACGCCGCCGTCGAGGCCGCGCTTCGCCAATCCGTCGAGCGGCTCGGCAAGATCGACATCGTGCTTTCCGGCGCGGCCGGCAATTTCCTGGCGCCCGCGCTGGGCATGAGCGCCAACGGCTTCAAGACGGTGATCGACATCGACCTGATCGGCACGTTCAACGTGCTTCGGGCCTCGTTCGAGCACCTGAACCGCCCCGGCGCGTCGCTGATCTCGATCACCGCGGGCCAGGCCGTGCGGCCGTCGCTCTACCAGGCCCATGCCTGCGCGGCCAAGGCGGGCGTCAACATGCTGACCAAGTGCCTGGCCATGGAATGGGACCCGGCCGGGGTGCGGGTCAACGCCATCTCTCCGGGCCCGATCGAGGACACCGAAGGCATGCGCCGTCTCGCCTCCACGCCGGAAGCGGCCGCGGCGATCAAGAACCGCCTCGCCCTGCGCGACTACGGGACCAAGACCGACATTGCCGAGGCGGCCATCTTCCTCTCGACCGACAGCGCCAAATACATCACCGGCGCGATCATCACGGTCGATGGCGGCTCGGAGCTGGGCGACGCCGGCGGCAACGCGATTCCAGAAGGGTTCTGAGCGATCGCGGGTCGCGCGTCGGTGCGGACGGCGTTTCTCGCGCGGCGCGGTCGAGCGCCGCGGGGCTCCTGACCCCGCGGCGCTCATATTCTAGGTCAGGCCAGGGGTCATGCGCTTGCGCCGCGCATGACGCGTCACCGCGCCCAAGCCGCCGAAGCCCACGAGCATTATCGCCCAGCTTGCCGGTTCCGGAACGGCGCTGGCCGTGAAGGTCGCGTTGTCCGGCGCGAAATCGGAATTGCCGGCGGCCCCCAGATTCGGCCAGAAGCTAAAACCGTATTGGCTGGGCGAAAATCCCTCGTTCTTGAGACTGGCGATCGAAACGATATCCGTGACGGTGTCGCCCGAAATCGTGACGCCCGCCGCGGGCGCGGCCGGATTTATGACGACGACATCGTTGAAGAGCACCTTGGTGAGCCCTTCGGGGGCGAAGGCGGCGGTTCCATCGCCCGTATTGACGCCCCACACATAGACCGCGTTGGCGGTCGTCCCGATCGGGCCATCCAATGTCGCGCTGAGTATAAAATCAGACCCGTCGATCGTCGCCGAGACGCTCTTGATATCCATGTCTCCGTTGTGTGGGCCGCTATAGAAGGCCTGCGGCAAAAATCCCGTGGTGTCGGTGATGGTGGTGGCGAAAGCCGAGCCGGCGGCAAGCGTGGCGGCCAGCGCAAAGGCGCCGGCGGCGAGAACAAACTTCATTAGTCTCTCCAAACCTATACTTGTTACTGTGTTGGTATTGAGGCTGCCGAACCGCCCCAAATCGGAGGCCGCGACAATAATCCTAGCGTCGCCACGCGTCTGTCAACCAAGGTTACATCATTTGATCGCCAATTTACTTACAGCGTAAATACTTATACCCAGGGTATTTACAGCGTAAGGGAAATAGATCCAAGTTTCAGCAGCGGAGCTAAGCAATACTGCCCGCCGTCGGCGCCGTCAGGTTAGCCTGGGAAGGGCGTGGCTCGGCGCTGAGAACGGGAGTCGGAGCGCGCAAGCCGCGCGCGATCCAAATCCCAAGCCGCCATCGCGGCCTTTGGCGTGGTACCACCTCTCGGGTTCGAACCGAGGACCTCTAGATCCACAATCTAGCGCTCTAACCAACTGAGCTAAGGCGGCGCACCGCGAAAGCGCATGTCTAATCGCCCAAGGCCCCGCGATCAAGCCGCCGCTGGCCGCTTGTGAAGCGGCTTTCCACCGCGCATCCTCATGGCGTGACCGAGATTCACACACGCCAGATCGACGCCAACGGCCTCAGCTTCACCATCGACGAGGCGGGACACGGCGACGCCGTGGCGCTGTGCCTGCATGGATTTCCGGAGAGCCGCCGGTCCTGGCGCGAGCAGTTGCCGGCCCTGGCCGCGCTCGGCTGGCGGGCGGTGGCGCCGGACCTGCGCGGCTATGGCGGCTCCAGCCGGCCCGCCGAGCGCGCCGCCTATGCGCTCGACCATCTGACGGCCGATGTCTCGGCCCTGTTCGACGCCCTCGGCGCGCGCCGGCGCTTGCTGATCGCCCACGACTGGGGCGCGATCGTCGCCTGGGTGTTCGCCATCGAGCGCGGCCGCCCCCTGGATGGGCTGGTGATCATGAACGCCCCCCATCCGGCGGTCTATCTGGACCATGTCCGCCGCTCGCCCAGCCAATGGCTGAAGTCCTGGTACGTGCTGTTCTTCCAACTGCCCTGGCTGCCGGAAACGTTGCTGTCGGCGGATCGGGCGCGGATCGTCGGCCGGTCCTTCAGCCAGACCGCCGCGGACGCCGCGTCCTTCCCGGAGGAGATCATCGACCACTATCGCGATAACGCCGCCGCGCCGGGGGCGATGACCGCGATGATCAACTACTACCGAGCCAACGCCACGGGACTGGGCCGCTGGGGGCCCGGCCGCGTTCCGCGCATCGAGACCCCGACCCTGATGGTCTGGGGCGAGCGGGATCCGTTCCTGGGCGTGGCCCTGACCCAGGGCTACCGCCCCTATGTCGCCGACATGACCCTGGTGCGGCTCGCCGGCGTCTCGCACTGGGTCCAGCAGGAGGCGGCCGATCGCGTCAATGCGATCCTGCGCGCCTGGCTGGGCGAGCGAGGGCTGTTAGGACGCTGAATCCTTCTCCCGCAAGGGGAGAAGGATTCAGCGTCCATCCGCAATCGAAAAAGGCCCCGGACTGCTCCGGAGCCTTTGACGTCTTTCTGGTTTCAACGCGCTTATTCGGACGGAACCTGGAAGCGGATCGGAATGAAGACCCGGGCGCCGCCGACGGGTGCGCCGTCCTCGGTCTTGGGCTGCATCTTGAACAGCTTGGCCATCTTCAGGGCCGCGTCGCCGAACCCGAATTCCGCGGGGGTTTCCGAAACCACCGAACAGTCCGACAGGGTGCCATTGGCGGTCACGACGCACGACATGCGCGCGCTGCCACTCGTGTTCATACGCAGCGCCCGGTCCGGATAATACCGGGCTAAGTCATCCGCGTCCGGCAATCTCGTCCAGTGCGGGTTCGTGATCACGGCCACATGCGGCGGCGGCGGAGGTGGCGGCGGGGCTGGCGGCGGTGGCGGCGGCGCCTTGGGCACCGGCGGGATCGGCAGCGGCGGCGGCGGCGCCACGTCTGGCGGCGGAGCCACCGGGGGGCGCGGCTGGATTTCCGGCGGCGGCGGCGGCTTCTCGGTTTTCGGCGGCGGCGGAGGCGGCGGCGGGGGGGGCGGGGGCTTCAGCAGGCTCACTTGCACCGCGCTATCGGTGAAGTCCTGCATCTTGGATTCGAATTTCGCCTTCCACAGATAGAAACCCACCGCCAGGTGGACGCCGACTGTCAGGACGATCGCGACCGTCTTCGCCGTACTACCGCCGCGCTGGGGCCTACGCTCGGCCGTTAACGGGTCGTAGTGCGTGAAGTGGTGTTCATCGTCGGGCGTGGGCTGCGTTTGATCTACCATGCGCGCGAGCCCTACTTACTTCCGCCGCGTTGATCCAAGCCGACCAGCGCCACGCTATAGAAACCGTTGTCCTGGAGCTTGTTCATCACGCCCATAAAGTCGCCGTAGATGGTTTCCTTGTCGGCGCGGATGAAAATCCGCTCCTTGGTCGGGTCGCGCTTGCCGTTGAGCTGCTTGCGCAGATCGCCGCCGAGCGTGTCCAGATCCGTGGGAAAGTCGCCGATGTACAAGGAACCGCCTTTCTGGATCGAGATATAGATCGGCTTAGGCGGGTTCGGGGCCTTCTGGATCACCACCGCCGGTGGGAGATCGAGCTTCACCGACACGGTGGCCAATGGGGCCGCCACCATGAAGATGATCAGCAGAACCAGCATCACGTCCACGAAGGGTGTAACGTTGATGTCCGCGTTTTGCTCAATGCCGGACCCGCCGCCTGAGCCTGAGAGTTTGGCGGCCATAGGGTTTAGGCTCCCTTGTCGAGCTGGCGGGAGATGGCGTTGGTCAGTTCAGCGACAAAGCCTTCCGCGCGCGTCCCGTAGTGGGAGATGCGGGTCTGGAAGTAGTTATAGAAGATAACCGCCGGGATGGCGGCGAACAGGCCGAAGCCCGTGGCCAGAAGCGCTTCGGAGATGCCCGGAGCCACCGCGGCCAGGTTGGTCGTACCGGTGTTGGCGATATTGATGAACGACACCATGATCCCGTAAACCGTTCCGAACAGTCCGACGAAGGGGCTGTTCGCGCCCACCGACGCCAGGAACTGCATGCCGCCGGCGAGACGGCGGGACAGGGAGGCCTGAACGGCGCTCACCGCCGAGTTGGCCCGGTTGATCGTGGAGTCGCGGTGGTCGCCGGCGACCTGCAGGCCAGCCTGGCGGGACAGCTCGACTTCGGTCGCGGCGGCGGCGGCCATGTCGGCCATCGGGTTGCCGACGAATTCGTCCGAGGTGGCGATGCGGTTGATGTCGCTGACCGAGCGGGCGCCGCGGAAAGCTTCCAGGAACTTGTCCGATTCACGGTTGAGGTTGCCCATTTCGAGCAGCTTGGTGATCAGCAGGAACCAGGAGAACACCGAGGCCAGGAACAGGCCGATGATGACCGTCTTCACGACCACCGTGGCGTTCATGAACATGGTCAACGGGCCGAGCTTGCCGGCGCCTTGGATCTGGGCCGGGGCGGTGTCGCCAGAGGGCGCGGGCGCGGCCGAGGAGTCGGCTGGCGCGCCGCTGGCGGCCGGGGCCGCGGAACTCGCCGCGGCGGAAGAGGCCGCGGGCGCGGCCGACTGAGCGAGCGCCGGCGAGCTCGTCAGCAACGCAAGCGCGCCGATCAGAGCAATGATGGGGGTCGTTCGTTTGTTGTCGAGCATCTGTCGCCAGTTCCTGCTTGGTCTACCACGTTTGGACCGAAAGGGTCGTCGCGCGAAAGCGTCTCCACCCTACTCAAATTATATATAAGGCCAGGATGTGGCCTCGGAAAAACCGCCGTCGCTACGCCGGCCCGACCCGCCCAGTTCGCTCCCGCGGGACCGAGGCTCAACGTATCGAAGGCGCTTAGACCCTTCGCCGCCGTCAAACGGCGAAGTCTTACCGCAACGTCAGAATTGCGGAGAGCGTTCTGTGGCAACCCCAATCGGCATCGTCAAGGGCGAAGGAAGCATTCAGACGGCCCACGTCGGCGCGTGCTGCAATGCACAACACCGATACCCTTGAACGGCTTGGAGATTTCAGCCGCAAGGGGCAGGATATCGCTGCAGTGCAGCAACATCCGTTATGTGAAACAACCGGTAGATGGTGAAAAAACCGGCTGAGTGCAAGGTGGTTGACCGGATTTCAGTCGCTCCACCGGCTGCCATCCCTTGGGGGGGCCGGAAGCCGTGGTGCCTGGGGGCGGATTCGAACCACCGACACGCGGATTTTCAGTCCGCTGCTCTACCAACTGAGCTACCCAGGCGCCGCACGCGCGACCCGTCGAGGGGCCGCGATTTCGCGGGAGGCCGTCTATACGGGAGGCGCCGGGCGCTGTCCAGCGGGTCGGCTAGTCCTCGGGCGCGCCCTCGTCGCGCGCCCTGGGAGGGCCGCCGTCTTCGTCGCCCTCTTCGGCCGCGGCGCCCGGGATCGCGTAGCGGCCGGTGAGCCAGCGCTGCAGGTCCAGATCGGCGCAGCGCTTGGAGCAGAAGGGCCGGAACGCCGGTTCGACGGGTTTGCGGCACATCGGGCAGGCTGGAACCTTCATAGGGCGCTAACCTCGAACCGATCGCTCAGGAAACCGGGATCGGCCCGGATCTCGAACCGGGGCCCGATTCGGCCGATCAATTCGTCAATATAGGTGCGCGCGGCCGCCGCCGCCGCGGGCGCGCAATGGCCCACCAACCGCGCCCCGCCATCGGCCCTGCCCTCGCGCTCCAGGGCCCTCAGAAGCCGCAATGCGATCGCGGCGGGCGCGGCGCGGCCGTCGGCCTCGGTCAGGAACTCCCCGATCGGTCGCGCGCGGCGCGGCAAGGCCAGTTGCAGAAGCCCAAGCCGGCTCACCGGGCCGATCGAAACCCCTGGCTGGTCCGGCGCGAAGGCCGCCTTGGCCGCCGCCGCCAGAGCCGCGCCATCGTGACGCTCGCCGATCAGGTCGAACACGACCAGGCCGCCTATGGACTTCAGCCGGAGCAGCCGGGCGGCTTCATCGATCGCGCTCGAATTGATCCTGCGCACCGCCCGCGCGGAGTCCCCGCCGGTCGCGCCCAGGTCAATGTCGATGGCGGTCAGGGCGCGGGTCGGCTCGATGCTGATCACCCCGCCGCCCGGCAGGGGATGCTCGATCGCCAGGGCGGCCTCCTCGGCGATGTCCGCGGCCTCCCGCGCCTCCGCCCCCCAGCCCACCGCCTGGTCGGGCGCGAACCGTATCAGTTGCTCGGTCAGGCCCGGCGCGGGCGCCGCCAGCCTGGGCGAGCCTTCGGCATGGGCGACGAACCGGGCCACCGCGCCCTTGCCGCGGCGCGCCTGGGTGATGATCTCGACCTCGACCGCCGCGCCCTCGTTGAGGCCCTTGGCCGCGCCGGTCAGAGGCAGCAGCGCCTCGGGCCCCTCCCCCAGGTCGAGGAACGCGCCGCCCTGCCCGCGTTCGATCCGGCGCACCCGCGCCACCGACCGCGCGCCCGGAAGCTGGCCGGGCAAATCGTCGATGCGTCGGATCAGCAGCCGTTCGGGCCGGCCGTCCAGGGTGACCACGCCCCGGCTCTCGCCCGGCGCCTTGTCCAGAAAAAGCCGCCGCCGGTTCATGGCCGCCTCCAGCCCAGGCCTTCGAGCAGGCCCAGCGCGTCATAGAGCGGCAGGCCGACCACGCCTGTATAGGAGCCCTGCAGCGCCATCACGAAGGCGCCGGCCGCGCCCTGGATCCCATAGCCGCCGGCCTTGCCCCGCCATTCGCCGCCGGCCAGATAACGGTCGATCTCGGCCGGC
Source organism: Caulobacteraceae bacterium (assembly GCA_036272715.1). Classification (GTDB taxonomy): domain Bacteria; phylum Pseudomonadota; class Alphaproteobacteria; order Caulobacterales; family Caulobacteraceae; genus Poindextera. The sequence goes on along the minus strand of DATAYD010000026.1, from coordinate 12,577 downwards.
GTCAGCCGCTTGAAATGCACCCGGCTCTCGCTGAGCCGCGCCGCGACGCGGCCGTCTGGCGCCCGCACGGCCACACCCGTCAGCACCCGGTGCGCGCGGCCCGACATCAGCGTCAGGCAAGCGCGCGCCTGCTCGGCGGTCTCGGCCTTGGGCAGCACCCGGCGCCCGACCGCCACCACGGTGTCGGCGGCGATCACATGCGCGCCAGCCGCCTCGTCCATCGCCGCGACGGCCGTGGCCTTCTCCCGCGCGAGACGCAGGGCCAACTGGCGCGGCGTCTCGTCGGCCAGGGCGGTCTCGTCGATATCGGCGGGAAGGATGCGGTCTGGCGCGACGCCGATCTGTTTCAGCAGTTCGAGGCGGCGCGGGCTGGCGCTGGCGAGAATCAGGATGGCGGACCGTCCGCCGCTATTTGAACCGGTAGGTGATGCGACCCTTGGTCAGGTCGTAGGGGGTCATTTCGACCAGCACCTTGTCGCCCGCCAGCACCCGGATGCGGTTTTTGCGCATCTTGCCGGCGGTGTGGGCGATAATTTCGTGCTCGTTCTCCAGCTTTACGCGGAACGTCGCGTTCGGCAGCAATTCACTGACTGTTCCTGGGAATTCCAGCAGTTCTTCTTTCGCCATACGGGCTCCATGACCGGCAATCGGTCGGCAGGCAATCAACATAATGAAACACGGCTCGCGCCGATGGGTTCGGTGCGCGAGCCGCGTCAGATGAGTCAGTATACGCTATTCAGCCGCCAAACGTCGATGGCCTGCCGAACCGTTCGAAAATGCGGCGGCGCAGATCGTCCCGCGTGGCGCGATAGGCGTCCAGCACCGCGTCTCGCGAGCCGGAGGCCAGGGTCGGGTCCATGGTCGGCCAATATTCGATGTCGATCGCCCGCCCGCGCGCCAGCTCCACCGCCCGATGCTGGGCGTGCGGGGTCAGCGAGATGACCAGGTCGAACGAGGTGTCGGTCAGGTCGTCGAAGCTCTTGCTGCGGTGGCGCGTCAAGTCTCCGCCCACCTCGTCGATCACGATCTCCACGAACGGATCGACCTCTTCCTGCGGCTTCAGGCCGGCGCTGTCGACATAGAACCGGTGGCCGTAGATCAGCTTGGTCAGCGCCTCCGCCATGGGCGAGCGGACGCGATTGAAGTTGCAGGCGAACAGGACGGCGCCGGGAAGCTGGCCGATCAGGTCAGCGGCCATGCCCTAACCCCGCCAGTGCAGAGCGCATATGAGGGTGAACAGGCGCCGGGCGGTGTCGACATCGGTCTCGACCTTGCCCTCCAGCCGCTTCATCAGCAGCATCGAGCCTTCGTTGTGCAATCCGCGCCGCCCCATGTCCAAGGCCTCGATCTGGGCCGGCGTGGAATTGCGGATGGCGTCGTAATAGCTCTCGCAGACCATGAAATAGTCCTTGATCACGCTCCTGAACGGCGAGAGCGAGAGCAGGTGCCGCCGCTGGTAGGACGGCCCGTGGATATCCAGCGCCAGGCGATTTTCGATCAGGGCGATGCTCAGGTCGTACGGTCCCGCCTCCGCGCCGTCCGGCCGGAAGACGTTGGCCTCCAGAAGATCGAAGATGGCGACCTGCCGCTCATGGTCCTGGTCGCGCGAGGCGGACGCCAGCGAGGCTTCGTCCAGGACGACGTTTTGCAGGCGATGGGATCGATCTTCGGTCATCGAGGCGTGCGACAGCCCGGTTCAAGACGCCGCAAGATCAGCGCCCGCAAGCCTGAGCTTTAGTCTAATCGACCCGCCCTCGTCATCCCATGAACGCGGCTTCGTCATTCGCGGGCGTTCAGGCGTATGGAAACCGAGCGGCCGTGCGCGGGAAGGCCCTCCGCGGCGGCAAGGGTCACGGTGGCCGGGCCGAGCCGGCCGATCGCTCCGGCGTCGCATTTGACGATCGAGGTCCGCTTCAAGAAGTCGAACACCGAAAGCCCGGACGAGAATCGCGCGGCGCGGCTGGTCGGCAGGACGTGGTTGGACCCGGCCACATAGTCGCCGATCGCCTCCGGCGTATAACGGCCCAGGAAGATCGCGCCGGCGTGGCGCACCTGGTCCGCCAGGCGTTCCGGCGCCGCCACGGCGAACTCGACATGCTCCGGCGCGATCGCGTCGACCAGGCTCGGCGATCTGTCCAGCGGCGCGATCACCACCGCGCCGTGGGTCTCCCACGATGCGCGGGCATCCTCGCCGGTCGCGAGCGTGGTTAGCTGGCGTTCGATCGCCGCCTCGACCGCGGCCGCGAACGCCGGATCGTCGGTGATCAGAATCGACTGGGCGTCGGGGTCATGCTCGGCCTGGGACAACAGGTCGGCGGCGATCCAGTCGGGATTGTTCTCGGCGTCCGCCACCACGACGATCTCGGACGGCCCGGCCAGGGCGTCGATCCCGACCACGCCGTAAAGCCGGCGCTTGGCCGCGGTGACATAGGCGTTGCCCGGCCCGACGATCTTGTCCACGGGTCGGATCGGCCCGGCCCCGAACGCGAGCGCCGCCGCGGCCTGGGCGCCGCCGACGCGCCAGATCTCGTCCACGCCCGCTTCCCTGGCCGCCGCCAGCACCGCCGGCTGCAACCGCCCGGGCGGCGTCACCATGGCGACCCGGCCCACCCCCGCCACCCGCGCGGGCACGGCGTTCATCAGCACCGTCGACGGATAGGCCGCCCGCCCGCCTGGCACATAGACGCCCACCGCCTCGATCGGAGTCCAGCGCCAGCCCAGCTCCACGCCCGCCTCGTCGGTCCAGCGAGCGTCCGCCGGCTTCTGGCGACTGTGATAGGCCTCGATCCGCCGGGCGGCGAAGGCGATCGCCGCGCGGGTCTCGGCGGCGCACGCGGCGACCCCGGCCTCGATCTCTTCCGGCGAGACCCGGATCGTGGCCTCGTCCAGCTCGACGCGGTCGAAGCGGCGGGTCAGGTCGAGCACCGCGGCGAGGCCCTCGGTCCTGACCCGCTCGATGATCTCGGCCACGGCCGCGTCCACCTCGGCGGGCGCGCCGCGCCGGGCGTTGACGAAGGCGGTGAAGGCGGCGTCGAAGCCGGCGTCCGTGGTGTTGAACCTCTGCATCGCGCCTAGATCGCGGTTTTCAGCCCAAACTCAAGGGCCATTCGTGCGCGCCGGGCCAAACGGCTCAAGCCTCGCCGTGTTCCGGGGTGCGCCGCGCCGGCCAGGCGCCTGAAACGTCGGCGAGGGCGGCGTCGATGCACTCCACCTCGCAGCGCAGGTCGCCGCCGCCCGCGAAGATGAACGCCACCGTTCCCCCCGGCGCCTCGCCCGCCTCGAAGCCGACATCGAGCAGGGCCAGCACCGCGTCCGCCACGCCCTGGCGCAGCTTTCGCGCCCGCACCGACATGACCCCGCCCAGTTGCAGCGCCGTCCGCACCCGCTCGCCGCGGCGCGCGCCAGCCTCCCAGCGGTACCGGTTCAGGGCGATGGTCAAGGTGCGCGCGGCGGGGTCGTAGCGGATGTCGCCGATCCGCCCGACCGCGTCCTGCAACGCCGCGGCGATCGTCTTCAGGTCTTCGGCGTCCTCGGCGATCAGCCGCAGAGGCGCGGGTTCGGGCGCGCGGCTCATCGCCCTATTCTTCCACGATGGCGTCGTCGTCGCTCAGACGGCGGATCCGCGCTCCGCAGGCGCTGAGCTTCTGTTCCAGCCGCTCGAAGCCGCGATCCAGGTGATACACCCGGTTGACCACCGTCTCGCCCCGCGCCGCCAGCCCCGCGATCACCAGGCTGACCGAGGCGCGCAGGTCGGTGGCCATGACCTGGGCGCCTTCCAGGTTCTCCACGCCCCTCACCCGCGCCTCGCCGCCCTGGACCGAGATGTCCGCCCCCAGCCGCGCCAGTTCCGGCACATGCATGAACCGGTTCTCGAACACGGTCTCGCGGATCACGCTTTCGCCGTCGGCCAGGGTCATCAGCGCCATGAATTGGGCCTGCAGGTCGGTGGCCAGGCCCGGATAGGGATCGGTCTCTATATCCACCGCCTTCAGCCGCGCGCCGTTGCGGCGGATGGTGACGCCGTCATTATTACGGATCACGTCGGCGCCGGCGGCCTCGATCTTGTTCAGCAATTCCTGGATGAAGTCGCTGCGCGTGTGGGTCAGGCGCACCTCGCCGCCCGCCATGGCCGCGGCCACCGCATAGGTGCCGGTCTCGATCCGGTCCGGCATCACAGCATGGGTCGCGCCATGCAGACGAGCCACGCCGGTGATGGTGATGATCCCGCTCCCCGCCCCTTCCACCCTGGCGCCCATGGCGTTCAGGCACTGGGCCAGGTCCTCGAGCTCCGGCTCGCGCGCGGCGTTACGCAGCACGCTGACGCCGTTGGCCAGCACCGCGGCCAGCATGGCGTGCTCGGTCGCGCCGACGGAGGAGATCGGAAAGGCGATCTCGGCGCCCTTCAGCCCGCGCGGCGCCTGGGCGTAGACATAGCCCTCATGCAGGTCGATGTGCGCGCCCAGGGCCTCCAGCGCCATCAGGTGCAGATCCACCGGCCGCGCCCCGATCGCACAGCCGCCGGGCAGACTGACCTTGGCGTGGCCGGTCCGGGCCAGCAGCGGCCCCAGGACATTGAACGAGGCCCGCATCTGGCGGACCAGGTCGTAGGGCGCGAACGAACTGGTCACCTCCGGAGCGTGCAGCACCGTCTCCGGACCCGCCTCGCCGTCCCGTTCGGTCACCTCGACGCCCAGCCGACGCAGCAACTGGGCCAGGAACCGGGTGTCCGCCAGGCGCGGCATATTGGTCAGCCGCAGGGGCTCATCGGTCAAAAGACTCGCCGCCATCAGCTTGATCGCGGAATTCTTGGCTCCGCTGATGGCGATCTCGCCGTGAAGCCGCGCGCCGCCCGTGATGGCGATTCGATCCATGGAGCCCCTCAAAGCCGCTTGCATCAATGATCAGCGGGCAACCTATCTGACGGTTTCCCGCCCTGGTGCGCAAGAGGCCGTGATCGCGCCCATCCGCCGCTGGGTCAGCCCTCCCCGTCCGCTGGCCCGTCCGCGGCTTTCAACCCCTTGCGCCGTCTCAGATTTTCACGCAACGCCTTGGCCAGGCGCTGCTCGCGCTCCCTCTTGGGATCGGGCTTGGGCGGAGGTTTGGGATCGGAGGTCTTCATGGGCGCTCGCCGCGCGACCTAACGCCACAAGCCCCGGCCTTGTCGAGCCGGACGCGCGCCAGGCCACGGGATATCAATCTTCGCGCTCCATAAGGGACTTGACGTTTTGAGCGCAAAAGAGTGTTTGGCGCTCTCCAAACGGACGGGGGGCTCGCGCCCGTCCCTCCAACGGCGTGCCGCCGTAGCTCAGTGGTAGAGCGCATCCTTGGTAAGGCTGAGGTCGACAGTTCAATCCTGTCCGGCGGCACCATGTTTTTTGGTGGGTTAGGTGCTGCACCGCCTAGCAATCCCCGCTACGCTGATCGGAAAACCCATCACTGTAGCGTCTGCAGCGGACTCATTTACGTCGGTCGTCCCCACAGTGGCGACATCAGAGCCCTATCGTCGCGGCGGCGACCTCCAGTTCGCGGCGCACAGCATGGATCAAGTTCGAAGAGGCAAAGAGTTCGCGCACCCGCTCCCGTCCGGACAAAGCGCGCTCCCGCGCGCCAGCGGGATCCGACGCAACTGACACCATCGCTTCGATAAGTGAATCTAGGTCGGGGTCCGCCCAGACAAAGCCGCGTGGGTACGGGCCATGATCATCGGTCAGCGCTACCAGCTTGTAGTCGATAGGCCACGCGGTCTGCGGTGTAACGAAGTCAGCCACACCACTGAAGGGCGTACTGATAACCGGAACTCCGAGCGCCATCGCTTCAACGAGCGTAAGGCCCAAACCCTCCGATCGATGCGGAGAGACATAGGCGGTCGCCGACGCCATCAATTGATGAATTTCGGCATCCGTAAGCAGATGGTCTATGATCTGAACGTTCGGCTTTTCTTTTGCGACCGCGTAGAGACGCTCCAGCTCAGGTATCCGGCGATTTGGGTAGGTTACCTTGAAGGTAAGCCGTGCGTCGGAATGCCTCCGAAACGCCTCCAGAAAAGCATCGAGCAACAGCGCAGGATTCTTACGCTCGATGATGCTGTTAGCGTCGAAGCAATAGATGAAGTGAGCCGCTCGGCCGTCAGGTGGCCGTCGCGGTTCAAGACGGTTAAGATAAGGCAGATAGGGCGGAACGAGCCGGACCGGCTTTGCTGTCGACTGGCTGAGTATCCTGGCGATGAAAGGCGTCGGCGCCCAAAAGGCGTCGAAATGCTCCATCAGAGCCTGCCATTCAGGTCGCAGCGTTGGAAGTTCCCAATACCAGATGCCGATATTGTATCGGCCGGCCAGGAGAGCACCCTCCCCGCTGTTGATCATGTGTGGAAGCGTGTCGCCGCCCACATGGACGAGATTAATCGCCGCGTCCGGGCGGAAGGCAGGAAAGGCCGTCAACCCGCCGCCAGGGGACTGGGCGGCAAATTCGCGGCGGAGCACGCGGGCGCCAACTGGGCCGAAACCAGCCTCGGTCACCGCGGCCAGATAACCTCTCGTGCTGACTCCAAGGCCGGCGACACGATCCAACGGACCAACGACATTTACCCCTCTGATCAATCCATCGAGCGACCGGGGTCGACTTGGCGCCCGCTGCAGCACAACCTTTTGATCAGCCGGTAATCCGAGCCTGTGGGTTGAAGACCAGCCTTTGTCGCGGCCAATCCACAGGAAGTGCGCTAAGGGCCGGTCGACCCACGGCCCTAGTTCGGCATTACAGGCCAGATAGCGCACCTTGTTGAACGCAGCGCTGGGTTGCAACCCAGCGTTCTCGCCGATGGTCGCATAGTGGTAGAGGGTGCTAAACGGCCAGCGGCCGACGCTGGAGAATTGCCTGCGATAAAAGGGCGGATCGAAGAAAGCATTCGGCCACCGCCCCTCTTCGTCGCCACATTCGATATAGTGCCGGAGCGGATCAAAGCCGGCGGCTCCTACGTCGGGGTAGGTCGCAAGATAGAAATCAGCATCGAACAGGCCGGCTTCTAGGATCGCAATCGCCTCTGGATCCGTGATGGATGAGGCGAGGCCCAACACGCGCGCGAGCTTGCGCCGAACCGTTGGCTTGCCGCCAATGGCCTTGGCCGCGTTTTGCCTGATGTGATCGATCAAGCGTCCGTACTCTTGCTCGGCGGTCCCGGGGGGAACCGCGGCATCGAACCTAAGTGTCATCCGTAGGCTCGACGTCTGAGAACAGGAGCGGCTGGTCATCCCTCCGTCTCTGGAAATATTGGCTGTAATAGGGATCCCGCGCGATCGAGGAGCCCCAGCGCTCAACGAACATACGCCGCTCGAATTCATCGTCGTGCCGGCGTTTTAAGCTCGAATTGTGGAAATGATACAGGCTGGCGGCGGGGGTTAACGCAACCCTGTAACCCGCGCCCCGCAGTCTCAGGCAGAAGTCAATGTCGTTGTAGTCCACGCAAAACCGCTCATCGAACCCTCCTAAAGAGTCGAAAATCGATTTTCGCATCGCCATGGCGGCGCCGGTCACGGCGCTAAAATTTCGCGTGATAGAGGCAAAGCCCCCATATTCGCCTCCATCCGCTGGAGCCCGATGCAAGATATGTCCAGTCGCGCCGCTATAGCCAAGGACAACGCCCGCATGCTGGATGCTGTCGTCGGCATAAAGCAGACGGCCTCCGACCACACCGATACCGGGGCGAAGCGCCAGACCCGCCATCGCCTGGATCCAGTCGGGTTCGATCACTTCCATGTCATCGTTCAGCAGGATCGCCACGCCTTGGTCGACCAGGCCGACACCGAAATTCGCTTTGTGAGCGAATGAAAAGGCTCCTTCGGATATATAAGAATGATGATCGTGGCCATGACGAACCAAAAGCGTGCGCAGGTCATCGGGAACCTCGCCATCGTCCACCAATAGAATGCGATAGTTGGGGAAACTCGATCGCTCGATGATCGACCGCACAAAATGGGTCGCCAGGGTTATGTTTCCGCGTCCCGGAACATCGCGCGTTCGCATGCCGGTTAGAATGACCAAGGTCACCGGAACCTCTCCGACCGGCCAGTTGACCTCAAAGGCTCCGGAGACCTTGCCTTGGGTCACCGTCGCACGTTGGTCTTCCTCTTGGACATGAGCGTGTAGCAGTTTGCCGGCTTCGGCCATGGCGCCTTCTCCGAAGAAGCCGCCGATAGGGCGCCCCCCCTCGCCGGCACGTAAATAGAGCACCTCGTCAATATGGATGATTTCGTCCGCGCTATACGCAAGCTTCAGCAAAAGGGCATAGTCTTGAAGCTCCACCGAGACTGCCGGGGCGACTCTGGTCATCAGCAGTTTGGATTTGCGAAACGCGGTAAAACGGCCGACATAGTTGGTGGAATGGAGATGCTCGGGAGACCAGTCTGGCTTGTAGAAGTGGTCTTTCAGCCGCGAGTCTTCGCCGATCCGCGCCTCGTCCGTATAGATAATATCGGCGCGGGGGTGCGCTTGTGAATATCGCGAAATGGAGGCGACGAGTTCGTCCTCGACTAAATCTCCTTGGGTAATGGTTCCGATAAAATCCGATGTGGCATAAAGGGCCGCGCGCACAAGATCGGGCCGGCCATCTGGTGGTTCGGGCAAGCGCCGAATCCGCCAATCGATTTCAAGCCATTCGTCAAGAACGGCCTCGAAACCATCGGCGGGCGCCAGGAGGACTTCCCAGTTCGGCGCGGACTGGCGCACGACCGATTGGATGGTGCGCTCAAGCGCAGCGGGGTCTCGCGTATCCACGGGCACCACGAAACAGGTCGCCGCGCCGTTTTCGAGAACCTGGCGCAACGAGGTAACGGGTTCCAAGACATCGGGCGACATCGCCGCCGTGAACGACCGCGGGACGATCATTGAGCGCTCGAGAACGTCGCCCGAGATTTCCGGATCAGCGTTCGCCATCGCTCCTCGATTGCGTTGCGCCCTTAAGAACCGCAGTCCCCTCAGCAGGGCTCGCAATGGGCTATCGGTCCGGGCCAATCGCAGATACCGCTTTAGCGCGGTTCGAAATATCTCCGTTTTTCCAGGCAAAGTCAGGGGTGGGGCTCGCTAGGCAACAGGGCCGAGCTACTGGGCGGCAGCCGATTGAGGCAAGTGCCGGTCCACCTCGTGCCACCGGTTGAATGCCGCCAACGGTCCGAAAAAGACCGGTTGGCCGTGATCGAGATAGAGCACCTTGTTGCAGAGCCGCTGGGTCAGCGCCATGGAATGGGTCGCGGTGACGATGACGCGCGATTGCTCGGCAACCCCCATCATGCGTTCGGTCGCCTGCCGTACGAAGCGCTCGTCACCCGCGCTGAGCCACTCCTCAAGCAGAAGGACATCGTGATCGAACGAGGTCGCCACGGCGAACAACAGGCGCGCGACCATCCCTGACGAATAGGATTTCACCGGCATGTTGGCGAAATGGCCCAGGCCGGAGAAATCGATGATCTCCTCGATTTTGGACGACATCCGCCAGGGCGAGTATCCGCGATAGCTGGCCAACAGGCGGATGTTGCGCGCGCCGGTGGCTTCCGGGTCGAGCCCCGCGCCGATTTCCAGCAGCGAGGATATCTTTCCCTGGACCGACACCTGGCCGCGGGTGGGTTCATAGATGCCGGCGAGCACGCGTAGCAGCGTGGACTTGCCCGATCCGTTCGCTCCCATGATCGCCAGTCGGTCGCCGCTTTCCAGCGTGAAGGTTATTCCCTGCAGAGCACGGAGATATATTTCGGATGCCGACCGGCTACGCATCAACGTGCCGCCGATAGCCAACGCCGCTACCGACCGCAGTGAACGGGAGCTGACGGAGTAGAGCGGGTAATCCAACTCCACCGCCCTAACTGATACGATCGTTTCCGCCATGAGGCCTCAAAAGTCAGCAACGAGATATAGGAACAGGCGTCGTCAAACCCAGAACGCAATGCGGGCGCGATAGGCCGAGAGCATAACAAGACACAACGCCCAGCCGAAGCCCGCGATCCCCGCGCAAACCAGCCAGTCCTGCATGGTCGGCATGGCGTCGAGCAACGGCTGGCGGATCAGGTCGACCATATAAAAGAAGGGATTGTAGGTCAGCACGGCGATACTCCTCGCGCCGGAGACGCTGGACGGCATCCAGACGATTGGGGTCATGAGGAAAAAGACGTTGGAGAAGTTGACAACCAACATTTGAATGTCGCGGAACCTCGCGCAAAGCATGCCAAGCAACAGGCAGAATGGCGCCGACATCACCATCATCAAACCGAGCGCCGGAATGATCATCGGATTAATCAGGGGCATGTGGCCGAAGAAAGGTAACACAAGAACCAGGGCGACCAGATTGTGGAGGAACATGAGTCCAGCGCGGGCCACAACTCTGAATGCATAAAACAAGACGGGGAAATTCTGGGTCTTGACGGTGCCGGCGAACCAGATGAGCAGTCCAGCGCATTCCAGAATCGTCGCCGGGCCCAGCGCCCAACCAACCATCCCCGACAGGATGAAGGGCATCAGCTTCTGCAAGGGTTGGTGAAAGACGCCACCGAAGACCAAAGATAGCGCCAGCGCTTGAGCTACAATATAGGCCGCATTCCATAGCGGCCCCAGCATGGTATTGCGGTATCGCGCGAAGATATCATCCAACGCGAGATAACACCAAACCTGATAATATTGTAAGGATCGTCGAACGTCATCGACCGCCCTATTCACGACAAACGTCGCCATGCCGTAACTCCAAAGCCCGCGCGGCCGCGCGGGCTTCTGAATGACACATCGGAATTTCCGGTTCAAGATAGCCGGCCGCCGGCTATGAGAGGTAGCCGCCACGCGCACCGCAGCCCAGCGAGCCTTCGGCGGGGACGCAACTTCGCCGGGCGCCGGCCCCTGGAACAGCATGGAGGATCCGACGCCGACGAGGCCTTTGGGCTCATCAGATGATCTGGGCCATCAGAATTTCAAGCCGCCCAACTGGTCTCTCGCGGTCAGCCGGGCTTGGCGCAGAAACTGCGCAAGTATGTGCATGAGCGACTGATGGGCGTCCTCGATCACGCCATAGTTGGCGGCGTCGACATGCAGGCTGACATCCGCCGCCCGCCGCGCCGGGCCGCCATCGAAGCCCGTCATCGCGATGGTGGACATCCCGGCCTCTTTCGCGGCTTCCAGCGCGCGGATGATATTGGGCGAACCGCCCGAGGAGCTGATGGCGATCAGCACGTCCCCGCTCGCGGCCAGGGATTCCAACTGATAGGCGAACACCTCGTGGGGGTCCATGTCGTTCACGAGGGCGGTGACCAACTCGATGTTGCATGACAGGCTATGCACCTTGGGCCGGATGGCCGTTCCGGTGCGCGCGCCCTTCAGGCAGTCGCACACCAGGTGATTGGCGATCGCCGCCGATCCGCCGTTGCCACAGGCGTAGATCCACCGTCGCGCCTCGACCCGCTCGAGCAACAATTGACCAGCATCGGCCAAGGCGCTCAGATCGACTGTCGCCGCCGCCCGCGCCGAGAGGGCGAAATATTCGCTGGCGAGCGCCCCTGCGTCATCGAACGGTCGGTCTGGAAAAAAGGCCATGGTCGCTTTCGTACATTGGGAGTCGCCAAAGCGACCGTCAGCGCTCTGAACGCGGTCTAATCCTTGGATCCCAGCAGGATCAAAATCGCCTGCTGGTTACTCCCCGGAGCGGTCCAGTACAACCGGTCCAAGGCCAAGCTTCCGCGTCACGCGTGGGGCATGCGTCGCCTCAAATGTAGCCGCGCTATTGATGAAAACCTAACGCATGAACCCGATCGGAAATCCCACGGGGTTGATGGGATGCGAATCTGGAAGATGCGAGCCGGCATTTCCATAGACGCAAGACTCGTCCGTCGCGCCCGCCTAGGCGCCATGGTTGTGTATCGGAGCAGCCCACACAATCACGTTTGGCGGACCAAGACCGTGCTTTTGACGGAGGACGGCATTGGCACTAGCGAGATCGTGCGTGAGGTCAGCGTCAGTAATTTCACCCTTGACTCGCTGTAGCACTCCGATTTCAAGCGACCTGACACCCGTTCACATCCAGCAATGCAAAATGAATTTTGCCGAGACCGGATCGGGGTCCACCAAAATATGCACGCTTAGCTTTACTGATTTCCAAGTTTCCAGTCTGGCAACGCATCTCTCCAAGGCTGAATCGGAGCAGTTGTAATCCGGGCATCAACTCAATCCATAACTCTCGGGATTGTTCCACCGCATCAGCGCCTTTGTCAGAAATTAGACAGAACCGCATTGCTCCTTTGCCCGCTTCACACCGTACTGCGATAATGAACTCAGCACTGGTCGAGAGAGTCAGACGTTGGATGTTAATCTCAACATCGCCCCACTCGTCGCCCGCTTCGATTTCATGCCAATCTATATCGTGGCCGACGCGCAGTGTTGTCGGGTGTCTGGACAAATAGGTAATTGAATTTCGGTTAAGACTAGCAACGTCACCGCGTAAGTTCACCCCCGTAGGGTAGGAAATCATACCAGCAGCGAGAGGGGGGGGGAGCCATTGAAGCGATTGTTCAATCGAAAACCCAGCTTCAGAACATTCGGCCTTAATACCGTAGCC
>DATAYD010000025.1:0-19280 GCA_036272715.1 Caulobacteraceae bacterium | reverse complement strand
ACGCTGTTGGCGGATTTCGGCGCGGACGTGATCCGGATCGAACGACAGGGCGGCAGCGAGGATCGCACCCTGGCCCCCGTCACCGACGATGGCGAAGGCGCCCTTTTCCTGCAGCTCAATCGCAACAAGCGCTCGCTGACGCTTGATCCCCGCGCCGCGGGCGCGGGTGAGATCCTGCGGCGACTGGTCGCGAAAACCGACGTGGTGGTCGCCAATGTTCCCACCATGGCGCTCGCCAAGATGGGGATCGATTATCCCACCTTGAGCGAGATTCGAGCGGACATAATTCTTGCGAACGTCTCCTGCTTCGGGCCGATCGGGCCTTGGGCGGACCGGCCTGGCTTTGACAGCGTGGGCCAGGCGATGTGCGGCTCCGCCTATCTCTCGGGCGAAGGCGATACTCCCTATCGGACGCCAATAAGCTGGGTCGATCATGCGACGGCGCTCTATACCGCTTTCGGCGTGATGGTGGCGCTTCATGAGCGCGCGCAAACCGGACGGGGCCAGCAAATCAACGGCAGCCTGCTCGGATCGGCCCTCGCCTTCAGCAGCAACCTCCTGATCGAGCAGGCCGTGAAGGGCCTCAACCGCACCGCGACCGGCAATCGCAGCCTGTTCAATGGCCCGACTGACGCTTTTCGCACCACCGACGGATGGATCGTGACACAAGTCGTCGGCCAGCCGCTGTTCAAGCGCTGGGTGCAATTGATGGGCGAGCCGAACTGGCTCGAGGACCCCCGTTTCGCTACTGACCAACTGCGGGGCGACAACGGCGCATTGCTTTCGGAGCGGATGGCGGCCTGGTGCGCGACACGGACTTCGGCCGAAGCGCTCGACGCCCTGGGGAGCGCGAATATCCCGGCCGGCCCCGTGCTCTCACCGCAGCAGGCGTTGGACCATGAACAGGTGCAGGCAATGGGCATCCTGGCGCCGACCATGGTGGCGGGGCTTGATCAGCCGGCGCCGCTCATGCTGCCGCCGATTACGCTCGGCGCCACACCCGCCGACATCCGCCTGCGTCCCCCCGGGATCGGCGAACATACCGATGAGATTCTCGCCGAGCTCTCCTTCAGCGAAGCCGAACGAGAGCAACTCAAGGCCGACCGGGCTGTCTGAACAAGACAGAACGCCCGATCCAATTGGGCGGCGCGGACGTATCGACCGCGATCATCCGGGCAGGCCATCATCGCCATAAAGGAAATCCTGGCTGCGGGCGGCGCTCGGTCCGGGCTCGACCTTGGCGGCGCCGGAGTTCTCATGGCCTCCGGCAACGCCCGACGCGACCACTGGCTCCGGTTCACCAAGCACGCCTTCCCATTTGGAAACCACGGCGGCGGCGACGGCGTTGCCGACGATGTTGGTGGCGGAGCGGCCCATGTCGAGCAGGTGGTCGACGGCCAAGACCAGGACGATCCAGGCCTCCGGCAGGCCCAGGAACGCCAGGGTCGCCATGATGATGACCAGGGAGGCGCGCGGAACGCCGGCTATGCCCTTCGACGTGACCATCAGCACCAGCAGCATGGTGACCAGCCGCCCCGGATCCAGGGTGATCTTGTGGGCCTGGAGGATGAACAGGGTCGCGAAGGTGCAGTACATCATCGAACCGTCGAGATTGAACGAATAGCCGAGCGGCAAGACGAAGCTGACGATGCGCCGCGGCGCGCCGACGGTCGGCAGGGCGGCCAACAGCCTCGGATAAGCCGCCTCGGAGCTGGCGGTGGAAAAGGCGATCAGGACCGGGTCCCGCACCACGTCGAACAACGGAATGGCCCGCCGGCCGATCAGGATGAAGGCGGCGACGAACAGCAGGCCCCAAAGCATGCCGATCGACAGGTAGAAGCCGCCGACGAACTTGGCGTAGGTCAGTAGGATCGGCAGGCCCTGGGCGGCGACGGTCGACGCCAGGGAGGCGAAGATCGCCGCCGGAGCGAAGCGCATCACGATCTCGGTCAGTTTCAGCATGATCGCCGCCCCCTGCTCGGCCAGGGCCATGACGCCTGGCGCGCGGTCCTCCAGCGAGGAGATGGCCGTGCCGACGAACACGGCGAAGATCACGATCTGGAGGATCTCGTTCCGCGCCAGGGCGTCGAAGATCGATGTCGGGAACAGGTGGGCGACGAAGACCGCCAGCGAAAACGGTTCGGCGGTCGGTGCGGTCGGGGCCTTGCCCAAAAGGTTCAATGTGATCCCGGCGCCCGGGCGCAGCCACTCGACCATCGCCACGCCCAGCACCAGCGAAACGATCGAGGCGCCGAGGAACCAGCCCAAGGTCTTGGCGCCGATCCGCCCGACCGCCGCGGCGTCCTCCATGTGCCCGACGCCGACGATCAGGGTGGTCAGGACCAGCGGGGCGATGATCATCCGGATCAGGCGCAGGAAGATATCGGTGATGACGCCCAGGATCACGACCGCCTGGGCGCGCTGGTCCGGCGCCAGATAGCGGTTGCAGAGCCAGCCGGTCAGCACGCCCAGCACCATGGCGCCGAGGACGAAGCCGGCGAAACGACGATTCATGACTGGCTCCGTGGCCCTATCCGGGACGCGCCGGGTCGCGGGCGCGTTTTTCGAAGCCGCCTTGTTGCTATGGCCCCGCCCCGCTCGTCCAGTCGAACTGACCGAAAGTCCGTTCAGCCCTGGCGATGCGCGTTTTCGTGGCGCCTCGACCCTGATCGGCCATTTCGAGGCCCGGGCGAAGAATACGGCGACACGCGGCGATGGCGGGCGGCGTTGTCGCGCTCACCGCCTTCATGGCCGTCGGCATTATCGGTTTCGGCATGTTTTCCGGACGGATCCTGGCCAGGCTTTAGCCGCGCCGCTCATGGCCTGGAAAACGAAACATCCGCCTCCGCTTGGCGCGGAGACGGATGCCCCGGATCAGGACGAGCGAGAAACGTCCTCGGATCAGGCCGCGGTGGCGACCCGGCCGCGACGCGAGCGGATCGCCGCGCCGAGGCCGCCGAAGCCGACCAGCATCATCGCCCAGGTGGCGGGCTCGGGAACGCCGCCGGCGCTGCTGGTGAACTCGACGTTCAGGCCGGAGGGATTGCCGCCGTTTTGCGCGAAGTTGTCGACCACGAAGGTCAGGGTGTTCGCCCCGGACACAAAGCCGGAGCCGGTCGGCGCGGCGAAGCCGGTGAACGAGCCGTCCGTACCGCCGCCATTGGTGTTCAGCGCGACGCCGTTCAGCAGGATCGAAGTGACCTGGTTGTCGACGGCGTACTGACCGGCGAAGCTGGCCTTGCCGACATTCGCGACATTGAAGGTCAGGGTATAATCATAGAGGCCATCGGCCGACGGATCGAAGGAGTCGCCGGCGTTCTGGGTCGGCGTGATCCAGCGCGAAGTCGAATTGTCCAGCACCCAGTAGCCGGCCGGGAAGGCCGAATTGTTCAGTGAGGCATAGGCGGTGGTCCCGGTCGCGGTGCCGGTCACCGACGAGAACGCCCAATGGGTGTCGGCGACATCACCGCCGAGGACGGTTCCGCCGTTGTCGACGCCAGTGTTGTAGAGGCCGGTGAGCGTGGTCGCGTTCGCGCTCGCGGCCAGAAGGCCCGCGGTCACGGCGGCCGCGGTCGCGGCGAAGAGCTTTGCTGAGTTCATCGTTCCTGTCCCAACTTGTGACGTCGCCATCCTGGCGGGAAGCGAGAACGCAAGGCCTGGGCCAAGTTCGCCCGACAGACGCATGCCCATTCGCGCGGATGGGGAACGTCCAGGCGCGGCCGGTTTGCGGGCATGCGTCGGCGCGCCTGAACTTGCGCGCCATCCGGCGATGGCTAAAATAGACCCATGAGCCAGGATCGGAAGCTTTATAGCGGCGGCTGCCTCTGCGGCGCCTTGCGGTATGAGGCGCGCGGCGAGCCCATCCATGCCGGCTATTGCTACTGCGGCGATTGCCGAAAAGCCTCCGGCTCGGGCTTCATCCCGTTCATGGGGTTCGCCGCCAGCGCCGTGCGTTTCACCGGGCCGACGCGGCGGTTCTCCTGCGGTGCGGCCAACGGCAATACCGCGGTGCGCAATTTCTGCCCCGCCTGCGGCGGCCTGGTGTTCGGCGGGATCGTCGGGAAGGATGAGCAGCATACCCTCTATGCCGGCTCCCTCGACGACGCGTCCCTGTTCGAGCCGCGGATGGCGATCTTCACGCGCGGGCGCCCGGACTGGGCGCTGATCCCCGAGGGCCTGCCCGCCTTTGACGGCATGCCTGGATAGTTCCTCAGCGGCCTTTGGCCGGCCCCGTGGGGTGGTTTCCCTTGTCCGTCACCACCGGGCTTGTCCCCGTGGCCCATAGTAGCGATCGTTCCAGGCGGCCCGGTTCGGGAAGCACGCCCGCTGTTCGAGTCTACGGGTGGCCGGGACAAGCCCGGCCAAGACGGTTGGATGGTAGTTCCTCACCGGCCTTTGTAACCCCCGGGGAATTCGCCCCCGCGGCCCTAGCCTCGGGCCAACTGGCTGCTGGTGCGGCCGTAAAGCAGGTAGACGACCAGGCCGAGGGCGTTCCAACTGAAGAAGACCACCACGGCGGTCAGCGGCAAGCTGGAGAACAGGTAAAGGCAGCCCAGGATCGCGGCGGGGCCGACCAGCCAGGGCAGCGGGGTCCGGAACGGTCGCTGGCGCGCCGGATCGCGCCGGCGCAGGACCATCATGCAAAGCGCGGTGGAGATGAACGCCAGCAGCGTTCCCGCATTGGCCGCCGCCGCCAGCAGATCGAGCGGCGCCAGTCCCGCCACCGTCGCCGCGACCACGCCGGTGAACATCGTCACCAGCGCCGGCACGCCGCGGCGGTTCACCCGCGACAGCACGCTCGGCAAAAGCCCGTCCCGCGCCATCGCGAAGAAGACGCGGCTCTGGCCATACATGAAGACCATGATCACCGTCGGCAGGGCCAGGATGGCCGCGCCGGCGATCAGGCTGGCGGCCAGCGGATGGTCCAGGCTCCTGAGGATAAAGGCCAGGGGCTCGCCGCTCCTCGAGAAGGTCGTATAGGGCGAGGCGCCCAGCGCGCAGGCGGCCACGACCATATAGATCAGCGTACAAAGCAACATCGAACCGACGATGCCGATGGTCAGGTCTCGGGCCGGGTTCCTGGCCTCTTCCGCCGCCGTGGAAATGGCGTCGAAACCGTAGAAGGCGAAGAAGATGATCGCCGCCGCGGCCATGACGCCGCGCTTGACGCCGTCCGCGCCGACATGGGCGGTGAAGCCAAAGGGCATTAACGGTTGGAAGTGACTGGCCTTGAACGCCGGCAGGGTGAGCGCGACGAACGCCGCCAGGGCGATCAGCTTGATCAGCACCAGGACGAAATTGATCGTCGCGCTTTCCCGCGCGCCCAGGAGCAGGACGCCGGCGACGCCGAGGGCCACCAGCACCGCGGGCAGGTTGATCACGCCGCCCGCCAGCGGCCCGGCCAGCAGGGCGTGGGGGATGTGGACGCCTAGCTGACTGACCACAACCCCTGAGAGATACGCCGACCAGCCCACTGAAACCGTGCCGCAGACCAGGGTGTATTCGAGCATCAGGCTGCAGCCGACCACCCAGGCGAAGATCTCGCCGAGGGCGGAATAGCTGTAGGTGTAGGCGCTGCCGGTCTCGGGGATCATGGTCGCCATCTCGGCATAGGCCAGGGCCGCGCAGGCGCAGACCGCGCCGGCGATGGCGAAGGAGAAGATCACGCCCGGCCCGGCCAGACCCGCGCTGACCCCGGTCAGGGTATAGATGCCGGTGCCGACGATGGCGCCGACCCCGAGCGCCACCAGGTGCGGCCAGCCGAGGCTCGGCTTCAGGTTCCGGCCGTGATGGGCGCTGGCCATGGCGTCGATCGATTTGCGGCGCGTCGCGAAATTCATCCGGAATCCCTTGTCAGACACGGCAACCTAGGTTGCGTGAAGCGCGGCGTCGACATGCGTGAAACCGTCATATGGAAGGGCGCAAAATCCCCCCGGCTCGCCAGCCGAGTCCTGCCTGGAAAGGGCGCGTCATGTTGATCTCCCGCGCCGGACTGCTCCGCGCCGCCGCCAGCCTGGCCCTGCCCGCCCTCGCCGCTCCGGCCTTGGCGCGGGCCTCGACCGGGCGCCCCGCCCCTGGCGAAGCCTTCCGCTCGAACCTCACCGGCGCCGGCCCCAGACCCTGGACCGCGGTCCCGGCCGCCGATGGCGGGCCATTGCGGTTCGCGGTGGTCGGCGACAATACCGGCATCGCCAAGCCCGGCGTGTTCGACCAGGCCATGCGCCAGATCGGCTGGCTGGAGCCGGACTTCATCATCACGGTCGGCGACCTGATCGAAGGCTATAGCGAGGACCGACGCGAGATCGGCCGGCAATGGGCCGCGATCGACGCCTCGATCGCCCACTCCGGCCGGCCGTTCCTGTTCACCCCCGGCAACCACGACATCGATAACGCCGAGACCCTGGACGCCTGGCGCGAGCGGCGCGGGGCCGGCTATTACGCCTTCACCTATAAGGGCGCGCTGTTCCTGGTGCTGAACACCGAGGACACGCCGACGCCGATGACGCCCGCCACCGCCGCGCATTTCTATTCGCTGGTCGAGGCCATGCGGACCGATCCCGACCAGGCCGAGCGCGAGGCGGTCGAGCGGATCAAGGCCAGCGCCACCGGCGAACGCGGCGAGCACAGCGAATACGCCAGCCTGGAGGTCATCAATCTCGGCGACAAACAGCTCGGCTTCGTGCGCGACACGCTGGCCCGGCATCCGCACGTCCGCTGGACCTTCGTCATCCTGCACAAGCCGGCGTGGAAGATGCGGAGCGATAGCTGGAACAAGGTCCAGGCCATGCTGCGGGGCCGCCCGCACACCGTGTTCGCCGGCCACACCCACTATTTCACCCACGATGTGTTCGACGGGAACGACTATATCAACATGGCCTCCACCGGCGGGATCCGGCACAAGAACGGCCCCGGGACCATGGACCACGCCATGGTCGTCACCTTGGGCGACGGGCCGATCTACGCCAACACCCGACTGAGCGGACTGATGGACGTGGCCGGCGAGACGGGACAGGTTCGCGCCTACTGAACGGTGCTCTTAGGTTTTCCAATTCGGTCGGGACGCGTATCCATGAGTGACATTGACCGCCGCCGACTGATCCAGACGGCGGCCACGGCTTCCGTCCTGACCGCTCTTTCCGGTCCCACCCTGGCCGATGCGACCGGCCGGCCGGCGCGGCTGAACGATATCGACCACATCATCATCCTGATGAAGGAGAACCGGTCGTTCGATCACTATTTCGGGGCGCTGCGCGGGGTGCGCGGCTTTGACGACCCCACCGCCCGCCATGCCGACGGCGCGTCCCTGTTCCGCCAGGCCGACGCCCAGCATCCGGACGGCTATGTCGCCCCCTTCCCGCTGAACACGCTTCGGACCAACGGCCAGCGCACCCACGACCTCAGCCACGCCTGGACCGCCCAGCACGCGTCCTGGAACGGCGGGGCGATGGATAGCTGGTTGCCCGCGCACCGCGCCGCCGACGGAGAGCGGGGCTGGATGACCATGGGCTATCTGACGCGCAAGGACCTGCCCTATTACTACGCCCTGGCCGACGCCTTCACTATCTGTGACGGCTATCACTGCTCGGTGTTCGGCCCGACCCATCCGAACCGCTACTTCCTGATGACCGCGACCAACGACCCGGCCGGCGAGCATGGCGGCCCGGCGCTCAACAATTCCGGCAAGGCCTATTCCTGGGAGACCTATCCCGAACGGCTGGAACAGGCCGGCGTCACCTGGCGCGTCTACCACGACCTGGACGACTACGAATGCAACATCCTGAAGTTCTTCACCCAGTACCAGAAAGCGCCGCGGACCTCGGGACTTTGGGAGAACGCCCTGAAGAACCGGCCGTTCTATGAGCTGCTGTCCGACCTGCGCACGGGCAATATTCCCCAGGTGACCTGGATCGTGCCGCCATCGGACCTCAGCGAGCATCCGGACTACCTGCCGGCCGCCGGCGAGGATCACACCGCCCAGGTCCTGGCGGCGCTGTGGTCCAACCCGAAACTGTGGGCCAAGACCGCCTTCATCCTGAACTATGACGAGAACGACGGCCTGTTCGACCATGTGGCGCCGCCGACCCCGCCGCCGGGGACGCCGGGCGAATTTATCAACGGCCTGCCGGTCGGGCTGGGCTTTCGGACGCCTTGCTTCGTGATCTCGCCGTTCAGTCGCGGCGGCTATGTCTGCGGGACCACCTTCGACCACACCTCGACCCTGAAGCTGATCGAGGCGCGGTTCGGGGTCGAGGTACCGAACCTCACCAAATGGCGACGCGAGACCGTCGGCGACATGACCACCGCCTTCGGCTTCGACGCCCCGCCCCGGATGGATATCCCGAAGCTGCCCGAAACCGAGCAAGCCCTAAAGATGGTGGAGGAACGGGTGATGACCCTGCCGCCGCCCGTGCTGCCGACCGTGCAGAGCCTGCCGCGGCAGGAGCCGGGGATGCGGCCGCGCCGGGGTTGAACGGATCCGCGCCGCGAAAGGCGAGGAATCGGCCTAAAAAGGGGGTTCACCCCGTGTGAACCGTGCGCGATCATGCGCAGGCTCGCGTACAACATGCCCCTCCGGGCGGAGTTTCGCGCATGGATGACATCCCTGGCCTGCCGCCCATGGTCGGCTCCGCCCTCGACCTGATCGGCAAGACGCCGCTGCTGGAGGTCAAGAACCTCGACACCGGCCCCTGCCGGCTGTTCCTGAAATTGGAGAACCAGAACCCCGGCGGCTCGATCAAGGACCGCGTGGCGCTGTCGATGATCCGCGCGGCCGAGGCGGATGGCCGGCTGAGACCCGGCGGGACCATCATCGAGGCCACCGCCGGCAATACCGGCCTGGGCCTGGCCCAGGTGGCGACGCTGAAGGGCTACAAACTGATCCTGGTCATGCCCGACAAGATGTCGCGCGAGAAAATCCTGCACCTGCGCGCCATGGGCGTCGATGTGCGCCTGACCCGCTCCGACGTCGGCAAGGGCCACCCGGAATATTACCAGGACATGGCCCAGGCCATCGCCCAGTCCGCCGGGGCCTTCTATGTCAACCAGTTCGAGAACCCCGCCAACCCCGAAGCCCACGAGACCATGACCGCCCCGGAGATCTGGGCGCAGATGGAGCATGACGTGGACGCCGTGGTGGTGGGCGTCGGCTCGGGCGGCGCCTTGACCGGCATCGGCCGGTTCATGCGGGCGCATTCGCCGAAGACCCAGATGGTGCTGGCCGACCCGGTCGGCTCGATCCTGCGCCACTATGTGGAGACCGGCGAACTGATCGAG
This sequence comes from Caulobacteraceae bacterium, assembly GCA_036272715.1. GTDB lineage: Bacteria > Pseudomonadota > Alphaproteobacteria > Caulobacterales > Caulobacteraceae > Poindextera. The sequence continues at coordinate 10,007 of DATAYD010000025.1, read as the reverse complement.
GCCGGATCCTGGACCATCGAGGGCATCGGCGAGGACTTCATCCCGGCCAACGCCCAGATGGACCTGGTCTCCAAGGCCTATTCGATCAGCGACCGCGACAGCATCTTCACCTTGCGCGAATTGCTCAAGGCCGAGGGGATCCTGGCCGGATCGTCCAGTGGCACGCTGTTGGCCGCCGCCCTGCGCTATTGCCGCGAACAGACCGAGCCGAAGCGGGTGGTCAGCCTGGTCTGCGACACCGGCTCGAAATACCTGACCAAGGCCTTCAACGATTTCTGGGTCAGCGCCCAGGGCTTTACCGAGCGCGACCTGCACGGCGACCTGCGCGACCTGATCACCAAGCGCTATTCCGAAGGCGGGGTGGTCACGATCGGCCCCGACGACACCCTGCTGACCGCCTATAACCGCATGCGCTCGTCCGACATCAGCCAGTTGCCGGTGGTCGACCAGGGCAAGTTGGTCGGCATCCTGGACGAGAGCGATATCCTGACCGCGGTCGAAGGCGGCGACGCCCACCGCGCGCTCAAATTCAAGACCCCGGTCCAGGACGCCATGACCCGCAAGGTCAGGACCCTGCAGGCCAACCAGCCGATCGAATCCCTGCTGCGCGTCTTCGACCGCGACGAGGTGGCCGTAGTCCTGGACGGCGAGGAATTCATGGGCCTGATCACGCGGGTAGACCTGATAAACCACCTGCGGTTGGCGGCTTAGATCGCTGTTTTTATAATTTTTTTGTCACCGTCAGGCTTAATTTCAGGCTGAAGCCGCCGCTCCGCCGCAAGGACCCCATGACCGATCCCGCCAAGAACCGCCTCGGCTTCGCCACCCGGACCATTCACGCCGGACAGGAACATGATCCGACCACCGGGGCCGTGATGATGCCAATCTATGCGACCTCGACCTATGCCCAATCGAGCCCGGGCGTGCATAAGGGCTTTGAATATGCGCGCAGCCAGAACCCGACCCGGTTCGCGTTCGAGCGCTGCATCGCCGACCTGGAGAGCGGCGCGGCCGCCTTCGCCTTCGCCTCGGGCCTGGCGGCCGAAGCGACCGTGATCGACCTCCTGGACGCCGGTTCGCACCTCATCACCGGCGACGACCTTTATGGCGGCTCCTACCGGCTGTTCGAGCGGGTCAAGAAGCGCACCTCGGGCCTTTCGATCACCGCCCTCGACCTGAGCGATCTTGCGGCCGTGGAGGCGGCGATCCGCCCCGAGACCGGCATGATCTGGGTCGAGACCCCAACCAATCCGACCCTGAAACTGGTCGACCTGGAAGCGGTGGCGGCCCTGGCCAAGCGGCGCGGCGTCCTATGCGTGGCCGACAACACCTTCGCCAGCCCGTTCGTCCAGCGGCCGTTGGAGCACGGCGTCGACATCGTCACGCACTCGACCACCAAGTACTTGAACGGCCATTCCGACATGATCGGCGGCGTGGCGGTGGTGGGCGAGAACCCGGACCTGGCCGGGCGGCTGCGGTTCCTGCAGAACGCCGAGGGCGCCATTTCCGGGCCGTTCGACAGCTTCCTGGCCCTGCGCGGCCTGAAGACCCTCTCCCTGCGCATGGAGCGGCACTGCGCCAATGCGCTGAAGATCGCGACCTGGCTGGAGGGCCGGCCCGGCGTCGAGCGCGTGATCTATCCGGGGCTGGAGAGCCATCCCCAGCACGACCTCGCCAAGCGCCAGATGATCGGCGGTTTCGGCGGCATCGTCTCGGTGCGCCTGAACCGCGACCTGGACGGGACCCGGCGGGTGCTGGAACGGACCCGGTTGTTCACGCTCGCCGAGAGCCTTGGCGGGGTGGAGAGCCTGATCGAGCACCCCGCGATCATGACCCACGCCACCATCCCGCCGGCGCAGCGTCAGGCCCTGGGCATCACCGACGGCTTCATCCGGCTGTCTGTGGGCGTGGAGGACGCGGACGACCTGATCGCCGATCTGGCCCAGGCGATGGCGGGGTGAACCAAGAGATGCTCTCCTCCGGACCGAGGGCTGATCCACCTCTCTTTCCGCCCGCGCCAAACCCTTCTCCCACAAGGGGAGAAGGGTTTTTTGCGCATCCCTTAGCCCGATGCGGGAGGAGCGCGTTCGCTCCCGGACGACGACAGCCCGGCGATCACCGGTTCCTTGGCGTTTGACACCGAGGAGCCGCGTTCGCTAGAGCCCGAGCGCCGGAGTTTGGAGATGTCATGCTGACCAACAAGGCCAAATATGGCCTGAAGGCTGTCGTTCACCTTTCACGATTGGACCCGGGCGGCAGCGCCTCGATCGCGGAGATCGCGGAGGCCGAGGATCTGCCGAAGAAATTCCTGGAAGCCATACTGGCCGATCTGCGCAATGCCGGCTTTGTCAAGAGCCGCAAGGGACGCGGCGGCGGCTACGCCCTGGCCCGCGCGGCGGCCCAGATCCAGATCGGCGACGTGATCCGCGCCCTGGACGGCCCGCTGGCGCCGATCCCCTGCGCCAGCCGCACGGCCTACGTCCCCTGCGACGACTGCACCGACCTGCTCACCTGTTCGGTGCGGCTCCTGATGACCGAGGTCCGCGACGCCATGGCCGACATCCTGGACCACACCACCCTGGCCCAGATGAGCGCGCGGGCGAAGGTCACGAGGGCGGTTTAGCGGCGGCGGCGCGGCCTCACCAGGCCCCAACGTTCGGCATCGACTTCCACGGCTCGGCCGGCGGCAGGGAGCCGTCCTGCAACAGTTCGACTGAAATGCCGTCCGGTGAGCGGACGAAGGCCATGTGGCCGTCGCGGGGCGGACGGTTGATGGTCACGCCGCCATCCATCAGACGCTGGCAGACCGCGTAGATATCGTCGACCTGATAGGCCAGGTGACCGAAATTGCGGCCGCCCTGATAGTCTTCCGGATCCCAGTTATAGGTCAGCTCCACCATTGGGGCGCGGTCGGCCTTGGCGCGCTCGACATCGTTCGGCGCGCAGAGGAAGACCAGGGTGAACCGCCCGCCGGGATTGTCGAACCGCGACGCCTCCACCAGGCCCAGCTTGTTGCAATAGAAATCCAGCGAGGCGTCCAGGTCGCGCACGCGCACCATGGTGTGCAGGTATTTCATGGTCTCGATCCTGTGCTGAGTTCGTCCATCCGCGGATCGCGTGGCCCGGCCCGATGCCGGCTTACACTTTCCACATAATTTCAATAGGTTATAGAATAGCCGGCAAGGTCGGCGCTTGTCCAGGTCGTCCTGGCGAATTCCCTCCGAATAGGGCGGCCCTACCCGCCCCGCGTCTGACGCCGCCAGAGCGAGGCGTATTCGCCGCCCTTGGCGATCAGGTCGTCGTGGCGGCCGCGTTCGACGATCCTGCCGCGGCGCAGGACCAGTATCTCGTCGGCGTCGGCGATGGTGGAGAGGCGGTGGGCGACGACCAGGGTGGTGCGGCCCTGGCGGACCTTGCGCAGCGTGGCCTGGATCGCCGCCTCGGTGCGGCCGTCGAGAGCGCTGGTGGCCTCGTCCAGGATCAACACGCGCGGCCTCGCCAGCAAGGCCCGGGCGATGCCGACGCGCTGGCGCTCGCCGCCGGAGAGCTTCAGGCCGCGCTCCCCGACCCGGGTCAACATCCTGTCCGGCAGGCCCTCGATGAAGCGGGCCAGTTCGGCGTCCTCGGCGGCCGCCCAGACCTCGGCCTCGGTCGCATCCGGACGGGCGAAGACCAGGTTGGCGTAGAGCGTGTCGTTGAACAGGGCCACGTCCTGGGGCACGAGGGCGACAGCATGGCGAAGCGAGGACTGGCGCACCTGGGTAAGATCGGCGCCGTCGATCAGCACCTTGCCGGAATTCGGATCCAGCAGCCTGAGCGCCAAGCGCACGATGGTGGTCTTGCCCGAGCCCGACGGCCCGACCAGCGCGGTGGTATGGCCCGGCGCGACCCTGAAATCGATCTCGCCGAGGCCGAGCGAGCGAGCGGTGTGGCGGAACGAGACCCCCTCGAAGCGGACCTCGGACCCTTGCTTCGACGGCGGCGGCAGGTCGCGGGCGCCGGGCGCGTCCTGGATATCCGGCTGGGCCGCCATCAGGCCGGCCATCTGCTCCATGTCGATGAAAGCCTGGCGAATCTCGCGATAGTTCATGCCGAGCACGCCCAGCGGCGCATAGACGGTGTTCATGATCAGCATGGCGGCGACCACGTCGCCCACCTGCATCCGCCCCTGGGCCGCCTCCAGTCCGGCGGCCAGCAGGATCAGGCCGATGCCCAGGTTCAGGACCGCGGACTGGGCCGTGTTCAAAAGCTGGAGCGAGGTGTTGGCCTTGACCGCCGCGCCGGCATAGCGGGTCATGGCGTCGGCATAGGTCCCGACCGTCCGCGCCTCGGCGCCGAAGGTCTTGACGGTCTCGTAGTTGATCAGGGCGTCGACGGCGAGGCCGGCCGCCTCGGAATCGGCGTCGTTCAGGGCGCGGCGGTGGCCGATGCGCCAGTTCGAGATCGAGAAGGTCAGGCTGACATAGATCACGATGGTCGCGACCGCGATCACCGCCAGCCGCCAGTTGAAGCGGGTGGTGAAGACGAAAGCCGCCATGGCCAGTTCAAGCACCGTCGGGCCGAGGCTGAACACCACGCTACGGATCAGGAAATCGGTCGAGCGCGCGCCGCGGTCGATGATCCTGGCCAGGGAGCCGGTCTGCTTACCCTGATGGAAATCAAGCGACAGGGAGAGCGAGTGGGCGAAGGTCTCCACCGCCGAGCGGGCCAGCGCCATCTGGGAGACCGGGGTGAAGATCGAATCCCGCGCCAGGGGCGCCGCACCGGCGATGAAGCGCAGCAGCGCATAGCCGACGACGAGGCTGATGAAGGCCGCGGTCAGGGAAACCTGGGCGCCGCGCCCATGCGCCAGGGCGTTGACCGCCCGGCCGAGCAGCAGCGGCGCATAGACTCCGGTCCATTTGCCGATCAGCACCAGCGCCAGGGCCGCGGCCAGCCGCGACTTCAGCCCGGCGGCGCGCGAGCGCATCACCAGCCGGGCCAGATCGCCCATCGAGCTCCAGAAGCTGAAGCGGGCGCCGGCGGCCGGCGCCGCGCCCGGGACCGCCATAGCCCGGCCCGCCATCATGTCGTGAAAGGCCAAGGCTGTTCTTTAAGACTCCGCCGCGTCGAAAATCTGGGTGGTCTGTTCGCCGCCCCCAGGCGTCAGCCAGTCGATGCGCCATCCGGCCGGCGTCCGTTCGCCATGATATGGGAGCCCCGTGATCGGACCGGGATGGGCGACGGTGAATTTCACGCTGACGCTTTGATCGCCGCACTGCACCGCGGCTTCGTGGTCCCCGGGAGCGAGGCCGGACGGCAGGCTGATCGAGAAGCGGCCATGTTCATTGACCCGCGCCTCGCCGGCCGCCGCGCCGTCGATGGCCAGCCGCGCCGAGGCGCCGGGCCGGGCCAGGCCCGACACCACCGCCGAACCGCTGCTGTCATAGTCGACCGCCGCGATCTTCAGGGCCGCCGGCCCGACCAGCACCGCCGCGCCGCCGCCGGCGCGCAGCAGCACGCCCGCCGGTCCGGGCGCCGGCAAGGTCGCCACATAGCCCTCGCCCTGGACGTCACGACCAACCAGCTCCTCGGCGACGCCGTAGAGTTGGACGCCGTTGGCGGCCGGGGTGGCGACCGACCAGTTTCCGGTGTCGCCGGCGGTGGCGCCATAGGCGGTGCTGGTCGGCGGCGGGGTGGAGAGGCGCACGCGCACCAGCGCGCCGGAGCGCCCCGACAGGACCACCGCGCCATCCGCCCCACGCTGGGCGCCCAGCACCAGGGGCGGCGGCAGATAGCCCGACTCGTCGGGCACGGGCGGCGCGCCCGCGTCGGTGGCGTGTCCAGCCGGCGTCTGGCGGGCGCAGGCGGCCAGCGCGAGGACGAGCATTATCGCCGCCGCACCCTTCGCGCCGCCGCGCCGGAAACACCCGTGTCGCATTTCAGCCGACATAAGAATCAAACACCCTAGACTCACCAACCGCGCCCCACGCGGTCGCCGCGGATTTCAGGGAGACTCCATGCCCGAGCCATCGCCGTCCATCGATTCGGTCTGCGTCTATTGCGGATCCTCCAACGCCGCCGATCCGCGTTTCCTGAACGCCGCCGCCGATTTCGGGCGCATCCTGGCGCGGGAAGACGTGCGGCTGGTCTATGGGGGCGGCGGGGTCGGCCTGATGGGAGCCTGCGCGCGCGCCGCCCACGGCGCCGGCGGCCGCGTGTTGGGCGTGATGCCTGAATTCCTGCGCCAGAATGAAGTCCTTTATGACGACGTCGAGACCATCGTCGTGCGCTCGATGCACGAGCGCAAGGCGCTGATGTTCGAACAGTCCGACGCCTTCGCGGTGTTTCCCGGCGGGATCGGCACGCTGGAAGAGGTGATCGAACTGATGTCCTGGCGGCGGCTGGGGCTGCATCGCAAACCGATCGTGTTCTTCAGCCCCGGCGGGTTCTGGGATCCGCTGCGGGCGCTGCTGCAACACACCGCGGACCAGAGGCTGACGCCGCCGGGCTTCATGGAGAACTGGCGCGCGGTCGACGAGGTCGAGGCCGTGCTGCCGGCCATGCGCGCCTTGGCGGTGGTTGGCGGGACGGACGATCCCCTGGTCATTCCGCGGCTCATGTAAGGTCGAAGCCGGCCGCCGGACCGCCGCTGGCGCACCCGATTCGGACGGATCGATCCGCAAGGCGCGTTAAGGGCGACGGCGGGACTATTCGTCCCGGTGGACCCGCTCGCGGCGCTCGTGGCGCTCCTGGGCCTCCAGGCTCATGGTCGCGATCGGCCGGGCGTCCAGCCGGGCGACGCCGATCGGCTCGCCGGTTTCTTCGCAGTAACCGTATGAACCATCCTCGATCCGTCGCAGGGCGTCCTCGATCTTGGAAATCAGCTTCCGCTGACGATCGCGCGTGCGCAGTTCCAAGGACCGATCGGTCTCTGAAGAGGCGCGATCCGCAATGTCAGGATGATTTTCGGTTTCCGTCTGCAGATGAGAGACGGTTTCACGCGATTCCCGGAGGATATCCTCTTTCCAACTGAGCAGCTTCTTGCGGAAGTACTCCAGTTGGCGATCGTTCATGAACTCTTCGTCCTCACTCGGACGGTAGCTTTTCTCTTCAATCACAGCCGCGGCCGCCATCATTCGACGTTCCCACGTTTACACACCTCCCCCTGGGCGGAGCGTGCCGCTTATATCAAAACATTTGCCGCTTACAACGCGGCATACGCTGATTGGCTAATGGGCCTGACGGGCCATATCCAGTTTGGCGAGTTCAACGACGGCGCGGGTTTCGATCTCGTCCAAGAGTTCGCGCAGCCTCGGGTCGTCGGCCTCGCCTCGCTCCAACCGCACCGCCTGGACCAGCCGGTCCAGGCTGGCGGCGGGAACGCCGCCATCCAATAGGCCAAGCTTCAGGTCGTCGAGCGCGTCCAGGATATGACCCGCGCGCCGCACCGCCTTGCGGCGGCGCTCCAGCGGACCTCCAACCTCCTGCAGGGCGATCAGGGCGTCCAACGAACCGACGCCGGCGGCGGGGCCAGCGCGCGCGGCCGGCGCGGCTTCCGACGCGCCGCCGAAACCGTCAAGCGAGAATCCGCTCGCGGACGAAGAGGCCGAACCGCGCGGGGCGGTGGCCGATCCGGGCGCGGCGGGGCCGGTGACCTTCATGAATCGACTCGTCAAAAGCGGCCCGAAGACCGCGCACAGTCTTGGCCGCGACCCTTGCAGGTTCGTTAAGACCCGGCAATTTCTGCCCCGGGCCGGGCGGCCTCTCAGGAGAAATTTCAACCAATTGATTCTATTGATATATTTTCATCCATCAAGTGGCACGAACCTCGCAAGGCCGTTCGCCGTGCACCCTGGCGGATCCCGGACATCCATGCCTCTTCGTTTCCTGAGTCTGTTGCGGCGGGTTTCGCCTCTGATCCCCGCGCTGGCGATGGTCGTCACGGGGACGCCGAGCGTGGCGTCCTCGAGAATCAAGGACATCGTCCAGTTCGAGAGCGTTCGGGTGAACAAGCTGGTCGGCTATGGCCTGGTCGTGGGGCTGAACGGCACCGGCGATAGCCTGTTGAACGCCCCCATGACCCAGCAGAGCCTGACCGACATGCTCGAGCGGCTGGGGGTTAATATTCGCGGCGCCCAGATGCAGACCAAGGACACGGCGGCGGTGATCGTCACCGCCAACCTGCCCGCTTTCGCCGCCCCCGGATCCACGGTCGACGTCACCGTTTCGGCCATGGCCGACGCCAAGAGCCTACAGGGCGGGATACTGTTGGTGACCCCGCTGCTGGGCGGCGACGGCGAGGCCTATGCCGTGGCGCAAGGCCCGGTGGAGACCGGCTCCATCTCGGCCAGCGGCGCCTCCGGCTCGTCGTTCGTCAAAGGCGTGCCCACATCGGGACGAATAGCCGCAGGCGCCGACGTGGAGCACGAGAGCGGCTTTTCCCTCGCCAAGATGGAAGTGCTGCGGATGACCCTGCACAATCCCGACTTCACGACCGCCCGGCGAATCGCCGACGTGATCAACACGCGCTATCCAGGCACGGCCCTGGCCGAGAATCCCGGGATCGTGGCGATCCGCCCGCCGGCCGGCCAGGACATGACCAGCTTCGTCACCGCGGTGGAGAACCTGGAGATCGAGCCCGACGAGCCGGCCAAGGTGGTGATCGACGAGAGCACCGGCGTGGTCGTGATGGGCGACAAGGTGCGCCTGTCCACCGTGGCCATCGCCCAGGGCAACCTCACCATCCAGATCGATGAGAAGCCGACCGTCAGCCAACCGAACGCCTTCTCCCAGGGCGTCACCACCGTCGTGCCGCAGTCGACCGTCAAGGTCGACGAACAGAAGGGCAAGAAGCTGATCATTATCAAGGAAAACGCTTCGCTGGCCTCCCTGGTCCAGGGCCTGAACGCGCTGGGCGTCACGCCGCGCGACATGATCTCCATTCTGCAAGCCATCAAGGCCGACGGCGCCTTGCAGGCCGACATCCAGGTGATGTGATGAGCACGTTCTCCGCCCTCTCGACTCCGCTGAATCTCATCAAGCCCGTGCCGGGCGTGACCGCGGCCATCGCCATGTCGGCCTCGGAAACGGCCAAGCGCGCGGCGATCAAGAAGACCGCCCAGGACTTTGAATCCTCGTTCCTGACCAGCGCGATCGGCTCGATGTTCCAGGGCGTCACGATCTCCGCGCCTTTCGGCGGCGGCGAGGGTGAAGAGGCGTTCAAATCCTTCCTCAACGAGGCCATGGCCAAGCAGATCGTCCAGAAAGGCGGGATCGGCGTCGCCGACGCCGTGCAGCGCGAGATGCTGAAGATGCAGGGCCTGAGTCCGGAGCCGGTGAAATGACCAGCGGAGATCCTGCCCTCGACGACCGCATCAACCAGTTGGTGATCCTGACCGAGCGGTTGACGGCCCTGATCGCCGACCAGGCCAAAGCCTTCGAGGCGCGCCGCCCCCAGGACGCCGCGATCAACATGGAAGAGACCGCGCGCCTGGCCAACGCCTACCGTCACGAGGCCGTGCGCATCCGCCAGCAGTCCCAGGTGCTGACCAAGCTGTCCAAGGCCCAGCACCAAAGGCTGACCCGCGCCACCGAGGCGTTCGACGCGGTGCTGGCCCGCCAGGGGCGGGCGCTCCACGCCGCCAAGACCGTGACCGAGGGCCTGGTCCACGCCATCGCCGAGGAGATCGCCTCGCAGCGCACCGCCAACGCCGCCTATGGCCCGCGCGGCGTCAAGACCCGCCCGATCGCCGCGGCCTCGGTGACGCTGAACCAAAGGGCGTGAACGCGGTCAGAGGTTTGGGCGCCTGAAACGGCGTCGACACGGCCTTTTTCGACAGGCTCAGAAGCGTGGCCGTCAGTGGCGCGAAAATCTTCAAAACAGTGTTGGACTTATTGACAACAGATGCCTTCGTTGGCATTTTGTCCAACGATGAAGGCCGAATTGCTGCTCAACGAGCGTCGTCAGATCACGACCGACTCTTTCGTTGAGATGCGGATATGGCGGGTGGCTCAGTCAGTGCGGG
>DATAYD010000024.1:0-38176 GCA_036272715.1 Caulobacteraceae bacterium | reverse complement strand
TCCGATCAGATCGGTGCTCTAGTGGCGCACACAAAGAAAGACCGCCTTTCGGCGGCCTTTCCTGGTGCGGAGGCTGTGCTAATTTAGGCGATCGCCGCCATTTGCTTGCGGCGCGCGATGCGCAGGCCGGCTCCCAGACCCCCGATGCCCATCAGCATCAGCGCCCAAGTGCCGGGTTCAGGGATGGCGCCCGCCTGATAAAGGCTCTGGAGGCTAGTGGCTCCGGCGGCTCCGCCCAGTGGCGTGCCTGTCAGGCCGAAGATTTCCTGCAGCGTGAGCAAGTCGGAGCTGTGGTTGAAGGAAACGTCGTTGGTGTAGGCGTTGCCCTTCGCGAGCTTGGAAATGACGATTTCGACGCCGCTAAATTGCGAATCCGTGGCCGCCGTATCACCCTCGTCCTCGTCGTTCCAGATCACGATCTCGCCGTTGTTTTGGAAGGCTTTGGAAGCTTCGATCAACGGAACGATTTTCGACAGGAAATTGTCGCCCAGGGCGATCTGTTCGGCATCGGTGCCAGCCAGATAGGTGACCCCATCGTAGGTGAAGTTGGTGCTCAGCGCGGTGTGCATGTCGTTGTACTGATCAGGCGTGATCAGGTTATAGGCGCCAACGGTGTTGTTCGCCAGATCCGTGGACAGTTGTTGCAGAGGAGCATAGTGACTGGCTTCCACGTTGCTGGAGGTTGGGTTGTCTCCGCCGTTCGTGTCGGTGAAAAACAACTGTCCATCGTGCTTGGTGGCGAAATTGTACTGATCGCTGCCGTTGTAGGGGTTGGTGTAAGCAGCCGAGGCGCCGGAAAAATTGGTGAGAGGCACTTCGTATTGGCTTGCAGCAGCCACGTTGCTGGTGATCGTGCCGCCGGCGCCATTGAAGTTTTGGCCGCTGGTGTTCAGTAGGTCGGTATCTTCTTGATACGACTTCCAGGATATGCCCTTGGCCTGGAGCAGGCCGCTGAGGTTCGGCGTCGTCTGGATGTTGCCGGCGGTATAGGGGGCGTTGTCGTTGCCGACTTCGTCCGTCGCCCCGGCTTCTTGCCACAGGTAATTCGGCTCCGACGGGTGGACCGTCTGCGCGGGGATCGTGGAGCCCGTCGGATTGCCCACCGATGGGGCGAGCGTCGTGGCGACCACATTGTTATAGTGGGTGGCGTAGGAAACGTATTGCGCGTTCGGGTTGCCAGGGGTGATCAGGCTGTTGATGAACGGCGCCGCGGGATTCCCATAGATGGCTTGCGTGCCGGTATAGCTCGAAGGCTGGGTCGCGTTGTGGTTTTCCAGATCGATATAAAAGACGTCGCCAATGGTTGCGTGGGCGCTGGGCGCCACGATCAGCAGCGCCGCGGTCGTGGCCAAAGTCAAGCGTTTGAACATAGGATTCTCCTGAACGTTATGGTCACCGCCCCGACGGTGTCGCCTTTTGACGTGGCGACTTTCCCCGACCTTTGTGTCACGGGCGTAACGTAATTAATGCGGCTTAAATAACGTTGCGTGACGGCGCGCGCCCGCGCAGCGGCGAACCCCAAGCTCGCCGCTGTCTTGCGGGCTCTGTTGCATTGGCCGGAAATCGGTAGGCCACATCGGAAAAATCCGAGTAAAATCAATGGGACATTTTGTCGTTTCGCCCCCAAAAGGGCTTGATGCAACGGCGCCTGCCAAAAGGCCCCGTACCAGAGGCAGGGTTGCGATGTCCGCGATGTTCATCGCGGTGCTGGCGAATTGGGGTGGCGGTCCCTACCGCAAAGCCGAGCGGATTTCGCACACGCTGTGCGTCCTCCGGCCCCGTCGGATCGCCCCGCCGACGGCGCCAACGCCAAGCAGCATCATCGCCCAGGTGGAGGGTTCGGGGGCGCCGGAAGGTACAGGGCGGAAGTTCACCGTAATCGCACGGCCTATCGTGAAATTAAACCCGGAACTCGCGGTTCCGAGATTAACGTAAAGCTGGTCGCCGGACTCGGACACTAATGACGGATGCAGGCCATGTATGGAAGCTATCGGACTGAAATTACTTGTTTTATCCGTGAAGACAAATCCTTGGAACGCTGTGTCGTAGTCTCCGAGAACATGTTTCGTCCAGGTTATGACCAGTTTATCGTCCGAAAAGTTGATGTTGGCGACCGGGCCGCTGCTGTAAAAAGTTGTTTCCGTGCCTGCCCCGACCGTGAAAATCGTCGGTGAGAAGCACCCCGAGGGTGAGTTTCCGCACACCCCCGTGTATGGAGTCGAGACATCAGGTTGCGCGAAGTAAACTGAAATGGAGTCATCCGTAAGTGGTCCGGCGGACGCGTCCTGAACGAAGGAAACGCCAGCTACAATAGCGCCAAAGACAGCGAGAAAGGCCGCGTTCCCGAGTGTCACGTTTCTTTCCTCCGCGCAGTCAACATTCTCAAAGTTAGAGGTCATCCAAGAAGAAATTCTAACATAATCTTAATCTTTTTTTGACAAATCCGAGACGCCGAAGTATAGGTGGCGCGGAACATCTCCGGTTTTCATAGCGGACGATTTGTCCGGCTTGGGCCGGGGAGATCGCATGCGAGCGGAGGTTCGGGTGGCGCGGTTGCTACCGCGTTACCGCCGGCGTTGCCGAGGTAGACGGTTTCTTGCGCACGAGAACCAACGTCAACCTGTCAAAAATCCTCTGAACAGCGGAACTAGCTGGTCCGCACCTGGCGGAACGGGACGTCGCGGTCGATTTCCGGCTCCTTGGGCAGGCCGAGGACGCGTTCGCCGATGATGTTGCGCTGGATCTGGTCGGTGCCGCCGCCGATCGAGGTGAAATAGGCGTTCAGGGTCAGGAAGTTGGCGTCCTCGGCGCGGGGATGCTCGGGCCCTTCCAGAAGGCTGCCGGCGCCCAGGATCAGGGTCCGCACCCGCGCCTCCTCATGCAGAATCCGCGACATGGCCAGCTTGCCGAGGCTCATCACCGGGGACGAGGTCCCCTGGGCCAGGTCGGCCTTGGCGCGGGCGGTGTTCATGGCGTTGACCTTCTTATAGGCCAGCACCTTGGCGATCTCCTGGCGGACCAGGGGATCGTCCAGCCGGCCGGCCTCGCGGGCCAGGGCGATCAGCGGCTCCTCGCCCTGGCCCTCGGCCACGCCGCTGCGGGGACCCCGGGCGCCTTCGCCCATGACCGAGCGTTCATAGGCCAATGCGGTCTGCAGCACGCCCCAACCGCCGCCCAGCGGGCCGAGCAGGTTCTCCGCCGGCACGATGGCGTCCGTCAGGAACACTTCGTTGAAGTGGCTTTCGTTGGTGATCTGGCGCAGGGGCCGGACCTCCACGCCCGGCTGTTTCATCGGGCAGAAGAAGAAGCTGACGCCCCGGTGCTTGGGGACATCCCAGTCGGTGCGGGCGATCAGCATGCCGTAGTCGGCGATGGCGGCGCCGGAGGTCCAGACCTTCTGGCCGTTGACCACATAGTGGTCGCCGTCGCGGTCGGCGCGGGTGCGGACGCCGGCCAGGTCGGAGCCGGCGCCGGGCTCGCTATAGAGCAGGCACATGGCCACCTCGCCCTTCAGCAGCGCCGGCACGATCCTGGCCTTGAACGCGGGCGTGGCGTAGGCCAGGGCGGTGTTGGCCCAGAGATTGGCGCGGTCCTGGCCCGCGCCCGGCGCGCCGACCGCGGCGAAGGCCCGCTCGACGATCCGCCCTTGCGCGTCCGAGAGGCCGCGGCCGCACCATTCCACAGGCCAGCGCGGGACCGCCCAGCGCGCCTCGACCACCTTGGCCAGCCAGGCGCGGTGCTCCGGGGTGGTGGTCCAGCCGGCGCCGCCCGCGCCGGGCGCGGGATGGGGCAGCGGTTTCCAGTTGGCGGCGAGCCAGGCCTGAACCTCCTGGAGCAGGGTCTCGTCGGAGATTTCGGCGGCTTCGGTCATGATCAGGCTCCGAGCTGGCGCAGATAGCGCTCGCGGTAGGCGTCCGGCGTTCCGAACAACTGGGCGTCGGCGCGGGCGCGGCGCAGATACAGGTGGGCCGGGTGGGCCCAGGTGAAGGCGATGCCGCCGTGCATCTGGATGGCGGTCGCGGCGATGGTCGAAAAGGCGTCGGCGCAGGCGAAGGCGGCCAGGCTGATCGAGGCCTTGGCGTCGTCATGCCCCTCCGCCAGGGCGCGGGCGGCGTGGCGCGCGGCGGAGATGGCGCTCTCGGACTCCAGCAGCAGGTCGGCGGCCATATGCTTGACGGCCTGGAAGCCGCCGATCGGGCGGCCGAACTGGATGCGCGACTTGGCGTAGTCGACGGTGAACTCCAGCACCTTGCGCCCGGCGCCGGCCTGTTCCCCGGCCAAGGCGACGCGGACGACGTCCAGGGCGGTCTCGACCGCGTCCCAGGCCGGCCCGGCGGCGTCCAGCCGGCGCGCCGGGGTTCGGGCGAAGGCGATGTCGGCCAGGCGCAGGGTGTGGTCGAAGGTCGGCAGCGGTTTGATCGCCACGCCCGCCGCCTTGGAGTCGACCTCGAAGATGGCGAGGCCGTCCGGGCCGCGCGCGGCGACCAGCAGCACATCGGCGACCTGGCCATGGGTGACGAAACCGGCCTGGCCGTCCAATCGCCAGCCGTCCGCGCCATGCGCCGCGTCCACGACCACGGATCCCTCGGTCCAGGCGCCGGCGGGGCCGGTGATCGCGGCGCTGGCGATGGTCGAGCCATTGGCGATGGCGGGCAGCAGCCGATCCCGCGCCGCGCGGTCGCCCAGCGCCGCGAGCAGGGCCGCCGCCAGGACGCCGCTGGAGATCAGGGGGCCGCAGAGCAGGGCCGCGCCGACCTCCTCCATCACCAGTTCCAGTTCCATCGGCCCCGCGCCGGCGCCGCCATGGACCTCATCGATGATCAGGCCGACGATCCCCAGATCCGCCAGCCGGCGCCAAAGGCCTGGCTCGTAGCCGGCCTCCAACGCCATGGTCCGGCGGACGTCGGCCTCGGTGCAGAAATCGGCGAGCAGGCGCCGCGTCGCATCCTGGAACGCGGCCCGATCCTCCGCCGTGATGGTCGACATGCTGGTTTCCTTCCCGGCCGCGGTTCCGGCTTTTCGGCGTTCTGGTACTTCGGACGGACATCATCAGAGCCTTACGCACCGGATCGATGCAAGGCCGCGGGTCGGCGCGGATCCGTCCGCCGTCCCTCTAATCCGGGTTCGCCGCCCCCGTGGTTCAGGAGCCGGTCACCGACAGCATGGCCAGGTGCTGGGCCTGGGGGAAGGCTTCGCTCAGGGGGCCGCACCAGTTGAAGGCCTGTTTTTGCGGGGCGACGGCCAGGCCTTCGTCGATCAGCACCCGGGCCGGGTCGACGCCGTCGAAGGTGATGTGGGCATTGACCCGGTTGTAGCCGTCCAGCGTCCCGGTGGGGCGGACGTCGACATGGTGGACCCGGTCGGCCAGGGCGGTCAGGCGAAGGCGGGCCTGGCGCGCGGCCAGGGCTTCGGCGGCGCAGTGCGCGTCCGGCGCGCCCTGGGGCGTGATGGCGTCGACCAGGTGCACGCGGCGGCCGTCGATCACCAGGGCGTCGGCCTGGACCACATCGATCTGGGCCACCGTGTCGGCGGACAGCGCGGGGCCGTCGGCATAGAGCGAATGCTGTTGTGAACAGGCGCCCAGGAACAGCGCGCCGGTCATCGCGATCATCAGGGGATTGAAGTGACGCATGGCAAGGTGTCCGGCTCGGTAATCAAGACGTGCAGGGGGTCCCGAAGCCGACCGAACAACCGTCCGGAGGGGGTCAGAAACGTTGAAACAATGGGTAGGTCTCGATGCCGGGCGGATGGCGAAGGCGAGCGCTTGAGGCGCCGGCCTTGTTACTCGTCTTGGCACAGAACCGCGGATGTCTATACGCTAAGCACGGTGGATTGGATGACCGCCGCACCGGTCAAATAGGTCGCCGCCGCGCCGGCGGCAAGAAGCGCGGCCTTGAGTTTTGCGTCTTTTTCGAGGCGGGAGGAGCCAATCTCGCCGCGCGAAGGCCGTGCAGGCTGTTGCCGATGAACAGGCGGTCGGCGCGGGCGAGCCGGTCCAGGTCGAGCTCGCCTTCCACGGCGCGCCCCTGCTCGATCAGCTCGGCGCGCAGCACGCCGGGCAAGGCGCCGGCGGCGAGGGGCGGGGTGACCAGCCGCCCGCCGATCTCGGCGAACAGGCTGTTTCGCGAACCGTCGGCGACCTGGCCGCGGCGATCGAGCAGAACGGCCTCGTCCAGGCCGGCCGCCTCCGCCTCGGCGAAGGCGCGCTCGTGGACCTCGCGCCGGGTGGTCTTGTGGCGCAGGAACGGATCGCCCGGGTCGAGCCGGTCGCGCGCGACGCCGAGCGTCAAGGGCCGCGCCATGGCCGCCGCCGCCTGGTCGGTGATGGCCAGCGCGCCGTCGCGCGACAGCAGGAGGCGGACGCGCCGATCGCCGGCCAGGGCGGTCCAGCCGCGCGCCGCGTGGGCCAGCCGCGATTCAGTCTTCGATCGATCAAAGGCGAAGCCCAGGGCGGCGGCCGACGCGCCGAGGCGGTCCAGGTGCCGGCCCAGGCGCTGGAAACCGCCGTCCCGCGCCCACCGGAACGTCTCGATCAGGCCGTAGTCGGCGCCGAGGTCGGTGAGCACGCGCGCTTTCAAGAGGGCCTCGTCATACTCCGCGTCGGGATCGGAGTCGGCGACCACGCCGCCGCCGACGCCATAGGATCCCTGGCCCTCCGCCGTGATCACGGCGGTGCGGATCGCGACATTGAACCTCATGTCGCCCTCTGGCGCGATGGCGCCGATCGCGCCGGTATAGATCCCGCGCGGGCCAAGTTCGAGATCGTGGATGATCTCGGCCGCGCGGATCTTGGGCGCGCCGACGACCGATCCGCAGGGGAACAGCGCGGCGAGCTTGTCCTTCAGGCCGAGGCCTGGCCGCGGGCGGGCCGTGACGGTCGAGGTCAGGGTGTGGAAGGTGGGATAGGTCTCGAGCGTGAACAGCGCCGGAACCCGGACCGAGCCCGCCGCGCTGATCCGCGCCAGGTCGTTGCGCAGCAGATCCACGATCATCAGGTTTTCGGCGCGCTGTTTGGGATCCGCGGCCAAGGCGGCCTTGGCGTCGGCGTCCGCGCCCGGATCGGGGAGCCGCGCCGCCGTACCCTTCATCGGCCGGGTCGTCGCCCGGTCGCCGGCCGCCTCCACGAACAACTCCGGCGACAGGGACAGGACCGTCGTCCCGTCCTCCATCGCGATGACGCCGCCATGGGCCACAGGCTGGCGCGCGCGCAAGGCGCCGTAAAGGGCCAGCGGGTCGGCCGGGCAGCGGAACCGGACCTGGAAGGTGAGATTGGCCTGATAGATGTCGCCCGCCTGGATCAATTCCAGAACCCGCCGGACCTTGGCGACGTGGGCCGCCCGGTCGTGACCCGGCGTGAATTCACCGATCGGCGGGGGCGGCCCCAACGCGGCGAACGCGGCGTCCAACGCGTCTGGATCGAGGGTTCGCGGCGGCGGGAACAGGCCCATCCAGATCAGCGGGACCGTCCGGCCTTCCGGCATCCGGCGGCCCAGTCGCGGCTCCAGCGCGTAGCCGAGTTCGTAGGCCAAAAAGCCCGCGGCGTGCAGGCCCGCGCCGAGGCCGGCCTCGATCCGGCGCAAGGCGCCCTCGACCTGGTCCGGCCGGTCGCACCGCACGATTGTCGCCGGGTCGCGGAACAGCCGCGCCGGCCGCCGCCGATCCAGCCGGTCCTCCAGGAGGACGAATGGCCTGGGCCATCGGGTCAGTTCCATCTGTTCGACGCCTTACGGGAGACGATTCCCCGAGGGGCCGGACCATCTTCAGCCTTGGCGCGGAAGTCCAGTCGCGCCTTTGTCCGCCAACTCATTTCGCATAGCGTGTGAATCGGATGTGCGGCATGTCTTGGTTAGGCAGTTCTAAACGGATTTTGGCCACGCTCGTTTCTGTTCCGCATCCGCTGCGTTCCAGTGCCTGGCGGTCAGGAGGCGTCGATGTCTGACGAGCTTACGCGTGGCCTAGACCCCGCCCTGGGCGACTTCCCGGGCCTGTTCGGGCTTCAGGTCTTCGTGGTCGAGGATGAACTTCTGGTCTCGGCCATGCTCGAGGACATGCTGGCGGAATTCGGATGCATCGTGGCGGGCGTCGCCGCCACGGTCTCCGAGGCCCTGTCGACGGTGAAGATCACGGGCGAGATCGACGCGGCGATCCTCGACGTGAACCTTGGCGGCGAGAAGATCTTCCCGGTGGCGGACGTCCTGACCCAGCGCAATGTGCCGGTGGTGTTCTCCACCGGTTACGGCGCCGCCGAGGTCTCCGAGCGCTATCCGCAAAGCCAGGTGCTGCGCAAACCCTATGCGGCGGACGCGCTGGCCAAGGTGCTGACCCAGATCGTGCGGCGGCCCTTGCACTAGCCTCGCAGTCGGGCGCTGGCGATGAAACCGCGTCAGGCGCCCTGGGGGCGGGACGCCGCGCCGCCCGCCTAACCCGCGACGGCCATCACCGGCCGTGGCTGGGCCATGTCATCGATGAGGTCGACATCGACCGCGACATGGAGATTGGCGCCGGCGGCGCCGAAGATCGTCCCGCTCATCGGATCGGCTTCCTGCCAGGTCCGGGTGGTCGCCACGCGGATCAGGCTGTAGGACTCGACCAGGGCATTGGTCGGGTCGAATTCGGTCCAGCCGATGTCCGGCAGGAACACCTCGCACCAGGCGTGGGTCGCGCCGGCGCCGCGCACCGTCTGGCCCGGCGAATAGAGATAGCCGGTGGCGAACCGCGCCGCGAAGCCCAGTCGCCGCACGCTCTCGATCATCAGCCAGGCGAAGTCGCGGCAGGTCCCGGTGCTCATCGCCAGGGTCTCGGCCGGCCCCTGCGTCCCCGGCGCGTCGCGCATCCCATACTGGAACTGGTCGTGGATGGTGGTGTTCAGGCGCTTCAACAATTCGATCGCCGGCTCGTCATGGACCTGGAACTGGGCGCGCAGCCAGTCCAGATAATTGGCGTCCTGATCGTCGGTCGCCGGGGCGATGAAGGGCTCCAGGATCGTCCGGTCGGCCATGCTGTAGACGATCGGCGTCCGCGAGCCGGGGTTTTCGATGCTGACGTCGGCCAGGGGCGAGGGATAGCGCTCCACGATCAGGTTGTTGACCACCGAGAGCTGGTCCGAAACGCCGGTCGGGATCAGGTGGCAGACGCAATTGCCGTAGGCGTCGTAGAACCATTTGATGTCGCTGGGCGGGGTTTCCAGCGACGCCTCGATCAGCCGCGTTGCATGGGTGTCCAGCGGTCGCATCAGCAGCCGCCAGCGCCCGAACTGGACCGGTTCGGTGTAGGTATAGGTGCTCTCGTGGCGGATACGCAGCCGGGGCATCGGGTTTCCGGATTCTGTTGGAGATCGGACGCCGGCCGCGGAACCGGCGTCCCTTTGTCTGTATATAGGCGTTATCAGTGCGCGGACTTGCCGCCCAGCGTCTTCATCAGTTCAGCCTTGCGCGCCTTCAACCGCTCGCCCATGGCGTCGAGGTCTTCGCTGCCTTTCTTGGCCTGGGAAAAGATGCCGCCGGGCTGTTCTTCTTCCTTGACGTGGTGCTTGATGTATTCACCTAGAACCTTGACCTTAGCATCGTAGAATTCCTCGGATGGCTTCATCGCCTCGATCTCGGCGATCAGTTTCTTGGCGCCGTCATGTTCGACATAGGCTTCATCCAGAAGATCGTCCTCGACCTCGCCCCGCTCCTCCGGATAGAGAATTTCTTCCTCGATCTGGGTGTGGACTTTCAAGGCCAAGGCGATTTTCTGAAACAGGGCCTGTTTTTCGCTTTCGGATTCGAGCTGTTCGTATTCGTCGAACCAGCCGTCAACCTCGCGGTGATCCATTTTCAGCAGCGATACAGCCAGCGGATCGCGTCGGCCGGTGCGCCGGGTGCGGCGCAGTTTGGCATGGGATTTCGAGGCGCTTGAAGGGGAGGTGGCCATGAGTTGCTTCCCTGTCGATGGTGTGGGCCGCGCATTGCGGTTTTGAACGAAACCCGCCGATGACCGCATCGTTCCGAGAGCCCGACCGGCGGAACTGGAGCCTTCCGTCGCGTGTTCGACCCATTGGACAGAGAGGGGCGCGACATGCTCGACGAGACCGGGTCTCCCATCGCTATCGACGCCAGGCGCGAGGCGCGCCGCGCGGGCCTGACCTACGTCTCGACCCAAACGCCCGGGATCGCGCGACGCCGCGCGGGTAAGGGGTTCTCCTATCAAGGCCCAGACCTTCAGCGCATAGCGGACATGGAGGTCGTGCGGCGGATACGCGCGCTGGCCGTGCCGCCGGCCTGGCGCGACGTCTGGATCTGCCCGCGCCCGGACGGCCACATCCAGGCGGTCGGCTATGATGCCCTAGGCCGCAAGCAGTACCGCTATCACCCGCGGTTCCGCGCGCTGCGCGAGGGCGCCAAGTTCGACCACATCCTGACCTTCGCCCACGCCCTGCCGAGGCTGCGCGCGCGGGTCGACGCCGACATGCGCGCGCGAGGGCTTGGCCGGGACAAGGTCCTGGCCACGGTTGTCCAACTGCTGGAGACCACCATGATCCGGGTCGGCAACCGCGCCTATGCGGAGGGCAACAAGAGCTATGGCCTGACCACGTTGCGGGGGCGGCATGTCGCGGTCGAGGGCGGCGCGCTGAAATTCCATTTCAAAGGCAAGAGCGGCAGGACCTGGCGCCTGGGCCTGCGCGACCGCCGCATCGCGCGGATCGTGCGCGCCTGCCAGGAGCTGCCCGGCCAGCACCTGTTCCAGTATCTCGATGACGACGGGGCGCCGCAGTCGATCAACTCGACCGACATCAACGACTATCTGCGGCGCGCCAGCGGCGAGGACATCACCGCCAAGGACTTCCGCACCTGGGCCGGGACGGTGCTGGCGGCCGAAGCCCTGGCGGCGCTGGCCCCTCCCGAAAACCTGACCGAGGCCAAGCGCTCCTTGAACCAGGTCATCCAGGACGTGGCGGCGCGACTCGGCAACACGCCTACGATCTGCCGCAAGTGCTATGTCCACCCGGAGGTCCAGAAGGCCTATCTGGCCGGCGAACCTTTGCTCTGCCTGGATGAACCGGCGGCCGCGAACGATGAAGGCCTCCATCCCGAGGAAGTCGCGGTTCTGGCCTTTCTGGAGGCCCGGCTGACGCCCGGGAAGCAAAGGCGCCGTCCATGAGCAGCCGTCCGACCTGGCAAGGCCATCTGAAACTGTCCCTGGTCAGTTGCCCGGTGGCGCTCCACGCCGCGACCTCCAGCGCCGGCGACGTCCATTTCCACCTGATCAATCCCAGGACCAACAACCGCATCCGCATGATCGCCACCGATCCGGACGACGGCCCGGTGGAGCGGCGCGACCTGGTCAAGGGCTATGAGTTCGAGAAGGACCGATACATCCTGCTCAGCGACGAGGAGATCCGGTCGGTCCGGCTGGAGAGCACCCGCACGATCGACATCGAGCGGTTCGTTCCGGCGGAGGACATCGACCGGCTCTACTGGAACGATCCTTATTTCCTGCTGCCCGACGGCAAGATGGCGGCCGAGGCCTATGGCGTGATCCGCGAGGCGATGAAGAAGTCCGGCCAGATCGCTCTCGGCCGCGTCGTCATGTCGACCCGCGAGCGACTGTTGGCGCTGGAGCCGCGCGGCAAGGGGATCATCGCCTATACCTTGCGCACCGAGGACGAGGTCGACAGCGCCGAAGAAGCGTTCCACGACATCCCCGCCGCCAAGGCCGATCCGAACATGGTCTCGATCGCGCTCAAGATCATCGAGCAGAAGGAAGCCCCATTCGACCCGGCCCAGTTCGTCGACCGTTATGAAGAGGCGTTGAAGGCGCTGATCGCGGAGAAGCAGGAGGGCGAAAAACCGGTCGCGGCGGCGGCGCCGGAAGACACCAACGTGGTCGACCTGATGGAGGCCCTGCGCGCCAGCCTGCGCCATGACGGCCCAAAGGCGGCGCCGGCCAAGCCACGCGCCAAAGCGGCTTCCAGCCACGCGCGCCGAAAGGCGCGGTGAGGCGGCGCCATGGCCGAGAAGCTCTCCACCTATCGCGCCAAACGCGACTTCAAGCGCACCGCCGAGCCTAGCGGGGAGGCTAAGGTCGCGGCCAGTCCGCGCCCGCGCTACGTGATCCAGAAGCATGACGCGACCCGGCTGCACTACGACCTGCGGCTCGAGCATGACGGCGTCTTCAAGTCCTGGGCGGTGACCAAGGGGCCGTCGCTCGATCCCGCCGACAAACGGCTGGCGGTCGAGGTCGAGGACCATCCGCTGGACTATGGCGATTTCGAGGGGACCATTCCGGAAGGCCAGTACGGCGGCGGCGCGGTGATGCTGTGGGATCGCGGCTTCTGGGCGCCGGAACCGGGGACCACGGTCGAGGAAGGCCTGAAGGACGGCGACCTGAAGGTCGTGTTCGTTGGCGAGCGCCTTCAGGGCTCGTGGGTGCTGGTGCGGATGAAGCGCGACCGGGAGCGCTCGAAGCGCGCCAACTGGCTCTTGATCAAGCATCGCGACGAATTCGCCCGCCCGGGCGACCATGATGCGCTGCTGAGGGACACTGCGACCTCGGTGGCTTCCGGCCGCGACATGGAGGAAATCGCCGCGGGGGGCGGCAAGGGGCCGACGCCGTTCATGACCGCGAAGGCCGCCGGCCGCGGCCGCGCCCCCGCCGATCGGGTCTGGAACAGCCGGCGCGAGGATGGAGCCCCAAAGACCGTGGCCGAACGCGCACCGCCGAAGCGCGCACGGTCGAAGACGGCCGCGGAACCGGAGGACGGTTCCATCCCGGCCTTCATCCCGCCGCAGCTCTGCCGCGCGGTCGACCGGCCGCCCTCGGGCGCGGACTGGGTGCATGAGATCAAGTTCGACGGCTATCGGATGCAACTGCGCGTGGAGGCTGGCCGCGCCACGCTGAAGACCCGCAAGGGCCTGGACTGGAGCGACCGGTTCCCGGAGATCGTCGCCGATGCCGGGGACCTGCCGGACGGCCTGGTCGACGGCGAGGCGGTCGCGCTGGACGCGGACGGATCGCCTGACTTCGGGGCGTTGCAGGCCGCGCTTTCGAACAGCGAGACCGACGGCCTGGTGTTCTTCGTTTTCGACCTGCTGTTCGACGGCGCCGAGGATCTCAGGGGGGAGCCCTTGCGCGAGCGCAAGGCGCGGCTGGAGGCGCTGTTGGGCGGGGCGCCCGACCACCCGCGCATCCGCTTCGTCAAACATTTCGGCTCGGGCGGCGAGGCGGTGCTGAATTCGGCCTGCACCATGGGCCTCGAAGGCGTGGTCTCAAAGCGACTCGACGCGCCCTATGTCTCGAACCGCGCCGATACCTGGGTGAAATCCAAATGCCGCGGCGGCCAGGAGGTGATCGTCGCCGGGCGGGTCAGCGAGGGCGCCAAGCCGGTGCGCTCGCTGCTGGCCGGCGTCTACCGCCACGGGAAGTTGGTCCCCGTGGGGCGGATCGGGACCGGATTTTCGGCGGACAAGGTCGCGCTGATCCTGCCCCGGTTGAAGGCGGTGGAGACCAAGGCCTCGCCGTTCGCGGCGCGGGCGATCCCGCGCGGCGGGCGGGGCGTGGTGCATTGGC
Source organism: Caulobacteraceae bacterium (assembly GCA_036272715.1). GTDB lineage: Bacteria > Pseudomonadota > Alphaproteobacteria > Caulobacterales > Caulobacteraceae > Poindextera. Next base: position 24,625 of record DATAYD010000024.1, on the reverse strand, counting down.
TGAAGCCGGAACTGGTCGCCGAGATCGAATTCGCCGGCTGGACCGAGGACGGCCAGCTCCGTCAGGCCAGCTTCAAGGCGCTGCGCGAGGACAAGCCGCCGCGCGAGGTGGCCCGCGAAGTCGCCGCGCCGGTGGCGGTGGTGGAAAAGGCCGTTCCGGAGAAAGCCAAGATGGACAAGTCCAAGGCGGCCGGATCCAACATCGTCATGGGCGTGACCATCTCGCATCCCGACAAGACGCTGTGGCCGGCCGAAGGCGATCAGCCGGTGCTGACCAAGCTCGACCTGGCCCGCTATTTCGAGGCGGTCGGGCCGGCGTTGCTGCCGCATATCCAGGGCCGGCCCTGTTCGATCATCCGCGCGCCGGACGGGATCGAGGGCCAGACCTTCTTCCAGCGCCACGCCATGCCAGGCGCCTCCTCGCTGCTGGACCTGGTGACCCTTTCCGGCGACCCGAAGCCCTATCTGCGGATCGATCGGCTGGAGGGGCTGATCGCCGTGGCGCAGTCGGGGGCGGTGGAGCTGCATCCGTGGAACTGCGCGCCGGGCCGGCCCGAGGTTCCTGGCCGGCTGGTGTTCGATCTGGATCCCGGGCCGGATGTGCCGTTCGACGCGGTGATCGAAGCCGCGCGCGAGGTGCGCGACCGGCTGGAGGAACTGGGCCTGGTCGGGTTCTGCAAGACCACCGGCGGCAAGGGCCTGCATGTGGTCACGCCGCTCGACGGCGACGAGGCGGCGGTCGATTGGCCGGCCGCCAAGGCCTTCGCGCGGCGGCTGTGCGAGCGCATGGCCGCCGACGGTCCCGAACGCTACGTCGTCAACATGGCCAAGGCCAAGCGGGGCGGGCGAATCTTCCTCGACTACCTGCGCAACGACCGGATGGCGACGGCGGTCGCGCCCTTGTCGCCCCGCGCGCGGTCCGGCGCGACGGTCTCGATGATGCTGAGTTGGACCCAGGTGCGCCAGGGGTTGGACCCGAAGGCCTACAGGCTGACGACCGCGCCGGACCTGCTGAAGACCTCGCGGGCCTGGGAGGGCTATGACGCCGCGGCGCGGTCGATCGCGGCGGCGATCGGCAGGTTGGGTCGTTAGAACAAGGTCGGCTTTATTTGCAGGGATCGCGGCGGCGGCAGGCCCCTTCACCCCCTTCGTGGTCCCCCTCGCCCCACGCTGCGCGCGGGGGAGGATTTGAAAGCGCAACGTGCAAGCTCTCCCCCGCTATGCGGGGAAGGCGGTGCGGCGCGTCAGCGACGTAGCGGAGAGGGCGACGGCTGGCGCTGGTCTATCCGATTGGGTTCACCCCTTGCCCGTGGGCGCCATCGCCGCCAGCAGTTCGTCCAGGTCGACGAAGCTGAAGGCCACCGAGCTGTCGGCTACGCCGAAGGGCATGAATAGGCGTCGGCCGTGAGCCATCGCGCCGCAGGTATAGACCACGTTCGGCACGTAACCTTCGCGGTCCTCGTCCGAGGGCGAGATGATCGGGTGGACGGTGCGCGCCAGGACCTTGCGCGGATCGCGCTTGTCGAGGAGCACCGCGCCGATCGAGTATTTTCGCATGGCGCCGACGCCGTGGGTAAGCATGAGCCAACCCTCGTCGATCTCGATCGGCGAGCCGCAGTTGCCGATCTGGACCAGTTCCCACGGATAGGCCGGCGCCAGCAGGGATTCGCCCTCGCCCCAGTTGAGCAGGTCGTCCGAGGTCAGATAGAACAGGTTCTCGCCGTCCTGGCGGCCGATCATCGCATAGCGGCCGTCGATCTTGCGGGGGAACAGGGCCATCCCCTTGTTGCGCGCCGCGGTGCCCAGGATCGGCCGGAGTTCGAAATCGCGGAAATCCCGGGTGATCAGCATCTCCGAGGCGATGTTGAAGCCGGAATAGGCGGTGTAGGTGCCGCAATAGAGCGGCCCGCCGGCCTCGTCCTCCAGCCGCACCAGGCGGAGGTCCTCCAGGCCGTTGCGCTGTTGCTGGGTGAACGGGAAGATCACCGTGCCGGAAAGCGAGGTCTCCTGGAAACGCTCGGCCTTGGTCACCATGCCGTTGGCTTCGCAGGCCGCCTCGATCACCCGCGCCGCGACGGAGAATGGCGGGCGCGAGGCAAGGTCGAAGCCGCCCCGGTGGTTCAATATGCCTTCGCGAAAGGCGATCGACGAGATGTGGCCCTCGCCGACGGCGCGCAGCGAGATCACCACCCGCACGGAATCCTTGACCATGCCGCTCTGGTCGGGATGCGGGACCACCGACGGGTTCATCAGGGCCGCCGAGCCGTAGGAATATTCATGGCAGAAATAGGCGCCGATCAGTTCCTTGCGCTCTTCGCGGATGTCGGGGTCGAGGTTCAGGTCCTCGCGCACCTGCTCGAAGCGCTGCAGGAACACCTCGCGGGTCTGCCAGTGCCGCTCGCCGAAGTCGCGCGTGACGAGGGCCAGCTCGGACTGGCAGGTCCGCATGTCCATATCCAGCACCGCGGTCACGATCCGGCGCACGCGGGAGGTTTCCTGGGCGTGCAGCGAACGCGGCTCGGGGGCGATCTGGAACGGCCGGATCACTACGCGGCCAGGCTCGGCCGACAGCCGCCTTGGAAGAATCTCGAGGAGCTGCACGGTTCAGGGGCCTGAGAGGTCAGAGATCGTGAGCGCTCTTTACGCGCGGGTCGCGCGCGGCTGTCAATGTTTCGATCGCCGCGGCGGCCAACTGCAGCGACAGAACGGACTCGGCGCCCTGGTTCTCGTTGGGTCCGGCCCAGGTCAGGCCGTCGCAGCAGCCGCCGTTCTCCGCGGCCAGCGGCGCGCCCAGGGTGTTGGCGCCGAAGTACCAGGCGAACGCGCGTTCGGCCTCCTGCGCCCAGCGGTAATCACCGGTGGCTTCCCAGGCCGCGATGGCGGCGTCGACGGTCGCGGCGGCCTCCACCGGCTGCTGGTCGAACAGTCCATAGGCCGCCAGCGGCCGCCCGAAATCAGCGGTCGCCACGGGCAGGAACACGCCATGCAAGCCGGTCTGGCGCGCGCAGAGCCAGTCCAGGGCCTGGACGCCGATCTCGGTCAGCCGGCGGCGTTTCAGGGCCCCCCCGGCGCGGATCAGGGCTTCGGGCAGGCGGGCGTTGTCATAGGCCAGGGTCTGTTCGAACCAGGGCTGGGCTTCGGCGACGCGCCGGTCCAGGAGGCCGACCAGCCGCGCGGCCTTGGCCTCGGCCGTGACGACGATGCGTTCGTCGCGCCAGCCGGCGGCGAGCATGGCCGTCAGGCCCAGGAGGATGAAGGCTTCGGCGCGCGGGGAGGCGATCGAGTCCAGGTGCGGCAGGACGTGGTTCATCAGTTCGCCGGCCCAGCGCTGCAGGCCGCTCTTGGGCGTCGCGGCGGTCACGCCGACGGCCCAGGTCGCGCGGCCGGTGCTGTCGTCGGAGCCCGACGCCTCCAGCCACTGGCGCTCATAGCTCATGAAATTGCGGAACCGGCCGGTATCCTCGTTCCAGGCGTGCTGAACGAAGGCGGCGTAGGTCGAGGTCAAGAGGCGGCGCTCGGCGTCGGCGGGGCCGGCCAGGCGGTGCATCAGCATCAGCGCGCGGGCGTTGTCGTCCACGCAGTAGCCGTGCCGGCGGTCCGGCAGGTTGAAAAGGCCATGCTGGGCGATCCCGCAACTGTCGGTGAGCCGTCGGACGCCCTCGAGATTCGGCCCGCGATCGGGCGCATTGGCCGGTTGCGCGGCGGGGGGACGGCGGGCGACGCTGATGGCTTTTTGGAACACCTTGATCATCCGCTCGCCGAACCGGCTCCACACCGTTTCCCGGCTGGCCTGATAGAGCGCGCGCGACAGCTTGAGGCGCTCGTCCGGGTGGCTGAGCAGATCGATGACCTGCGCGCCGATCGCCTCGGCCGAGCCAAAGGGCGTCAGCCGCCCGAGGCCGTCCGTCAACAGCTCCTCGGCATGCCAATAGGGCGTGGAGATGATCGGTTTGCCGAGCGCCGCGGCATAGGACAGCGTGCCGGAGGTGATCTGCCGGACGTTCAGATAGGGGGTGATATAGACGTCGGCCGCCTGCAGATAGTCGATCAGCCGCGGGGTGTCGGTATATTCGTCGATCAGCCGGACGTGGCCCGCCACGCCCAGTTCATCGGCCAGGGCGATCAGGGACTCCCGATAGTGTTCGCCTTCGCGGGCGATCAGGTTGGGATGGGTCGCGCCCAGCACCGCGTAGAGCGTGGCGGGACGCTTGGCGGCGATCGCGGGCAGGGCGCGGATCACGGTCTCGATGCCCTTGTTGGGCGAGATCAGGCCGAAGGTGAACAGCAGCTCGCGGCCGGCGAAGCCCAGCCTGGCCTTGAACGGCGCGGTGTCGGAAAACGGCCGGTCGGGGGCGCCGTGCGGGATCAGCACGATCTTTTCGGACGGCGTGCGCCAGACATCGCGCAGGAAGTCGCGGCCGCGTTCGGCCATCACCACCACGCGCGCCGAACGGTTGATCAGGCGCTCGAACACCCGCCGCTGATCATCATCAGGCGTGTCGAGGACGGTGTGCAGGGTGGTGACCACGGGTCGATCGACCGCTTCCAGCAGGTTGAGCAGATACTCGCCGGCGGGGCCGCCGAAGATGCCGAATTCGTGCTGGACACAGATCACGTCCGGCGGGTCGCGGTTGATCCGGTCGGCCGCCGCCAGATAATCCTCCAGGTGGTCCTGGCGAATTTCACAGACCACGGGGTCGGGATAGGCGTAGCCGCGGCCCGCGTCGGTCATCGCATAGACCTCGCAGGACAGGCCCGGCCTGGCGGCGGTCAGCGCGTCATGGACATCGCTGGTAAAGGTCGCGATGCCGCACCGGCGCGGCGGAAAATTGCCGATCAGCGCGACGCGTCGAGGGCCGTCGGATGCGGGTTCGCAAGGGTCTCTGGCGTCGATGATCCGAAGGCGCGGCGTTTGCATGACGGGTTCCATGAGGGACTATGGACCCTAACGCGCCCAGAGCCTCGCTCGATCCGCTGAACCGACGTGAATCCGTAACAATGTGAACGGCCTTTGGGCGTTCGCGGTGAACCAAACCGCCACGAGTTCATTTCGACCAAGCCCCCCAAAAGTATCGCGCGTTTCTGGCTCGGGTGAGGATCTCATGACATCTGCCCATACGGCCGAAAAAGCCGGCGATCGGTCTCGCTCGAGCGACGCCGCGTCGATCGACCAGCTCTGCATCGACACCATCCGCACCCTGGCCATGGACGCTGTCCAGAAAGCGAATTCCGGACATCCCGGAACGCCGATGGCGCTGGCGCCGCCGGCCTTTGCGCTGTGGCGGAACGTGCTGCGTTTCGATCCCGAGCATCCGCATTGGCCCAACCGCGACCGGTTCGTGCTCTCCAATGGCCACGCCTCGATGCTGCTCTATGCGCTGCTGCACCTGGCGGGTGTGAAGGAGGCCGGCGGCGGGCCGGCCATCTCGCTCGACGACATCAAGGCGTTCCGCCAGCTCGACAGCAAATGCCCCGGCCACCCCGAATACGGGATCGCGGCCGGGATCGAGACCACCACCGGGCCGCTGGGCCAGGGCTGCGGGACCAGTGTCGGCATGGCGATGGCGTCCAAATGGCTGGCCAAGACCTTCAACCGGCCGAGCTTCACCCTGTTCGACCACGATGTCTATGTCTTCTGCGGCGACGGCGACATGATGGAGGGGGTTTCCAGCGAGGCCGCGTCGCTGGCCGGCCACCTGATGCTGGGCAACCTCTGCTGGGTCTATGACGACAACAAGGTGACGATCGAGGGCCACACCGAGCTGGCCTTCAGCGACGACGTCGCCGCGCGCTTCAAGGCCTATGGCTGGAACGTCCACAAGGTCGGCGACGCCAACGACCTGGAGCGTTTCGCCGAAGCCCTGCAGGCGTTCAAGGACGACCACGCCGCCCCGACCCTGATCGTGCTGAACAGTCACATCGGTTATGGCGCCCCGCACAAGCAGGACACCAGCGCCGCCCATGGCGAGGCGCTGGGCGAGGAAGAGGTCCGCCTGGCCAAGCGCGCCTATGGCTGGCCGGAGGACGCCCATTTTCTGGTTCCCGACGGCGTGCGCGAGCACTTCCAGGCCGGGATCGGCCGGCGCGGGGGCAAGCTTCATGCCGACTGGTCGGCCCTGATGAAGCGCTACGCCGAGGCGCATCCCGACCTGGCCAAACAGCTCGAGCGGATGCAGGGCGGCAAGGCGCCGGACATGGCCGCCGCCGACCTGCCGGTGTTTCCGGCGGACGCCAAAGGGGTCGCGACCCGGGAGTCTTCCGGCAAGGCGCTGAACGCGGTGGCCGGGAACTATCCCTGGCTGGTCGGCGGCGCGGCTGACCTTGCGCCCTCAACCAAGACCCTGATCGACGGGGCGGCCAGTTTCGAGGCGGAGAAATATGGCGGCCGCAACCTGCATTTCGGCATCCGCGAGCACGCCATGGGCGCGGCGCTGAACGGCCTGGCCCTGTCCGGCCTGCGCCCCTATGGCGCGTCGTTCCTGATCTTCACCGACTATATGAAGCCGGCGATCCGGCTGGCGGCGCTGATGGAGCTGCCGACCCTCTATGTGATGACCCACGACTCGATCGGCCTGGGCGAGGATGGCCCCACGCACCAGTCGATCGAGCAGTTGGCCGGCCTGCGCGCCATTCCGAACCTGATCGTCCTGCGCCCCGCCGACGCCAACGAGGTTTCCGAGGCCTGGCGGGTGATCGTGGGGCTGACCGACCGCCCGGCCCTGCTGGCGCTGAGCCGGCAGGCCGCGCCGACGATCGACCGTAAGGCCTATGCTTCGGCCGAAGGGGTGGCGCGCGGCGCCTATGTGCTGGCCGACGCCGGCCAGGGCGAGCCCGAGGTGATCCTGATCGGCACGGGAACCGAGGTCGGTTTGTGCGTCTCGGCCTATGAGACCCTGAAGGGCGAGGGCGTGGCGGCCCGGCTGGTCAGCATGCCGTCCTGGGAGCTGTTCGAGTGGCAGGATCGCGCCTATCGCGACCAGGTGCTGCCGCCGGGCGTGACCGCCAGGGTCGCGGTGGAAGCGGCTTCGGTCATGGGCTGGGACCGCTATGTCGGGCCCGAGGGCGCGGTGATCGGCATGCGCGGCTTCGGGGCCTCGGCCCCGGCCAAGGACCTGATGCGGACCTTCGGCTTCACGCCGGAGCATGTCGTCAAGGCGGCGAAGGAGCAACTGGCCCAGGCCAAGACGCGGGCGCGCGCGCATGGCCGATGATCGCCCGATCACGGGCAAGGCCAGCCTCCATAAGTCAGCCGAGGGGCCGCGGCACAAGCTGAAGCCTGCGGAGCCGTGCGTCATGGTCCTCTTCGGCGCCACCGGCGACCTGGCCAAGCGGCTGGTGGTTCCAGCGCTCTACAACCTGGCCAAGGCCGGGACCTTGCCCAAGGACTTCGCCCTGATCGGGGTGTCGCGGGGCGAGGACAGCGCGGAGAGCTGGGCCGACCAGATGCTCGATGCGCTGAAGGGGTTTTCCAAGGGCGGGGAGACTTTCCAGGCCGACAGGATCGACGAGGACGTCTGGAAGACGCTGGCCGACCGGATGACCTTCGTCCAGGGCGACCTGAACACGCCCGAGCTCTATCAGGAACTGGGCAAGGCGCTGGGCGAGGCGGCCAAGACCCATCGCACCAAGGGCAACGTGATCTTCTACCTGGCCGTGGCCGACGTGCTGTTCGGGCCGGTGGCCGAGCGGCTCGGCGACGCCGGCCTGGTCGAGCAGCCCGTGGACGCCCGGGGCGAGCCCAGGTTCTGGCGGCGGGTGGTGGTGGAAAAGCCGTTCGGCCACAGCCTGGCGTCGGCCCGTGAGCTGAACGCGCGGCTGCTGAAGATCCTGACCGAGGACCAGATCTTCCGGATCGACCATTTCCTCGGCAAGGACACGGTTCAGAACATCATGGCCTTCCGGTTCGCCAACGGCCTGTTCGAGCCGATCTGGAACCGCGACCGGATCGACCATGTCCAGATCACCGCCGCCGAGACGGTCGGGGTCGAGGCGCGCGGCGAGTTCTATGAGCAGACCGGCGCCTTGCGCGACATGACGCCGAACCACCTCCTGAGCCTGCTCTGCCTGGTGGCCATGGAGCCGCCGACCGGTTTCGACGCCGGCGCGATCCGAGAGAAGAAGGTCGACGTGCTGGCCGCCATCCCCGCCGCGTCGCCGGACAAGGCCGCGCGGGGCCAATACGACAAGGGCCGAGTGCTGGAGAAGAGCGCCAAGGCCTATCGCGACGAGCCCGACGTGGCGGCCCAGTCGCGGGTCGAGACCTATGCGGCGCTGGAACTGGAGATCGACAACTGGCGCTGGGCCGGCGTGCCGTTCTTCATCCGGACCGGCAAGCACCTGGAGCGACGGGTGACCGAGATCGCGATCCAGTTCAAGCAGGCGCCCTATTCGGCGTTCCAGGACACGCCGGTGGACACGCTGCGGCCCAATTGGCTGGTGCTGCGCATCGCGCCGGACGAGAGCGTCTCCCTGCAGTTCGAGGTCAAGCGGCGCGGCCCGGTGGTCGACCTGGCCGCGGTCAAGATGGAGTTCCGCTACGACGACTGGTTCGCGCACGAGGCCAATGTCGGCTACGAGATCCTGCTCTATGACGTGATGATCGGGGACCCGACCCTGTTCATGCGCGCGGACATGGTCGAGCACGGCTGGCGGATCGTGCAGCCGGTCCTGGACGCCTGGGCCAAGGACAAGCCGGACTTTCCCAACTACGCGTCGGGGTCCGAAGGGCCGAAGGCGGCCGACGACCTGATCACGCGAAGCGGCCCGGGCCGGGCTTGGCGTTCGCTCGAAGAGCCCGGCTCATGACCGCCCGGCCGGACATCAAACTGCTGCTCAGCGATGTCGATGGCACCCTGGTCACCAAGGACAAGGTGCTGACCGAGGCGGCCAAGGCGGCGGTCCGGGACCTGGACCGGGTGGGGATCGGCTTCACCGTCACCAGCAGCCGGCCGGCCAAGGGGCTGTGCATGCTGATCGAGCCCCTGGGGCTGAAGCTGCCGGTGGCGGGTTTCAATGGCGGACTGATCGTGAATCCGGACCTCTCGGTGGTCGGAAGTCATCCGATCGACCCGGTCGCCGCCCGCCGGACGGTCGATCTGCTGCTGGACCAGGGCGTCGATGTCTGGGTCTATGGCGAGGATCAGTGGTTCGTGCGCGACGCCTCCGCGCCGCATGTCGCGCGCGAGGCCTGGATTTTGCGCTTCGACGCCGCGGTGGTTCGCGAATTCACCGACGAGCATCTGGCGCGGTCGTTCAAGATCGTCGGGGTTAGCGACGACGACGGCAAGATGGCCGCGGCGGAGGCGGCGGCCGAGGCCAGCCTGGGCGAAGGCGTCAGCGCCACCCGCTCGGCCACCTACTTCCTGGACGTGACCCATCCGATGGCCAGCAAGGCCAAGGTGGTCGACGCCCTGGCCAGGCATTTGAACATCGCGCCCGCGCATGTCGCCACCATCGGCGACATGCCCAATGACGTGCTGATGTTCCGCGAGAGCGGGTTTTCGGTCGCCATGGGCAATGCCGCCGACGCGGTGAAGCGCCAGGCCAGCGCGGTCACGGACAGCAATGAAGACGAGGGTTTCGCCAAGGCGGTGCGGACCCTGATCCTGTCCGTCCCGGTCACAACGAGGGAACCGAGATGACGCCCCGCGTGAAGGAAATCCTGAGCTGGTACGGCGCCGACAGCCCGGGCACGCTGACCAACCTGGCGCGGCTTCTGAACCACGGCCGGCTCGGCGGGACGGGCAAGCTGGTGATCCTGCCGGTGGACCAGGGTTTCGAGCACGGCCCGGCCCGCTCGTTCGCGCCCAATCCGCCGGCCTATGACCCGCGCTATCATTTCGAACTGGCGATCGAGGCCGGCTGCAACGCCTATGCGGCGCCGCTGGGCTTCCTGGAGGCCGGCGCGCGCGAATTCGCCGGCGAGATCCCGCTGATCCTCAAGGTCAATGACGCCGACAGCCTGCTGGACGAAAGGGATCCCAGCCAATCCCTGACCAGCGGCGTCCAGGACGCGCTTCGCCTGGGCTGCTCGGCGATCGGTTTCACCATCTATCCCGGCTCGGCCCATCAGGGAGAGATGTTCAATCAACTGCGCGCCCGCGCCGAGGAGGCCAAGCGCCTTGGGCTGGTGGTGGTGGTCTGGTCCTATGCGCGCGGCTCGGGCCTCAGCAAGGCGGGCGAGACCGCGATCGACGTGATCGGCTACGCCGCGCAGATCGCGGCCCAACTCGGCGCCCACATCATCAAGGTGAAGCTGCCCAGCGACCATATCGAGCAGGACGCCGCACGGAAGGTCTATGAGGAGAAGAAGATTCCGATCGCGACCCAGGCCGAACGCGTCCGCCACGTCGTGGACTGCGCCTTCGCCGGGCGCCGGATCGTGATCTTCTCCGGCGGCGTGGCCATCGGCGACCAGGCGCTGTTCGAGGAGGTCCACGCCATCCATGACGGCGGCGGCTTCGGCTCGATCATCGGCCGCAATTCGTTCCAGCGCGCCAAGCCCGACGCGTTGAAAATGCTCGAAACCGTGATGGACATCCACGCCGGTTCTTCGCGCTGAGAGGGAACGCCGGCCTGCCCGGCCCGTTCTGACCTGCGTGGTTCCGCTTACCTAGAGTCGCTGATGACATCGCCCTCCCTCTACCCGCTACGGTTCGAGCCGATGTTCCAGTACCGGCTGTGGGGCGGCCGGCGGCTCGGCGAGTGGCTGGGCCGAGCGCTGCCGGGCGAGGGGCCGATCGGCGAGGCCTGGGTGCTCAGCGACCGCGACGACCACGCCAGCGTCGTCGCCGACGGGCCGATGCGGGGGACGACCCTGACCGACCTGATGCGCGACGCGCCGGATCGGATTCTGGGCGAACAGGCCGTCGGCCGTGATCGCTTCCCCTTGCTGCTGAAATTCCTGGATGTCCGCCAGATGCTGTCGGTGCAGGTGCATCCCAGCGACGGCCGGACCGGCCTGATCCCCCAGGGTGACACCGGCAAAAGCGAGGCCTGGGTGGTGCTGGAGGCCGAGCCGGAGGCCCGCGTCTATGCCGGGCTGAAACCCGGAACCACCGAGGCCGATCTGCGCGGCCTGACCACCCAGACGGCCGATGACCACCTGGCCTGTTTCAATCCCAAGCCCGGCCAGGCGGTGATGATCGAGGCGGGGACCGTCCATTCCCTGGGTGACGGCGTGATGGTGTTCGAGGTCCAGGAAAACAGCGACGTCACTTTCCGGCTCTACGACTGGGACCATGTCGACGCCAAGACCGGCCGCAAGCGCGACCTGCAGGTCGACCAGGCGCTGGCCTGCATCGATCTGGGCCAGGGACCGGTCCTGCCCGTGAACCCCGCGGTCGAAGAAACCGCGCCGACGCCGCGCGAGCAGTTGTTCGACGATCCGCACTTCCAGCTCTGGCGCCAGCGCGGCGAGACCCCGTTCAGCGTCGGCGCGGCGGACCGGGCGCGGGTGCTGGTCTGTGTCGACGGGCGCGGCGAGGCCCAATGGGAGGGCGAGGGTTTCGCCCTCGAACGCGGGGGGGTGATGCTGCTGCCGGCCTCGGTCGGCGCCTGTGCGTTTCGGCCGGACGGCCCGGTGAGCCTGCTCGAGATCGCCGTGCCGGACCGTCCGTGAAAAGCCTGATCGCCTTCGACCTCGACGGCACCCTGGCCGAAAGCAAGTCTCCGATGGACAAGGAGATGGCGCGGCTGATGCGCGGGCTGCTGGCCGTGGCCAAGGTTGCGATCATTTCAGGCGGGGCCTGGCCGCAGTTCGAAAAACAGGTGCTGCCGAACCTGGCGGACGGGCGCCGGCTGGACAACCTGTCGCTGCTGCCGACCTGCGGGACCAAGTTCTACCAGCGCCGCGGCGACGACTGGACGCTGCTCTATTCCGAGGATTTCACCGCGGCGCAGAAGAAGACCATCGTCGCCGCGCTGGACAAGGCCTTCGACCAGTCCGGCCTGCGTCCCAAGACGCATTGGGGCGAGACCATCGAGGATCGCGGCGGCCAGATCACGCTTTCGGCCCTGGGCCAGGACGCGCCTCTGGACGAGAAGAAAACCTGGGATCCGAAATTCGAAAAACGCAAGCGGATCAAGGCGATCCTGGAGCCGATGATCCCCGATTTCCAGGTCCAGCTCGGGGGGGCGACCTCGATCGACATCACCCGGCCCGGCGTGGACAAGGCTTATGGGATCCGGAAGCTCAAGGAGGTGCTGGACGTGCCGATCAAGAATATGATCTTCGTCGGCGACGCCCTGTTTCCCGGCGGGAACGACTATCCGGCCAAGGAGGCCGGCGCGCTCTGCATCCACGTGCGCGACCCCCACGAAACCAAGCGCGTCGTCGAAGCCGTCATCGCCTGTCTGGAGACCTAGATGGCCCCGTTCCAACTCGAGCGCATGGGCGTGATCATGGAGCCCGAAAAGGGTGAGCCCAACGAGGTCGAGGGCGTGCTGAACCCCGCCATCGTGCGCGGCAAGGACGGCCAGCTCTATATGTTCCCGCGCCTGGTCGGAGCCGGAAACTATTCGCGCATCGGCATGGCCCGCGTGCTGTTCGACACGTCCGGCGACCCGTGCGGCGTCGAGCGCATGGGAGTCGCCCTGGCGCCGGAGGCCGATTACGAACTGCGCGAGGGCGGCGGCGGCTGCGAGGATCCGCGCGTCACCTATCTGGAGCCGCTGGGCCATTACGTGATGACCTATACGGCCCTGTCGAGCCGAGGGCCCAGGATCGCCATCGCCATTTCGGACGACCTGTTCGAGTGGCGCCGTGTCGGCGTGGCCCGCTTCCACGCCTATAAGGGCCTGTCCTTCGAGGGCATCGACAACAAGGACGCCAGCATCTTCCCGATGCTGATCGCCAGCCATATGGGGCGGCCCGCCGTGGCGATGCTGCACCGGCCGCTGTTCCCCAGGACCCGGCCGGAAGAAAAGGCCGATCCCGACGTGCCGGCGCCCCACGCCGAGTACATGGAGAACATCTGGATTTCCTACCACCATATCGACGAACACGCGGACGGGCGGCGGAGCCATCAGTTCATTGGCCATCACGAGCTGGCCGCGCCGGCCGCGGACTGGGAACAACTGAAGATCGGCGGGGGCGCCCCGCCGATGATGTGCCGCCATGGTTGGCTGATGATCTATCATGGCGTCCACGAGACCGCGAAGGCGCCGGGCGGCCGCCGCAAGCTGTGCTATTCCGCCGGCGCGATGGTGCTATCGCCGGAGCATCCGACCAAGATCCTCTACCGGTCGGCCGAGCCGGTGATGGCGCCGCAGACCGAGGCGGAGTTGCACGGGACCGTGGATGCGGTGGTGTTTCCGACCGGGTTGGACCGCCGCGACGACCTGAACGATCCCGATCGATTCGACGTCTATTACGGCATGGCGGACGACCGGATCGGCGTGGCGCGGCTGAGGGTTCCGGCCGAACTGCCAATGATGGGCCGGCGCCTGGCCCAGGCGGCGGCCGCCATGCCCCCGCCCGATTAGCCTCGCCCCGATGCTTCGTTCACCTCATCACCATGGCCGGCTGGCTCTGGCCGCCGGCGTCGGGATGCTGGGCGGCGCCATTTCGGTCGGGCGCGGGCTGCCGATCGGCCTGGGCGTGCTGGTCGGCTGGAACCTGGCTTGCCTGGTGTTCCTGCCGCTGACCTGGCGGCTGTTCGCCGCCGACGAGGCCGCGGTGCGCGCCAATGCGGCCGCGCAGGATCAAGGCGCGCCGATCATGACCGCCCTGGTGATCGGCGCGGTCGCCGCCAGCCTCGGCGCCACCTTCTTCAGCCTGAACGAATCCAAGGGCGGCGGCTCGCGGCTGTGGCCGCTGGCGCTGTCCGTCAGCACGCTGATCATGAGCTGGCTGGTGATCCAGACCATCTTCACGCTGCGCTACGCCCACGCCTATTTCGGCGACGGCGACCGCGACGGCTCGATCGACGGCGGGGTGAAGTTTCCCGGCGAGCCGCCGAACGACTATCGCGCCTTCATCTATATGTCCGTCTGCATCGGCAGCACCTTCCAGGTGTCGGATTTCAACATCCTGACCAACGATTACCGCAGCCTGATCACCGGGCACGCGGTGATCTCGTTCGCCTTCAACGTCGCGGTGCTGGCGCTGGGGGTCAACATGGTGGCCGCGGTGATGGGCCAATAGGGCCGCGGCCGCCTGTCAGTGGCGCATCTCGAAGCGGACGTGTTCACCGATATCGGGGGTGGCGGCGGTCAGGTTGCCCTTCAGGATCTCCCAGGCGTATTTCAGCGGACCGGTCTCGGACAGCCAGACCTGGGCCTCGGCGACGTCGAAGCGCAGCATGGCCAGGTTCGGGTCCTTCTTGCCGTTCTTGTACCAGGCCGCGACCTGGGCGCTCCAATAACGGTCGATCCGCTCCTTGTCCCGGCTCAGATGGAGACGGCCTGAAAGGCACGCGTGCAGGTCCTGGTCCTTGGACTGGAACACGAACACCGCCTCCGCGCCGCCGTCACCGGCCGCCCGGGTCAGATCGCTTTCGTTGCTGGTGAAGAACCACAAGGTCTTCTCGATCGGTTCCGGAAATGCGGTCATGGGCGCGCACTGGCGGGCGAAGTCGTCGCTGGGGGCGGCCAGCATGCCGAAATGGCTTTTCCTGATTTCGCTCCACAGACGGACTTCCAGATCGGCGTCCGAATAGGTCTTGCTCATCGCGATCTCCTTTCGATGGACAGGAGGAGAACTCCGTCGGCGGCGTGTTGGTTGCCGGTATGACCGGGCTGGAACCAGCCCGCGGGATTGCGTGTTGGGGGAAATGGGAGGGCTCCCCGGGAGATAACCTCATGGCCCAACATCCACCACCGACCACCGGCGCCGCCGAGTTGCATCAGCACGAAATCACCTTTCATCACTTCATGCTGGTCGTTCGCTGGGCGGTCGTCCTTCACATCGCTGGCCTGCCGTTCCTGGTGATGTGGTTCTGCACCGGCGCCGGGTTCCTGGCCGCGGCGGTCACCGGCGCGGTCATCTTCGCAATCGCGACCTGGGCCCTGATCGCCCACGACCAGCCGCTCGGCCCGCCGGGGTCCCTGGCCCAGCATTGAACGGTAGCTGTCCGGTCCAGGCCGCCAAGGCTTGGTTTGTTTAAATTCAAGGGCTTGCGTGCAACCCGTGGCGCGCGGCGGCTGTTCTTCGATCAAAGTCACAAAACGCGGAGGCCCCTCATGCCCCAGGGCGACAAGTCGAAATACACGGACAAGCAGGAACGCAAGGCCGACCACATCGCCGAAAGCTATGAGAAGCGGGGCGTGTCCGACGAGGAAGCCGAGCGGCGCGCCTGGGCCACGGTGAACAAGGACGATGGCGGTGGCAAGAAGGCTGGGGGTTCGGGGCGCGGCCAGCACACCGGCCACCCCGCCGCGCACAAGGGCGGCAAGTCGGGCGGCAAGGCTTCGGCCGGCCGTAGCGCGGCCGACCGCTCCGCCTCGGCCAGAAAGGCCGCCGCGACGCGCAAGCGCAACGCCGAGCACGGCCACCCCGCCAGCCACTGATTGGGCGAGCCCGGCTGGAACCTTCGATGCGGTCAACCGTATGGAAGCTTAGCGGGCGTACCGGTCGGCGGATCTAGCGTCCGCCCGCCCTGGCGGAGGGGTGTGTGTCAAATCCAGGCTTGAGCGGGCCGCTGGCATGGTGAAACAGTCGCCTGATGAGCCATCGCGCTCCCGTATCCGGCCAGGACCTTCGCCCATGACCGAACCGCTCCCGTTCGACGACGTCTTTCAGGGCGGCGGCGAGATGGGCGCGTTGATGCGGGCCTATGACTGGGCGGCCACGCCGCTCGGCCGGCCCCAGGACTGGCCGCGCAGCCTGCAGTCGATCGTCCGGATGATGCTGACCTCGCGCTACCAGATGTGGATGGCGTGGGGCGAGGATCTGACCTTTTTCTGCAACGACGCCTATTCGCCGACCCTGGGCATCAAGCATCCGTGGGCCCTGGGCCAGAGCGCGCGGCAGGTCTGGGCGGAGATCTGGCCAGAGATCGGGCCCTTGATCGACCATGTGCTCGGTTCGGGCGAGGCGACCTATTCGGAAGGCATGCTGCTGTTCCTGGAGCGCAGCGGCTTTCCGGAGGAGACCTATCACACCTTTTCCTACAGCCCGTTGTTCGATGACGCCGGCGTCATCGCCGGCATGTTCTGCGTGGTGGTCGAGGAGACCGACCGGGTCATCAACGAGCGCCGCCTGGACACCTTGCGCAAACTGGGTTCGGCGATGGCGGTCGCGCGCACCGAAGCCGCGCTGTTCAGCGCCGTCGAGGCGGAGCTGGCCCAGAACCTGGCCGATCTGCCCTTCACCCTGACCTATCTGTTCGATGAGGATCGGCTCGCCGCGCGCCTGGCGGCCTGTTCAGGCGTGGCGGCGGGGGCCGCGATCGCCGCGCCCGTCCTGGCGGAGGGCGGCCTGTTCTGGCCCCTGGCCGCCGCGCCGCGGCCGGGCGCGCCGGTCGTGGTCGCGGACCTGGCGCGGCATTTCGGCGACGTGCCCAAGGGCGCGTGGGACAAGCCGCCGGAAAAGGCGTTGCTGTTCCCTATCGCCCAGCCCGGCCAGGAGACGGCCGCGGGGTTCCTGGTGGTCGGGCTGAACCCCTATCGCGCGGCGGGCAAGGGCTATGACGGCTTCGTCGAACTCCTGGCCGGCCAGATCGCCGGGGCGCTGGCCTCGGCCCGGGCCTATGAGGCCGAGCGCCGGCGCGCCGAGGCGCTGGCCGAGATCGACCGGGCCAAGACGGCCTTCTTCTCCAATGTCAGCCATGAGTTCCGCACGCCCCTGACCCTGATGCTGGGCCCGCTCGAAGAGGTGCTGGCGGGGGAGGCGACGCCCGAGGCGCGGGGCCAGATCGAACTGGCCCACCGTAGCGGCGTGCGGCTGCTGCGGCTGGTCAACAGCCTGCTCGATTTCTCGCGCATCGAGGCCGGGCGGGTGCGGGCGGCCTTCGTCCCCACCGATTTCGCGGCGTTCAATGGCGAGATCGCCTCGAGTTTCCGGTCGACCATGGAGCGGGCCGGGCTGGCGCTGGTCATCCGCGCCGAGGCCGTGCCCGATCCGGTCTTCCTAGATCGGGAAATGTGGGAAAAGGTGCTGCTGAACCTGCTTTCCAACGCCTTCAAGTTCACCTTCGAGGGGACGGTGACGGTCGAGACCGGCCTGTCCGCCGACGGCCGGTCAGCCCAGGTCAGCGTCAGCGACACCGGCATCGGGGTCGAGGCGGACCAACTTCCGCGGCTGTTCGAGCGCTTCCATCGGATCGAGGGCGCCCGCGGGCGCAGCTTCGAGGGCAGCGGCATCGGCCTGGCCCTGGTCCAGGAACTGGTCAAGCTGCACGGGGGGGACATCGCCGTCGACAGCACGCCGGGGCGTGGGACGCGCTTTATGATCAGCCTGCCGCTCGGGCCCGGACACCTGCCGGCCGACCAAGTGCGCCGGCGCGCGCCGGCGGCGGAGCCTGGCCATGCGGCGGCCATGGTCGAGGAAGCGGCGCGCTGGCTGCCCGAGGGCGAGATCCTGCCCGAGACGGCGCCGATGGCGCCCATGGCCGAGCCGGGAAGCCGGATCCTGCTGGCCGACGACAATGCCGACATGCGCGGCTATGTGCGGCGTCTTCTGGAGGCGCAAGGCTATAGCGTCGAGGCGGTCGGCGATGGCCAGGCGGCGCTGGACGCGGCCCGGGCCCGGACGCCGGACCTGATCCTGTCGGACGTGATGATGCCGGTGCTGGACGGCTTCGGGTTGCTGCGCGCCGTTCGGGGCGATCCGGCGCTGGCGGGCGCGCCCGTGGTGCTGCTGTCCGCGCGGGCCGGCGAAGAGGCCAAGGTCGAGGGACTGGAGGCCGGCGCCGACGACTATCTGATCAAGCCGTTCGCGGCGCGGGAACTGCTGGCGCGGGTCGCCGTCAATATCCGGATGGCGCGGCTGCGCCGCGACGCCGCCCAGCGCGAGATCGACCAGCGCCGGGAGGCGGAAGCCGGGCTGCAGGCCCTGAACGCCCGGCTGGAGGAGCGCGTGGGCGCCGAGGTCGCCGAGCGGATGAAGGTCGAGGAGGCGCTGCGCCAGGTCCAGAAGATGGAGGCGGTGGGCCAGTTGACCGGCGGCGTCGCGCACGACTTCAATAATCTGCTGACCGTCATCATCGGCGGGCTGGACACCGTGCGGCGCAACGCGCCAACCGACAACGCGCGCCTGACCCGGGCGCTGGACATGGCGACCCAGGGCGCCAACCGGGCGGCGACCCTGACCTCGCGCCTGCTGGCCTTCTCGCGCCGCCAGCCGCTGGAGCCGAAGCCGCTGGACCTGAACGCCGTCGTGCGCCAGTCGACCGAGCTGCTGCATCGGACCCTGGGCGAAACCATCGAGCTGGAGGGCGTGCTCGCCTCGCGCCTGTGGCTGGTCGAGGCGGACCAGAACCAGTTGGAAAGCGCGATCCTGAACCTGGCGGTCAACGCCCGCGACGCCATGCGCCAGGGCGGCAAGCTGACCATAGAGACCGCCAACACCCTGCTCGACGAATCCTACGCCTATACCGACGCCGAGGTGGCGCCGGGCCAGTATGCGATGCTGTCGATTTCCGACAGCGGTTCGGGCATGTCGCGGCAGGTGCTGGAGCGCGCCTTCGAGCCGTTCTACACCACCAAGGAAGTCGGCAAGGGCACGGGGCTGGGCCTCAGCATGGTCTATGGTTTCGCCAAGCAGTCCGGCGGGCATGTGACCATCTATAGCGAGCCGGGCGAGGGCACGACGGTGAAGCTCTACTTTCCCCGCTATTCCGGCGCCCTGGCCGAGCATGAGGCGCCGGTCCGGCTGGTCGCGCCCGAAAGCATGAACGGCGAGACGGTGCTGCTGGTCGAGGACAATGACGAGGTCCGCACCTATAGCGCGTCGGTGCTGAACGAGCTGGGCTATCAGGTCATCGAGGCGGCGCACGCCGAAGCCGGCCTGGAGATCATCCGCCGGCCGGGCCGCATCGATCTTCTATTTACGGACGTTGTCCTGCCCGGCCGTTCGGGCCGGCAAATGGCGGACGAGGCGCGGACCATCCGGCCGGAGCTGAAGGTGCTCTACACGACCGGCTATTCCCGCAACGCCATCGTCCACCAGGGACGGCTGGACGCGGGCGTGAACCTGATCGGCAAGCCCTTTACGTTCGAGCAGTTGGCCCAGCGCCTGCGCGACGTCCTCGATGGCTGACGACGCCCGATGACGGACCGTTTCGACATCGCCATCGTCGGCGCGGGCGCCGCCGGCCTCGGCGCGGCGGAACGGCTGCGCGACAAGCCGCTGTCCGTGATCGTACTGGAGGCCAGGGACCGGATCGGCGGGCGCGCCCACACCCTGGCCGCCGGCGGGTTCGCGCTGGATCAGGGCTGCGGATGGCTGCATTCGGCGCACCGCAATCCATTCGTCGCCGTCGCCCAGGGCCTCGGGTTCGAGATCGACAAGACGCCGGCGCACTGGATGCGCCAGGCCGGCGGCCTCAATTTCACCCGCGAGGACCAGGCCGCGTTCAGGGCCGCGCTGGGGGCGCTGGAAGAACGCATCGAGGCGGCCGTGGCGGAGGGCGGCGATGTCGCGGTCTCCGAACTCATCGCGCCGGAGGACCGCTGGGCGCCGCTGCTGAACGCCTTCAGCGCCTATTATAACGGGGCCGAGTTCGACCAGGTCTCGGCCGCCGACTATGTCGCCTATCAGGACGACGGGACCAATTGGCGCCTGCCGCGCGGCTATGGCGCCCTGGTTTCGGCGTTCGGGGCGGACGCGCCGGTCAGGCTGGAGACGCCGGTATGGCGGGTGGACCACGGCGGCGCCGTGATCCGGCTGGAGACGCCCCGGGGCGAGGTCCAGGCCCGCGCCGTCATCGTCACCGTCCCGACGCCGCTGATCGCCGAGGGCGGGCTGGCCTTCGCGCCCGATCTGCCGGCGGTGCGGGCGGCGGCGGCGGGACTGCCGCTCGGCCTCGCCGACAAGGTGTTCCTGGCCGTCGACCGGCCCGGGGACCTGAAGGACGACAGCCACCTGTTCGGCTCGCCCTGGCGCACCGCGACCGGCAGCTACCACCTGCGGCCGTTCGGCCGGCCGCTGATCGAGGTCTATCTGGGCGGCCGCCACGCCGATGCGCTGGAACGCGAAGGGGCGGGGGCTTCGGCCGCTTTCGCGATCGAGGAGCTGGCCGGCCTGCTGGGGTCGAACATGCGCGGGCGCCTGACGCCGCTCACGGCCACGGCCTGGCGCCGGGAGGCCTGGTCGCGGGGCGCCTATTCGCACGCCCTGCCGGGCCACGCCGGCGCGCGGGCGGTGCTCGCCGCGCCGGTGGAGGACCGGATCTTCTTCGCGGGTGAAGCCTGTTCGGCGGGGTTTTTCTCGACGGCCCACGGCGCGTTGACGTCGGGGCGGGAGGCGGCGGATTTGGCGGCGGCGCGGCTGGCGCGGGCGTGACGCCGGCCGATGGCATGGGCGTGCTTCGATAAGTTCGGCATGACGGTAATTTTGCAACACCAAAGACATCGTCATTTCGAGCGGAATCGGATCACCGGAAGGGCTTGCCGCGCCAGGCGCGTCGCCATCTGGACGGGAAGGCGCTTTTTCGTCCTCTCCCGCGGTTGATCGCATCGTCCCAAAGGACGGCGGCGCGGCGGTATTCCACCAATCCGACCGCTTCAACGGCGAGGTTTCCTGCAACTACACAGAGAAGATGCCAAGCAGCTTCGACAGCAATAACGCCGCCAACGACCAGTGGCGGAAGGGAATCAGCGCCATCGATGTTCAACTCCAAGTTCCGAGAACGCCTCATCTCGTTTTTCGTGCACAGTTCAAGAATCCGGTGGATACCGCGCCGCAAAAATTCATTGGTGCAATGCAGCAACTGAAATATTCAGAATGAGATGACGGTGGCGCCTACTTCGCCGCGAGGCGCGCTCCACTTTCAAGGATTGCCGGGTTAGGCCCGCGCGGGGGACCCGGCGCGCGCCTCCTGCTGTGCCGCCCCGCCGGCTCTGTTGCAACATACCAATGCCGCCGGGCCGTTAAATAGAGAATATTATTTGTCGCGGACGCTGGCTCGGGCTTCCCGCAACAAAATAACATAAGTGACCAGCGTAAAGGCAGAGTCGTCCACCCGAAACGTCCGTAATAAAGAAAATTACGACCAATTAATGCTGGTTTGCGGGTAAATATTGCCCATGGATGAGGTGGGCGGCGCGGGCGCGGCCGAGCGCCCCTTGACATCGAAATCGCGATAGAGATACCGAAATAGGCGGCCTCGGGGTCGAATCTGAAAAGTCAAAATGGCCTCGGCGAGAGGGGCTTAAGGGGAAACATGCGTCTCAAGAGCAATTCCGTTTCACGCACAGCCATGCTGGGCTGCTGCAGTATCATCGCCATGGTCGGGGCTGGGCGCGTTCAAGCGGCGGAGGCGGCGGGCGCCGCGGCGCCCACGCAGGCCGCGGGCCAGGCGGCGGCGGGCCAGCCCGGCCAACTCGAGGAGGTTGTGGTCACCGCCCAACGGACGGAGCAGAAGCTTCAAAAGGTTCCGGTGGCCGAAACCGCCTTCACGCACGCGGCGCTCGAAAAGCATGGCATCACCAACGTCGAGGATGTGCAGTTTCACGTCCCGGACATCAATGTCCGTGAAGAGTCGGACAACGGCGGCCTGTCGATCGGGATTCGCGGCATCAATGTGAGCGCGGAGAATTTCGCGTATGACTCCGCCGTCGGCGTCTATGTGAACAGCGTATTCATCGCCCGCGGAAACGACTTCAACGCCACTTTCTTCGACGTCGATAGCGTGCAGGTGTTGCGAGGACCTCAAGGAACGCTGTTTGGCCGCGACACGCCGGCGGGCGCCGTGCTCGTCGACACCCGGCGCCCTGGGAGCTCTTACGGCGGCTATCTCGACGCCAATATCGGCGCGGGCGGCGACGGCTTGGGCGCCGGCGCCAACCGAACCATCTATCGGTTCGAGGGCGCCGTGGACCTGCCGGTCGCGTCGGACCTCAATGTCCGGATCGCGGGCTATCATATCAACGACAGCGGGTATGCCGAAAGCTCGGTCAGCGGTTACCGGAATTACTCCAAAGACGACGCGGGCGTGCGGGCGACCGCGGTGTACACGCCCATCGACAAGTTCAGCGCCACGCTTATCCTTGACTATAACCACAAGAACGATGGCGCGCCCCTCTTCGTGCCCGTGGGACTAACGGGTCCTCTCAGCACTCCGGCGTCCGATGCGCTCAACGGAGGCCAAGCTGCCGCGAACGCGCTGATCGCGGCGGCGAAGCATCCCACACCCTATGTGGGCCAAAGCAACTCGCCCGGCCAGGGCATCGTGGGCCAGACCTATTCGGCCACGCTTCTGATGGATTACCACCTCAACGATAATTGGAATCTGCGTTCCATCACCGGCTACCGGAGCATGAAAAACTCCGCGCTCACCGACGCTTTCTCCATACCGTTCCCCTTCAACACCTCGACGGACGATATCCAGCAGTCGCAGGTCACTCAGGAGTTGGTCCTGGATGGCGATCTGTTCAAAAACTTCCATGTGCTCGGCGGGCTGTACTATTTCGATGAAACCGGGTTCGAACAGAACCTCGTCAACGCCGTCGTCCAAACGGGTCTCACACCTTTTCCGCCTATCCCTCATCCCCCTTTCCCTTTCCTCGATCCTCTCCTGTTGAGGGGGCAGAATATCGACAATTCGAGTAAGGCGGTGTTCTTCAACGGGAATTACAAGATCCTGCCCAACCTGACGATTACGGGGGGCGTGCGTTACTCCGAGGAACGTAAGAGCTTGGATGTCGACAGCTTCTTCACGGTCAGCGGCATTCCTCTCGCCATAGGGCCGCAGAAGTTCAGCGGCAGTGTTCCGGTTTACGACGCCAAGTTGACGTGGCAGGCCACGCATGACCTGCTCCTCTATGCCAGCTATGGCACCGGCTACCGCGCCGGCGGGATCGGTTTCCGGGCCGCCAACTCGGAGTTCCAGCCCGAGACGTCGTATACCTATGAAGTCGGCGCCAAGTGGGATTTCGATATCGGATCGATGCCGGCTCGCCTCAACACGGCCCTCTTCGATACGGAATACAAGAACTTCCAGGTGGACGTCGTCCTTATCAACCCGACGCGTGAAACGATCGTCAATGCCGGCTCGGCGACCATAAGGGGCGCTGAGTTCGAGTTCTCCATCAAGCCGATACAAGGCCTGGACATTTCAACCTCGCTCGGCCTGCTGGATGCGTACTATGACAGCTTCATCCTGGACAATATTACGCTGGGGGGGCTCATCAACCTGACGCATAACGCGTTGCGTGACGCACCGACGGCGTCATTGTCGATATCCGCCGGGTACACGGTGCCGACTTCCATAGGCGATTGGGTGTATACGGTCGATTACGCCTATTCGTCGGCCTATGAGACCGACACCGAATTCCAGTCGAACGCTCCACCCGCGGCCCAGACGGATGCATTCCGCCAAAGTCCGACGAACATCGTGAACGCGCGCATCACCTTGGCCAAGGCGTTCGGTTCCACCTGGGACGTCTCGGTGTGGGGCAAGAACCTGACGGACCAGGAGCGTCTCGTTTACACCCTGCCCAATAACGGCGTAGATTTGGCCGCTTTTGGGGAGCCGCGTTCCCTCGGCGTCGAGGTGCGCACCCGCTTCTAATCCGACGCGACTTACGGCAGGCCGTCGCCCCTTGGTTTTGAGGTGCGCGGCCTGCCCACGCGCCATAAGCTCGGCGGCGGTGCGGGTATTCCGCCCGCCGTCGATCTTTGAGCTGTCGCCGGAGGTCGCGCGGCGCGAGCCTCGCCGCGCGCCGAAGCGCCCCTCCAGCCCAGATGGTTGTTGTTGAACACCTGCTGGGTGAGAACGAGTTCGCTGTAGAACCCCTCGAGCGGCAGCTTGGCGACCGGGCCGCAAATACCACGGTGTGGGACCGATCATGTAACGATCGACACGGCGGGGCGGAGTGTCGCCGACGGCGTCGATGTCGCGCTCGCGGCGCTCGGCGGGGGTCGGTAGGCGGGGCGCCCGGCGAACGGGCTTGACTTTCGCGTCGCCTTTGTTTATGTTTTGTTCTCAATGACCGACGCGGAATACACAGACAGCATCCTGGCCGAGGCCGAGGCGCGCGCCAAACGGCACGGGGAGTTCCTGGAGGAACTCGCCGAGATCGGCATGTCGCTGTGCAAGATGCTGAAGTCGAGCGTTATCGCCCAACTCAATTGCGGGGAGACGCCGGACGTGGCCGCGGTGTCCCTGGCCTTTACGCGGCTCTCCAAGTCGGCGCGGCAGTGCGTGGCCCTGGAGGCGCGGTTGGCCGAACGCCATGGGCGGTGGCGCGAGCGGGTGCTGCGGGCCTTGCGGACCGGCAAGGGCTATCCGGGGAACCTGGAAGGCGTGAAACAGCCGGCGGCGCTGGATGACGATGCGCTGGAGCTTGGCGCGGTGCGCAAGGCGGTGGTCAAGCGGGCGGTCGCCGAGATGATCGAGCGTGACGCGCGCGAGAGCGAGGCGCCCGAGACCGAGGTCGAGCGGTTGCTGGACGATCTTTACGACCGCGCCGACGAATATGACGACATCGAATATTCCGACCGCCCGATCAGCGAGATGATC
>DATAYD010000023.1:0-6416 GCA_036272715.1 Caulobacteraceae bacterium | reverse complement strand
GGGCGCGGCGAAATAGGGATGGTCCAGCAAGGCCGCGAGCACGGCCGGATCGGCGCGGCCCGACGCCGCCAGCCGGCCGTCGGCGTCGAAGCGCGCGTCGGTTCTGGCCTGAATCCAAAGGTCGATCATCCCATTGGCCGGACCGGTGTCATAGGCCAGCATCTCGCCATCGCCATCGATCAGGGTGATGTTGGCCACCCCGCCGAGGTTCAGGACCGCAACCGGCGGCTCCAGCCCCGCCGTACGCGCCAGGGCGGCGTGGTAGATCGGGGCCAGGGGCGCGCCCTCCCCGCCCGCCGCCACGTCGGCGGTGCGGAAATCGTGGGCGACGGGCACGCCGAGTCCCTTGGCCAGCAGGCCGGCGTCGCCCAGTTGCACCGTCCGCCCGATCCGCTCCGGCGTCGGTCGCTCGTGGGACACGGTCTGGCCGTGAAAGCCGACCAGGTCGAGACTGCTCGCCGACAGCCCATGATCGGCCAGGAATTCACGCGCCGCGCCCAGATGCTCCTCGGCCACCGCGCGCGCCGCCCCGTCGAAGACCGCCGGCCGCGGCGCGCCGCGCGGCCACTTCAGCGCCTCGCGGGTCGCCTCCATCACCACCGCGCGCGTCGCCGCCGACAGCTTGCGTTCGCCGGCCGGGCCATAGGCGCTGACCACCTCCCCGTCGGTCTCCAGTATGGCCATGTCCACGGCGTCCAGCGAGGTGCCGCTCATGAAACCCAGGACTCGCATGCCAGATCCCCGTGTCGGGCGACCTCGCCGAAACGCCGCGCGCCCTTCGACACGGCCGCCCAAGGCGGCCTGCTCAGAGTGACGACCTTCGGGGATCGCATAAACCTTCGTCATGTTGAGTAGCGCCCCAATGGGCGCGTGTCGAAACACCCACAATCTCGATGAGCGCCCTTTCCGATCACAACACCGTCGCCGCCGATCCATTGCCCGTGCTAGACGGCGCGGCGCCAGACTGAGAATCCATGCCCATGTCGTCCGATTTCCGCCCTCGCTCCGACTTCGTTCGCGTCCTGCAGGAGCGCGGCTACATCCATCAGTGCACCGACATCGAGGCGCTGGACCAGGCGGCCGCGGCGGGTCCGATCACGGCCTATATCGGCTTCGACGCCACGGCCTCCAGCCTGCACGTCGGCAGCCTGATTCAGATCATGCTCCTGCGCCGATTCCAGCAGGCGGGACACCGACCGATCGTGCTGATGGGCGGCGGCACGACCAAGGTCGGCGACCCTACCGACAAGGATCAGTCGCGTCCCCTGCTGAGCGAAGCCCAGATCCAGTCCAACATCGACAATATCAAGACGGTGTTCGCCCACTTCCTGACCTTCGGCGACGGCCCGACCGACGCGATGATGGCCAACAATGCCGACTGGCTCGACAAGCTCGGCTATGTCGACTTCCTACGCGAATTCGGCGTGCATTTCACGATCAACCGGATGCTGAGCTTCGATTCGGTCAAGCTGCGCCTCGAGCGGGAGCAGCCGATGACCTTCCTCGAGTTCAACTACATGCTGATGCAGGCGACCGATTTTCGCGAGCTGGGGCGCAATTACGGCTGTGTTCTGCAGATGGGCGGCTCTGACCAGTGGGGCAATATCGTCAACGGTGTCGAGCTGATCCGGCGCATGGACCAGAAGCAGGCCTTCGGCCTGACCACGCCGCTGCTGTCGACCGCCTCGGGCCAGAAAATGGGCAAGACGGTGGGCGGCGCGGTGTGGCTGAACGCCGACATGCGCAGCCCCTACGACTATTGGCAGTTCTGGCGCAACACCGAGGACGCCGATGTCGGGCGGTTCCTGAAACTGTTCACCGAACTGCCGCTGGACGAGATCGCGCGGCTGGAAACCCTGGGCGGCGCCGAGATCAACGAGGCCAAGAAGGTGCTGGCGGGTGAGGCCACCACCCTGCTGCACGGCCGTGAAGCGGCGGAAACGGCGGCGGGCGCGGCGAGGACGGCGTTCGAGCAAGGCGGGGTCTCCAGCGACATGCCGACGATCGAGGTCGCGCGCGCGGCGCTGGAGGCCGGCGTTCCGTTGGCGACCCTGGCGGCCGACGCGGGCCTAGCCGGGTCCCGGTCGGAGGCCCGGCGGCTGGCCCAGGGCGGCGGCCTGCGGGTCAATGACGCCGCCGAAACCGATGGCCAACGCGCGATCACCCTGGCCGACCTCAACGCCGACGGCGTGATCAAGTTGGCCGCCGGCAAGAAGAAGATCGTACTGGTGCGCCCGGTCTGACCCGAAATCTCAAGGAGACGAACATGTCCGTGGATCTGAAGGCCGGCGACAAGGCCCCCGATTTCGACCTGCCCGCCGACGGCGGCGGCCGGGTCAAGCTGTCCGACTATGCCGGCCAGAAGCTGGTGCTCTATTTCTATCCCAAGGACGACACCAGCGGCTGCACCAGCGAGGCCAAGGCCTTCACCGACGCGGCCGCCGATTTCGCCGCCGCGGGCGTGGCGGTGGTCGGGGTCTCAAAGGATTCCGCGGCCAGCCACGACAAGTTCAAGGCCAAGTACGACCTGAACCTCAAGCTCGGCGCCGATGTCGACGGCGCGGTGGTCGAGGCCTATGGCGTCTGGGTCGAGAAGAGCATGTATGGCCGCAAATATATGGGCATCGAGCGGGCGACCTTCCTGATCGATGCGACGGGCGCGATCGCCAAGGTCTGGCGCAAGGTGAAGGTGACCGGCCACGCCGCCGACGTGCTGAAAGCGGCCAAGGCAAGCTAACCGCTGATCGGCCCTCCAGGGATTGTCCCGGAAGGCCGGCTTCGCGAACCCGAGCGGCAACCGTCAAGCGCCGGGCGTGCTCCCGTCCCCTAGCCGAAGGTGAAGGCGAAGGCCTGGACGCCCGGGTCCAGGAACTCGATCTCGAAGGTGCGGTCGCGGATATCGCCTTTTTGGCGCACCAACTGGAACAGCCGCTGTTGCGAGACGACGCCGTCGCCATTCGCATCGACGTCCATGCCGCCGTCCGCGCCGGGCGCCTTTCCATCCAGCCGCACGCGAAACCGCACCGGCTTGCCATTCGCGGACGGGCCGAGCACCAAGTGCAGGTCGCGAGCATGGAACCGGTAGATGATGCGTCCGCCGGCGGCGTTCGATACCGCGTTCTCGGCGCCCACGGTCCAGTTCCCGGCCAGGCCCCAGTTGTTGAGCACGGCCAGGGTCGGGCGGACGAAGGCGTGGGGCTTGTCATTGAAGTCGCCGCCGGCATTGGCGAAGTTCTCGGCGCGCCCATAGCCGACATAGGTCTCCGGCGAACGGTTGTCCTTCAGATTGGCGGCGACGCCGACGCCCTCGGCCTTCACCGCGACGATGTCGCGCGACACGCCGGCCGCGCCGTTTTCCGCCAGCAGTTTCTGAATGATCCGTTCGGACTGGTCATAGTCGCCTTCGCCGAAATGGTGGGCGCGGATGCGGCCCTGGCCATCGATGAAATAGTGCGCCGGCCAGTATTCGTTGTTGAACGCCCGCCAGATGGCGTGATCGTTGTCGATCGCGACCGGATAGGTCACGCCCAGATCGTGCACCGCGCGGCGGACATTGGCCTCGTCCTTCTCGAAGGCGAATTCGGGCGTATGGACGCCGATCACCACCAGGCCCTGATATTTGTATTTCTCCGCCCAGGCATGGACGTAAGGCAGCGAGCGCAGGCAGTTGATGCAGGAATAGGTCCAGAAATCGACCAGCACGACCTTGCCGCGCAAGGCCTGGGCGTCCAAGGGCGGCGAATTCAGCCACTCGACCGCGCCGCCCAAGGCGGGCAGTTGGCCTTCGACCGGCAATACGCCGCTGTAAGCGGCGGTGTTGGAAACCGGCGTCTTGGCCATGTGGAAGCGGTCCAGCAGCTTCTGCTCGATGCTGGCCGTGCTGGCGGTCGAAAGGCGGGTCAAAAAGCCGGTGTCGGCGCCCATGCCAATCAGCACCACGCCGGCGATCACCGCCACGCCCAGGGCGCGCCGGATCCATTCGCTGGCGCCCAGCGAGCGCTTCATGGTCGCGAACACCCGTCCGCCGACCAGCAGGGCCAGGCCCAGCGAGGTGGCCGCGCCGGCCGCATAGGCCAAAAGCAGGAACGAGGTCTGGACACTGGCGCCTTGCAGCGCCGCGCCGGTCAGCACCAGGCCCAGGATCGGCCCGGCGCAGGGCGCCCAGAGCAGGCCGGTGGCGATGCCCAGCAGGAACGAGGAGGCGAAGGCGCCGCCCGACTGGCCGCTGGCGGACGCTTTCTCCGTGAGCCGTGATCCCAGGGCCACCAGGGGCCGTGTGGCGCGGTCGGCCAGGGCCGGAAACAGCAGCAGGAGCCCGAACGCGGCCAGGACGACCATGGCGACGATCCGGCCATATCCGTTGGCCTGAACCACCCAGCCGCCGCCGACCGCGGCCAGGCTGGCCACCCCGGCGAAGGTGATCGCCATGCCGAGGAGCAAAGGCAGGCCGCTCTTGATGAACGGCTGGTCGGATCGCGCGAATACGAACGGCAGCACCGGCAGGATGCACGGGCTGACGATCGTGAACGCGCCCCCGAGATAGGCGAGCAGGAAGAGGACCATGGTGGTTCGTCACCTTGCC
The DNA here is from genome assembly GCA_036272715.1 of Caulobacteraceae bacterium. Taxonomy (GTDB): domain Bacteria; phylum Pseudomonadota; class Alphaproteobacteria; order Caulobacterales; family Caulobacteraceae; genus Poindextera. The sequence goes on along the minus strand of DATAYD010000023.1, from coordinate 1,834 downwards.
GACGGCGCGCCGGCCGGAATGGGGACGCTATGGCGCCAAATCCGCGGCCCGGGAGCTTTAGGTTACGCCCGGCCAACGATAAGTTGCGCCATGGCCTTTACGCGGGACCGATCGGCATGGATGACCAGAACACTGTCCGACTGTTTTCCTACGGGACGCTCCAGTTGGAGGCCGTGCAACTCGCGACCTTCGGCCGGCGGCTGAATGGAACCGCGGACGCGATCCTGGGCTATGCCGCCACGATGGTGGAGATCCGCGATCCGGAGGTCGTCGCGACCAGCGGCGCCCGCTTCCATCCGATCGTCCGCGAGAGCGCCGACCCGAGCGCGGAGACGGCTGGCACGGTGTTCGAGCTGACCGAAGCCGAACTGGCGGCGGCCGACACCTACGAAGTCTCGGACTACAAACGCCTCGCCGCGCGGCTGAAATCCGGCGGCGAGGCCTGGGTGTATGTCGCGGCGGATAACTGATCTCCTGAGCCCTACCCCTCGATAGGATAGGGTCTTCATCTCATTGGAATCCGCGTGATTCTGGCTGCTCCCCCTTTGGGGGAGCTGTCGCGAAGCGACGGCGGGGGCCCTTCGGAGTCGTACAGTCCCTTCCGGCGAGGCCCCTCCCCCACTACGTGGTCCCCCTCCCCGAAACGGGGAGGAACCAGAGTTCGCGCTTACCCCTCCCGCGTCACCCCGACGCGCTGGGCCAGGGATGCGCCCATGAAGTCGTCGAGGTCGCCGTCCAGTACCCCTTGGGTGTCGGAGGTTTCGACATTGGTGCGCAGGTCTTTGACCATCTGATACGGCTGTAGGACGTATGATCGGATCTGGTGGCCCCAGCCGATGTCGGTCTTCTGGTCTTCCAATGCCTGGGCGGCGGCCTCGCGCTTCTGCAACTCCATCTCATAGAGCCGCGCGCGCAGCATCTTCCAGGCCTCGTCGCGGTTCTGGTGCTGTGAGCGGCCGGCCTGGCAGGCCACGGCCACGCCGGTCGGGATGTGGGTCAGGCGGACGGCCGAATCGGTCTTGTTGATATGCTGGCCGCCGGCGCCGGAGGCGCGATAGGTGTCGGTGCGCACATCGGCGGGGTTGATATCGATCACGATGGTGTCGTCCACCACCGGATAGACCCAGACCGAGGCGAAGCTGGTGTGGCGCTTGGCCGCCGCGTCGAACGGCGAGATCCGCACCAGCCGGTGCACGCCGGCCTCGGTCTTCAGCCAGCCATAGGCGTTCGGCCCCTTGACCTGCAGGGTGGCGGACTTGATGCCGGCCTGATCGCCGTCGGTTTCTTCGATCAGATCCACGCTCATGCCATGGGCGCCGGACCAGCGGGTGTACATGCGCAAGAGCATGCCGGCCCAGTCGCAGGACTCGGTGCCGCCGGCGCCGGAATTGATTTCCACATAGGCGTCGTTGGCGTCGGCTTCGCCCGACAGCAGCGCCTCCAGTTCCGCCCGCGCGCCGCGCGCCTTCAGCTCCGCGAGCTGGGCGCGAGCGTCCTCCAGCGAGGCGTCGTCACCCTCGGCATCGGCCATTTCGGCGAATTCGACGGCGTCGGCGAGGCCGCGTTCCATCTGGCGCACCACCTCGACCTGGCCGGCCAGGCGGTCGCGCTCGCGCATCAGCGCCTGGGCCTCGGTCGGCTTGTCCCACAGGTCAGGCCGTTCGGCCTGGGCGTTCAATTCGTCGAGCCGTCTTAGCGCTGGATCCCAGTCAAAGACGCCTCCTGAGCAGTCCGATCGACTGCTCGATGCCGGCCGCGGCGGCCTCGACATCCGCTCTCATGGGGGGATTCCTTCAGGAAAACGTGGAGGCGGGGGGATAGCCTAGAGGGGGCG
>DATAYD010000022.1:0-24545 GCA_036272715.1 Caulobacteraceae bacterium | reverse complement strand
TCGTCGAGCATGTCCTGTCGGCGGAAAACCTGACGTTCGACCGCACCGAAGACGGCGATCTGGCCTTCGCGCTGGCCGGCGACTGGAAGGATTATGAACTCTGGTTCGCCTGGCGCCCGGAAGCCGACTGCCTGCAACTGTGCCTTTCCTTGGACATGCAGGCGGGCAAGACGGTCCGCGCCGATTCCTATGAGCTGCTGGCCCTGATCAACCAGCGGATTTGGCTGGGTCATTTCGAGCTCTGGGCCGACGACGGCGAAGTGGTGTTCCGCCACGCCCTGTCCGTGCCGCACGGCGAGCGTCCGACCCTGGCCCAGGCCGCCTCGATGATCGATGCGGCGGTCGAGGCGGCCGACCGCTTCTATCCGGCTTTCGACTTCCTCCTGAACGGCGCGAAATCGCCCCAGGAAGCCATGGCCGCCTGCATGTTCGAAACCGCCGGCCAAGCCTGATCGGCTTCCCTCACCGGAAGAACGGTTGATCTACGGTTCCTCCCCCGTCGGGGGAGGGGGACCACGAAGTAGTGGAGGGGCCCGCCGCCGCGCCCGTGCGGCCGAAGGGTCCCCTCAGTCGCTTCGCGACAGCTCCCTGGGGGAGCAGCTAAGGCCAGGGGGACTCCGGCGAGATGTGTGAGTGCGCCAATGACCAAGACCAATACGCCGATCCTTGTCCTGGGCGCCGGACGCATGGGCGGGGCCATGATCGAAGGCTGGACGCTGGCCGGGGCGTTCGCGCCCGGCCAGTTGATCATTCGCGAACCTAGCCCCAGCCCGATCGTGCTACGGGCCGAACGCGACGGTGCCCGCCTCAATCCGCCCGACGCCGTCCTGGCCGAGGCCCGCACCGTGCTGATGGCGCTGAAGCCGCAGCTCTGGCGCGGGGCGGCCAGCGAGCTTTCCGGGTTGCTGCATCCGGAAGCGGTGGTGGTCTCGATCGCCGCCGGCGTTCCGGCCGCCGACCTGGCCCAGGTTTTCGCCGGCCATCCGGTGGCGCGGGTCATGCCCACCACCGCCGTGGCGATCGGCCAAGGCGTGGCGTCCGTGTTCGCCGTGGCCCCCCTCGCCCGCGCCCGCGCCCATGCCCTTTTCGATCCGGTGGCGACCGCGGTCGATCTGGGCGACGAGGCGCTGATCGACGCCGCGACCGCCGTATCCGGTTCGGCGCCGGCCTATTGGTACGCCCTGATCGAGGCGCTGGAGGCGGCGGGCGAGGCGCAAGGCCTGCCGCGCGAGGCCGCCAGGGCGCTGGTCCGCGCCACCATGGTCGGCGCCGGCGCGCTGCTGGCGCACACCGGCGAGGAGCCCGCGGAGCTGCGCCGCCAGGTCACCTCGCCTGGCGGCACGACCCAGGCGGCGCTGGAGGTGCTGATGGCGGACGCCGCCTTCCCCAGGCTCGCCGCCGAAGCCGTCGCGGCGGCGGTGCGGCGGGCGAAGGAACTGGCCGGTTAGTCTAACTCAAGCGGCTTGGAGCGCGTTTGCGGCCTCAAGCGCGGCGGCCAACCCCTTTTCCCGCTGCTCCGGCCCGACCTGCAGGCCCTCGGCGACGATGAACTCCAGCCTGGTGACGCCGATGAAGCCGAACACCGTGCGCAGATAGGTCTCCACATGCTCGAAAGCCGCCGCCGGCGCGCCGGAGCCATAGAAGTTGCCGCGCGAGAGCGCCACGATCACCCGTTTATCACCCGCCAGGCCTTCAGGTCCGGCGGCGCTGTAGCGGAAGGTCTGTCCGGCCACGAGGATGCGATCGATCCAGGCCTTGAGCTGGCTCGGAATGGTGAAATTGTACATCGGCGCGCCGATCACCACGATGTCGGCGGCCAGAAAGTCCGCCAGGGCGGACCGGCCGGCGGCCAGGTCCTGTTGCAGCCTCGGCGCCTCTGGAGCCACGCCCTGGGCGGCCGCGATGTGCGGCCCCGACAAATGGGCCAGCGGCTCCGCGCCGAGATCGCGATAGGCGACCTCGAGGCTCGGCGCCGCGGCCTTCAGACGCGAGACGACGGCGGCGGAGACCTGTCGGCTGGCCGAGCTGGCCCCCAGGATGCTGGCGTCGATATGGAGGAGTTTCATGATGGGCGTCCCTGGTATAGATTTGTTACCGGGGCTACATATGTGACCACCAATCGACCTCACAAGAAGGCACAGCCTTGACCCTCGGGCACACGGAAGTGACTGTTCCAGACCACCAATCCACCGAATGCCGCACCGTCAGTTCAGTGCTGGCCCGGATGGACGACAAATGGAGCGTGCCCATCATCATGCTGCTGGGCGCCGGCCCTCGCCGCTTCAACGAGATCAAACGGCTGGTGAAAGGCATCTCCCAGCGCATGCTGACGCTCACCCTGCGTGGCCTCGAACGCGACGGGATGGTGACCCGAACCGTGTTCCCCACCATTCCGCCCCGTGTCGACTACGAATTGACGGCGCTTGGCCGGTCGCTGCTCACGCCGGTCGAGGCGTTGGGGCGGTGGGCGCAGGAACATCAGTTCGAGATCGCGGCGGCGCGGAGCCGGTTCGACGCACGGTTGGACGCGCAACGCTAGGTCGCGGCCCTCGGACCAGGCGAGCGGACTTCGCGATAGCCAGCCTATGGAAGCGGCCAGAAAAAGTGCGTGGGCGGCCATGCGCTCCGCTCATATATCTACTTTGCCTATAGAATTTAAATATTATGTAGCTGAAGGGGCCCTGTTTTGACGACGCCTTTATCGCGCAGACAACTTGTGGCGGCCGGGACTGCATCCGTTCTGGTCGCGCCGGGCCTCGCGCGGGCGGCCGGCGCGGCGACCCTGCTCAATGTGAGCTACGATCCGACGCGGGAATTCTACAAGGACTTCAACGGCCTGTTCGCGGCGGACTGGAAGCGTCGTACGGGTCAGGACCTGCGCATCAACCAGTCCCATGACGGTTCGGGCAAACAGGCCCGCGCGGTGGTCGACGGCCTCGAGGCGGACGTGGTCACCTTGGCGCTGGCCTATGACATCGACGCGATCGCCCAGCGCGGCCTGATCGCGCCGAACTGGCAATCGCGCCTGCCCAACAATAGTTCTCCTTACACCTCGACGGTCGCTTTCCTGGTGCGCAAGGGCAATCCGAAAAAAATCCGCGACTGGTCGGACCTGGCGCGGCCGGGCGTCCAGGTGATCACGCCCAATCCCAAGACCTCGGGCGGCGCCGACTGGAGCTTCCTGGCCGCCTATGGCTGGGCCAGGCGGCGCAATGGCGGCGACGACGCCAAGGCCCAGGCCTATGTGCGGGCGCTCTATAAGAACGTGCCCGTGCTGGACACCGGCTCGCGCGGCGCCACCACCACCTTCGTCCAGCGCGGCCTGGGCGATGTGCTGCTCGGCTGGGAAAACGAGGCCCTGCTGTCGATCGACGAGGTCGGGCCGGGCAAGCTGGAAGTCGTCCGTCCGGGGCTCAGCATCCTGGCCGAACCGCCGGTCGCCGTGGTCGACAAGATCGCCGACAGGCATGGGACGCGAAAGATCGCCGAAGCCTATCTGCGCTTCCTCTATACCGACCAGGCCCAGGACCTGGCGGCCAAGCGGCACTACCGCCCACGCAATCCGGCGATCGCGGCGCGCTACGCCGGCAAGTTCCCGACCGTGAACCTGATGACGATCAGGGATTTCGGCGGCTGGCAGGCGGCCCATGCCCGCTTCTTCGCCGACGGCGGGGTGTTCGACAAAATCTACCAGCCGGGCTGAGCCGCGTGACCGACGCCGTCCTGTCGATCGCCGCGCCCCGGGCGACTTGGCGCGAGCACAGCCCCCTGCCCGGCTTCGGCCTCACCATGGGAGTGACGCTCGCCTATGTCGGCCTGATCATCCTGTTGCCGATCGCGGCGCTGATCGCCCGGCCGTGGGAGCACGGGATCGGCGGGTTCTTCGCGGCGGTCTTCCAGCCGCGCACCCTGGCGGCGCTGCGGCTGAGCTTTGTGGCGGCGGCGACGGCGGCGCTGGCCAATGCCGGCTTCGGGCTGCTGATCGCCTGGGTGCTGACCCGCTACGACTTCCCGCTCCGACGCCTGGTCGACGCCATGGTCGACCTGCCGTTCGCCCTGCCGACCGCGGTCGCGGGGATCGCCCTGGCCACGCTCTATAGCGCGAACGGTTGGATCGGCGGCCTGATCGAGCCGCTGGGGATCAAGATCGCCTATAACCCGACCGGCGTGTTCGTCGCTCTCCTGGCGGTCGGACTGCCGTTCGTGGTGCGCTCGGTCCAGCCGGTGCTGCAGGACCTGGATGCGGCCTATGAAGAGGCGGCCGAGACCCTGGGCGCCACCGCGCCCCAGGTGTTCTTCCGCGTCACCCTGCCCGCCCTGGCGCCGGCGGTGATCACCGGCTTCGCCCTGGCCTTCGCGCGGGGCGTCGGCGAATACGGATCGGTGATCTTCATCGCCGGCAACATGCCCGGCGTCTCCGAGATCGCGCCCCTCGTGATCGTCAGCAAGCTGGAACAATATGACTATTCCGGCGCGGCGGCGGTGGGTGTCGCCATGCTGGTCCTGGCGCTGCTGGTCCTGTTCGCGGTCAACGCGGCTCAACTGGCGTTCGCGCGCCGAGGCATGGCGTGAGCGCCGCCCTGACCGTCCGGCCGGGCTTTCGCCCCGGCCGCTGGATCGCCATCATCTTGGCGCTTGGCTGGATCGGCCTGGTGATCGGCCTGCCCGTGGCCCTGGTGTTCGTTCAGGCCTTCTCCAAGGGCGTGGAGACCTTCGCCGCGACCTTCGCCGAACCCGACGCCTGGGCGGCGATCCGCCTGACCCTGCTTGTCGCGGCCATCGCCGTGCCGCTCAACGCGGCCTTCGGCATCGCGGCGGCCTGGGCCCTGACCAAGTTCGAATTCCGAGGCAAGAGCTTGCTCCTGGCCCTGATCGACCTGCCGCTTTCGCTGTCGCCGGTGGTGGCGGGGCTGGTCTGGGTCCTGGTGTTCGGCGCGCGCGGCTGGTTCGGCCCGATGCTGGATGTCGCCGGGGTCAAGATCATTTTCGCCTTGCCTGGGATCGTCCTCGGCACGGTGCTGGTCACCGCGCCGCTGGTCGCCCGCGAACTTATCCCCCTGATGAGCGCCCAGGGCGCGGACGAGGAGCTGGCGGCGATCACCCTGGGCGCCGGCGGCTGGACCGTGTTCGGCCGCGTGACCCTGCCCAATATCCGCTGGGCGCTGCTGCACGGGGTCTTGCTCTGCAACGCCCGCGCCATGGGCGAGTTCGGCGCTGTCTCGGTGCTGTCCGGCAAGATCCGCGGCCTGACCGAGACGCTGCCGCTGCATGTCGAGGCGCTCTATAACGACTATGATTTCGTCGGCGCCTTCGCCGCGGCCGCGCTTCTGGCCGGCCTGGCCCTGGTGACCCTGGCGCTGAAGACCCTGCTCGAACGGCTCGGGCGCGGCGAAACCCCTCAAACCGGCGAGGCGTGAGCCATGGCGCTGATCATCGAATCCATCGTCAAGCAGTTCGGGCGTTTTCCGGCCTTGAACGGCGTCTCGCTGGAGGCGCGGGATGGGGAGTTCCTGGCCCTGCTCGGGCCGTCGGGTTCGGGCAAGACCACGCTGCTGCGGGTGCTGGCGGGCCTGGAGCGTCCGGATCAGGGCCGCGTGCTGTTCAATGACCAGGATTTCCTGGCCCTGCCGACGCGCCAGCGCGGCGTGGGGCTGGTGTTCCAGCACTACGCCCTGTTCCGCCATATGACGGTCGCGGACAATATCGCCTTCGGGCTCAGCGTCCGGCCGGCCCGCGCGCGGCCCCCCAAGGCCGCGATCAAGGCCCGCGTGGAGGAACTGCTGGCCCTGGCGCAGATCGAGGGCCTGGGCGGCCGCTATCCGGCCCAACTGTCCGGCGGCCAGCGCCAGCGCGTCGCCGTCGCCAGGGCCCTGGCGGTCGAACCGCGCCTGCTGCTGCTCGACGAGCCGTTCGGCGCCCTGGACGCCAAGGTGCGCAAGGAGTTGCGTGGCGAGCTTCGGCGCATCCATGACGCCGCCGGCGTCACCACCATCCTGGTCACGCACGATCAGGAGGAGGCCATGGCGCTCTCCGACCGCGTGGCGCTGATGAACAAGGGGCGCATCGAACAACTGGGGACGCCGGACGAACTCGATCGCGCGCCGCGATCGCCGTTCGCCTTCGAGTTCCTGGGCGAATGCAACCGCCTGGCCTGCGAGGTCAGCGGCGGCGTGGCGCGCACCGACGGCTTCGCCGCGCCGGTCCTGGGATCGAGCCCCGGGGATGGCCAGGGCGTGGTGCTGTTTCGGCCCCACGATACGCGCCTGCACGCCGGCGCGGGGACGCAGGGCTTGCCCGTGCGGGTGGTGAAGGTCGTGGGCCGCGGCGCGGCCCGCACCGTCGAATGCCAGGCGCTGAGCGGCGAGCGCTTCAACGCCGAGCTGAGCGAACAGCAGGCCGGCCAGTTCGAACCTGGCCAGCGCGCGCGCCTGACCGCTGAACGTGTCATGGTCGATTTCCCGGCCGTCAGGGCGTCCAGGCCCGCGCCGGTGGCGAATTTGCGGGCCGCCACACTCTGACCAAAAAACGGCTCCGCTTGATGAACCGCCGTCGGCCTGTCGCGTTCATGCTCCATTCAAGTCGAAAGGCCTAAGCGTGACACTGCCTCGGCGGATCAGGGACCATTTTCCCGCCTTACGCTGGAGCTAATAATTTCGCGAACGGCCGGCGATCCTTCACCGGTTCGTGGCGTGTCAGACAGAGGAACCAAGGCATGCGTAACAAGCTTCTCGTCGCGGGGTTCATGCTGGCGGTGGCGCTTCCCAGCGCCGCGCTGGCCCAACCCTATGATCCCGGATGCGTCCGCTCCAACCAGGACAATCACGCGGCCGGCACGGTGCTCGGCGCCATCGGCGGCGCCCTGCTCGGCGGCGCGATCGCCGGCCGCCACGACCGTGGCGCGGGCGTCGTGCTCGGCGGCGTGGGCGGCGCGGTGGCCGGCAACGCCATCGCCGGCTCGAACGACCACCCCTGCCCGGCCGGCTATTATTACGGGCCGCCGCCTCCGCCTCCCGGCGGCGGTTTCTGGGCTGGCGCCCCCGGCGGCATCCATGAGCGGATCGACTTCATGCAGGACCGCATCAACCGGGCGTCCGGCCAGGGCTGGATCTCGCCGCATGAGGCGCGCAGCGCCCAACGCGAGCTGCAGTTCATCCGCAGCGAAGATGCGCGCCTGCGCGATCAGGACGGCGGTCATCTGCGTCCCGAGGATCGCGGCTATCTGCAGAGCCGGCTGGACGCCCTTGGCGCCCGTCTGCACTGGGCCGAACACAACGGCTGATAAACGCGCTCTGTTTCTCCGTCTTCCGCCGCCCGCCTCACCGTGGGCGGCGGTTTGCGTTTAGGGTGCGTGGCGTGAAACCGGCGCCCCAGTTCCTGCTGAGATCGATGTTCGAGGCCGCGGTCGCCGCGGCCGCGCCGGAGAAGGTGTTGGCGGCCCATCTGCCGCCACCGCCCCAGGGGCGGGTCCTGGTCCTGGGCGCCGGCAAGGCCAGCGCCGCCATGGCCGCCGCCGTCGAGCGAGCCTGGCCCGAGGTTGATCTTGGCGGACTGGTGGTCACCCGTTATGGCCACGGCGCGGAGTGTCGGCGCATCGAGGTCGTCGAAGCCTCTCATCCCAACCCGGACGCGGCCGGCGAGGCGGCGGCGCGCCGCATCCTCGCCTTGGCTCAAGGCGCCGGCCCGGAAACGCTGGTTCTATGCCTGATCTCGGGCGGCGGGTCCGCCCTGCTGGCGCTGCCGGCGGCCGGCTTGACCCTGGCGGACAAACAGGCGGTGAACCGGGCCCTGCTGCGTTCAGGCGCGGCGATCGGCGAGATCAATACGGTGCGCAAGCATCTCTCGGCGATCAAGGGCGGCCGGCTGGCGCTGGCGGCCTGGCCCGCGCGGCTGCTGACCCTGGCCATATCCGATGTACCGGGCGACGATCCGACCTTGATCGCGTCGGGGCCGACGGTCGCCGACCCGACCAGCGCCACCGACGCGGCGCTGGTGCTGGCGCGCTATCACATCACCGAACCGGCGGCGGTGGTCGACCATCTGAGACGGGGCGAGGATGAGACGCCCAAGCCCGGCGATGCGCGGTTGGCCGACGCCGGTTTCACCCTGATCGCCAAGCCGATGATGTCGCTGCGAGCCGCCGCGGAGGTCGCCCGAGCCCAGGGCGTGGAGCCGTTGATCCTGGGTGACGCCATCGAGGGCGAAGCGCGCGAGGCGGCCGCGGCGATGGCGGCCCAGGCCTTGCGGATCGCCTTGGGCCAAGAGGGTCCGGCCACGCCGTGCGTTCTGATCTCGGGCGGCGAGACCAGCGTCACCCTGCGCGGCCAAGGTCGCGGCGGCCGCAACGCCGAGTTCCTGTTGGCCCTGGCGGTCGCGCTGGATGGCGCGCCTGGCGTCCACGCCATCGCCTGCGACACCGACGGGATCGACGGCGGCGGGGACAATGCCGGCGCCGTGATCCGCGATGATACGTTGTCGCGCGCCAAGGCGCTCGGCCTCGATGCCGCCGCAAGACTCGCCGACAATGACAGTCATGGATTTTTCAAGGCGCTCGGCGACCTTGTGATGACCGGCCCTACACGGACGAATGTGAACGATTTCCGCGCGATCCTGATCGAGCGACGCTAGAGCCGTCATGAACCGGGCGGAATCGTTTGGATCGGCTAAAAGCGCTTTGTTTTCTTATGGTTGACACGTGGTCAACGCCTCGGCGAGCTTGCGGCTCGCGGCTGTCACGCCTTGCCGTGGCGCTCCTGGCGCCTCAATTATGAACAAAACCTGAAGAACGGAGTTCAGCTTGGGTTCAGGCGGCGGGTCCCAGGGTCGCGCCATCGACATCCGGGTCGGGCGCCCACGGGCGCGGCGAGGGATCAGGGGCGATAGGCCGAGCGGGGATAAAGACCAATGGATCAAAAGATCGACCTGCTGCTGGGCCGCCGCCTGCGCAATCGTCGCCGGCTGCTGGGCCTGACCCAGAGCCAGCTCGCCTTGAAGGTCGGCGTCCGTTTCCAGCAGATCCAGAAATATGAGAGCGGCGCCAACCGCATCTCGGCGGCGCGACTATGGCGGTTCTGCCAAGCCCTCGAGGTGCCAGTCGCCTATTTCTTCGAGGGCCTCGCCGCGCCCGCCACCATGGCGTCGGAACCATGGGATGACGGATTCGATCTGCTGAATCGGCCGGAATCGATCGACCTGATCCGTGTCTTCCATCAGTTGGAGGAACGGCCGCGCCGCCGGTTGCTGGACCTGGCCAGGGCGCTGAACGGTGAGTTGGACGCCTGCTGAGCGGGGACCGTCGGCCCGCCAGCGTATCCCCGCCAGAAGCCTTTTTTGCGATCCGCTCATGAACAGGCGATTTCGCCGGCAGGATGCACTATGTCGGTGATTTACCGTGTAAATACAATAATTGTGTTAGCAATCAAAGGAGGCCTGTGTATCGTTCCCCGAAGCTTCTTGCGTCGACGATCGTCGCGGCGTCGGCTTTTGGGGAGGTCGCCGCGCTCTGGCCACGTCTTGCAAATCGGAATCGTTCGAAGCTTCGCGGGGCGGTTCGCGATGACGCAGCGCTCCCTCGCCAAGCTGCGGACCCGCCAGCGATTGCTCGCGGCCGCCAAACAATTGGTCGCCGATCGCGGCTATGAGGCCGCCACGCTGCGCGATGTCGCCGCCCTGGCCGAAATGTCGACCGGCGCGGTGTTTGCCAATTTCGCGGACAAGGCTGATCTGTTCAACGAGGTGATCGTCGACGACCTGGCCGAGCTTCTAGACGAGATGACGCGCGCGGCGAGTGCGGCCGCGACGGCGCGGGACGCGGTCTTGGCCATGCTCACGGCCGGCTATGCGCTTCACGCCGAACGCCTGTCCCTGGTCCAGGCCCAGATGGGGTTTTCCTGGTCCTGCGGCCGCCCGCTGCAGCAACGCCGCGGCGCCCCGGTCGCGCGGATTCGCGCGGCCTTGGCCAACGCGCTGCAGGCCGGCGTGGCGTCCGGCGAACTCGCGACCTCGATGGACGCGGAACTGATCGCGGAAATGGCTTGGGACAGCTACGAGGCCGGCTATCGTCACGCCATCTTCGAAGGCTGGGGCCTCGCCAACCTCCGCGCCTATGCCGAGACGCGGATCGACGTGCTCTTGGACGGCTATCGGCCGGCGGCGCGACCGGTGGTCTCGCCGTCGATCGCGGCCCGCGATCCGCGGGCGCGGCCCTTGAACGCGGAGCGTCAGACAGCGCTTCTCGGCTGAAATGGACGATGCTGTCGTGGGCCAGGTGTCGAAGCTATGAAGGTTGTTCACCCGGGGCTGGACTGAGAAGCTGGGGTTGCGAAGCACCAACCCTAAGCCCGGAGGTCCCCGGATGAACGTGCATAGGAATGCCCGCCTGACACGGGCGGGGTGAGGCCCGCGCGTCACCTCGGATTGGTCAGGAACACCACATAGCCCCGGAACCAGGGATTGGCGGCCAGGCTCGACGGCGCACGCCAGTCGCCGCCTTGGATCAGGCCGATCTTGAACGGGATCTTCAGGCGGCCGAGGCGCGCCAGATAAGCGTCATAGCCGGGAATGGTGCGCCGGCCCTGATAGGTCTGCAGCACCAGTTCGTCGACCACGCCGCTCAGGCCGGCCAGAGCGTCCGGGTCGCCCTGGCTGCTCCAGTCCAGAAGGCCGGTGACGCCGAGGCGGCAGTCGGCGGGCAGACGGGCGCGCAGGTCGCGCAGAAAGACGCCATATTGATCCAGGTGGCGGGTGCGGGCGTCGAAATCGATCTGCACGCCGGCCACTGGGTCGCCCGCCGCGCGCCAGCGGGCCAGACGAGCCAGGATCTGGTCGTAGATCTTGGGGCTCCAGTCCAGGGTCTGGGCGCGATAGACCATCCAGACCTCGCCCTGGCGCAGGCGCGGCGTCGCCCCGCCCTGGACGATCAGGCGCGAGGGGCCCGATCCCCGGCGCGGCGCGTCGACCTGGCCTTGCAGGATGTAAAGCGTGCGGGCCTTGTCCAGCATGGCCTGGGGCGCGACCCCCGCCCACAGCCAGAACGCGTCATAGTCCGCGGCGTCGACCGGGTCGGCCGCGGCTGGCGGGCCCGGGACGAGCGCCGCCAACGCCAGGATCGGGGCCAGCGCGCGCCTCACCAATAATATTTCAGCGCCGCGCCCCAGGGCGTCGTGACGTATTGCGTCTTCAGCGTCCGGAACCACTGCTTACGCTGGGCCGGCGCCACGTCCTTGCCGCCACAGTGGTTATTGCCGCTGGGCGCGTAACAGTTGACGGCGCGGTACAGCGTATAGGCCCGCTCGGTCGGCGGCGTCTTCGGATCGGTCAGCAGTTGCTTATAAAGGTCCAGGCGAGAGAAACCGTCGCCCGGAAACTGGGATGGCGCGCTTCCAAGTTCACCCGCCGGACGCGTCCCGTCCAGGTCGAAGTCCTCGGGAACGTCCAGTCGCACGAATTCGGTCAGACAGACCTGGCCATGCGCCTGATGCGGGTCACGCGCCAGCGTCCGCGCGACCTCGCGCAAGGGCGGGCAATCGATACCGTCGTCGGAGGCGGGCGAGCCGGGCCAGGCGAACCAGGTCAGGTCCGCCTCGGCGGTCGAGGCGGTCGCGGCGTTCTTGGCGGCCGCGGCCGGCGGGGCCGACGCCAGGTCGCTCAGGAAGTCCTGGTAATGGCCTCGCGTCAGTTCCTTATAGAGCAGGACGAAGGCGGCGACGCGCTGCTCGGCCGTATCGCCGCCGGCCTGGCGCGCGCGCTGGCGCAGCAGGCCGGCGCTGGCGCCATTGCGTAGCAGGATGTCTCGCATGTCCGGATTGTGGATCGGCGAATCCGGCGCGAACACCAGGGCCAGCCGGTCGCCGCGCTCATAGTTCATCGCCAGCGCCAGCTCCAGGCTGGGGCGCTGCGGCGGCTGGGCGGCGGGGATGAGCTGGAGCCAGAGCGCCCGCGCCGCGGCCGGGTCCTTGGCCGCCTCCAGCGCCAGGCCACGCAGCACCTGGCGGCTGAAGTCGAGATAGGTCATCGGCCCCGCCGGGAGCGAGGACGGCAGGCGCTTCAGTGCTCCCATCGGATCCTCGTCGTCATAGAAGGCGTGGGCGGCCAGCAGGTAATCGAACAGCGCCTCGCGTCCGGCGAACACCGGTCGTTGGGCTTCCAGGTCGCTCAGGGCGATCGGCTTGGAAGCGCCCAGGCCGGCCTGTTTGCGGATCAGCATCAGGTCCAGGCTCGCTAGCAGCAGCGGCTCCTTGATCTGGGTCGGATCGGCGCCGGTCAGCAGCTTGCTGTCGGCCTCCTGGACCAGTTGAACCTCGGTGACATTGCGATCCGCGCCGTTCGCGTGGGCGAACTGCCAGGCCAGTTCGGCCGCCAGTTTCGGCGGCTCACCGCCCAGCCAGGCGACCCGGCGCAGGAGTCCGCGCGCCGAGGCTGAATAGGCGCCGGTCGGGTAGTCGTGCAGATAGGCCTGGAAATCGGTTCCCGCCGCCGCGATCGCCGCCGCGTCGATCTTGTCCAGCTTGAGGTCGCCATACTGGTCCAGTGAATCCTTCTGGGCGAGGTTCAGTTCGACCCGGCCCAGCATGTAGCGCGCGGTCTCCTTGACCCAGGGCTGATTGCCGCCGCGCAGGCTTTCGAAACTCTTGCGCGCCAGGTCGTAGTCACCGCCATAGAAGGCGGTCACCCCGGTCAGATAGGTCGCGAATTGCCGGCCGGGTCCCGACTTGATCGGAATCGTCGGCGCGGGCGCGACGGCCTTCGACGGATCGTCGCAATTGGGATTGAGCGCCCCGCGCGCCGCGGCCAAGGCGGCCCGCTCCTCGGCCGGCAGGGCGCGGCTGTCTTTCAGCGCGGCCTGGAAGCTGTCGGAACCGCCGGTGTTGCTGCGGCAGCGGCTACCCTCGCCGTCGGCGAAATCGGTCCCGCCCGCCGCGCCGTCCGGGCCGGCCGGGGGATTGAAGAAGCCGGTGAAGTCCTCGGTCGCATAGCTCGGCGCGCCGCCCAATTCCGGCTGGGGCGCGCTGTCCGCGTCCTTCGGCGGAGCGGGCGGCTGCAGTTTGGCGAGGCCGGCGTCGAGCAAGAGCAGTTGCAGATTCACCCGGCTGTCATTGCCTGGGTTGAGGAACGGCTGGTTGTTGCAGGGGTCCAGGTCGCCGTGCAACAGGGTCCAGGACGTCGAACACCCAAAATCGCCGCTGGCCCAGGCGGACCCGGCGTATAGCCAGGCGGCCGCCAAAATGACGAAAGAAAAGGCTTTCCGCAGCATCATCGGCGCACCGTTCGCAGGGTTGGAATCGTCGAGCCACACTGGCGGAGATCAAACGCGAATTGCACGGCGTTGTCCTGCTGGATTTGGCCGACGATAATGGGCGCCATGCCTACGCCCATTGACCAAGCGCCCGTCCAGCTTGGTCATCCGTCGAGGCGAACTCACGCCTTCGGCCGTTCAGGGCGACCGAGGTCATGATCCCAAATCATGGGCCCCTACAGCTTCCGGGCGTTCGGATCGGGATTCAGGCGGAAAACCGCTTCGCATTTTTCGCCGTCCCGCTCTGAAGGGGTTTTGTTAACGCCTTCATTGCGGCTGCCGGCGCGCGCTCGAGTGTCAAGGGTTTCGTCACGGGCTCAAGCAATAATAGCAAGCCAAGATCCGGCAGATTTGAGATTATATTGGCGTTAACTTTAAATGGCGGACACATTTAATTCCAGTTAACCCGTTTTATCAACTGAAAAAATAGCCAAATCATAGTTATGTGCACAACAACAGAGCACATAAAACGCAATACAGTCATATTCAAATAAACAGCCGATGTTGTGAACGGCCTATCTTTCACGCCAGAAATCGACCGAACGGTAACTGAATATGATCGCCTGGGACCTGCCACAGAACATGATTTCGGCCACGGTCGAAATACAGCAGCGCCAGATGGACGGACGCAGCACTGTCGGCACGGGCTTTCTGGTCAATGACCCGACGCCCGATGGACGTCCACGGACGGTGCTGGTGACCGCCAACCACGTGTTCGAGCGCATGCCCATGACGGCCGCGCAGGTGGGTTACCGGGTTCAGGCCAGCGACGGCGGCTGGCGCTACGCCCCCGAAATGATCATGATACGTGACTTGGACAAGGCGTTGTGGCGCCGGGACCCCGCCCACGACATCGCGGTCATCGAAGTCAAGGCGCCGGCCGAATTCGCCAGGGCTGCAATTCCGCTGAATTGGCTGGCCGGCGACGATACCTTCGCCAAGTACGGCGTCGGGCCCGGTGACGAGATGATGGTGCTGGGCTATCCGCAGGGCCTCGCGGCCAATACCGCCGGCTTCCCCATCCTCCGTTCCGGTCGAGTGGCTTCACCGATCGAAGCCGCCAACGCCAATCCGAACTTTCTGTTGGATTTTCGCGTATTTCCCGGCAATTCCGGCGGCCCGGTGTTCCTCGCCGACGCTGCGTTTCACGCACCGGGTGAGCCGGGCCCGGGGCCAGCGCATGTCGTCGCCGGCATGTTGACCGAACAGGTTGAACAGGACAACCAGCGGCTGGAAATCGGCGTCGTGACCAACGCTCAGTTTATTCGCGATGCGATCGCCCTTCTCGACAAGCCGGAATCGGCGCTGCGGGTCCCTTCGCATCACGCCGCGCCCGACCCGAACGCCAGCGAAGCCTCGGCGAGCGTGGGCGAGACCACGCCCGACTAAAGCATTTTCCGACGAAGTGGGCACCGGTTCGTCGTCAGAAAATGCTCTGATGCATTGAGTTTAGAGCCCTTTCCGATCAGATCGATTCGATCTGATCGGAAAGGGCTCTAGACGACGACCGACTAGACCTGCCGCGTCCCCCTAACCGCCGCCGCCGCGGTGGACGGAGCGCCGATATCCCCCTGAAACCCTGTGCGCTTGACGCCGATGGGCGCCTCTTCGGCGGTCATCGGCGTCATAGGCCAGTATTCGCGCATAAGGCGAAAGCCTTATGGCGCGAGATAGACTTTGTTAATCTAATTGGAGGCTTAGAGGCATTACCTTTCAACGGGTGAGCGTGGGGCAAGCATGAACGCATATGCGACACTCGCGGCCGCGATATTGACGTCGACGGTGACGGCGGGTCTGGCTCACGCCAGCACCATCATCGATTTCAGCGGCGCCATCGTCGACTTCACCGCCGCCGAGACCGGGCTCTACGATATTGTCGCCTACGGCGCGCAGGGCGGCTCGGGGGCCTCGCCCGGCGGCCTGGGCGCCGAGGTCGGCGGCGATATCCTGCTGACCAAGGGTGAGGTGCTGACCATTCTGGTGGGCGGCGAGGGCGATGCTGGAGTCGCTGGCGGCGGCGGCGGCGCGACCTTCATCAACCAGGGTTCAACCCCTCTCCTCGTCGCCGGAGGCGGTGGCGGCGGGTCGGTCGCCGCGGGCGGCCCCGGACTCGGAACCGGCCATGGCGTTGGACCTGGCGCTCACGGCGGCCCGTTGCAGGGCGGCGGCGGGGGAGCCGACGAAAAATTGAACGGCGGCCAGATCCTCAAATCCGGCGGCGGCGGTAAAGGCTTCGCGAACGGGGGCGCCGGCGGGGCGGGCAAGCTTCTGGCCGGGAACGGCGGCTTCGGCGGCGGCGGCGGCGGTTACGGCGCGGACGGCGGCGGTGGCGGCGGCTTCCATGGCGGTAATGGCGGTCGGGTTCTCCAGGCCGGCGACGGGGGCAGTTCCTACATCGCGCGTGGGTTTACGAACAAGATCGATCTGTCCGGCGAAAACGCCGGCGCCGGATTGGCGATCATCACCACCTCCGGCGTGCCTGAACCAGCCGCCTGGGCGATCAGCCTCATGGGCTTCGGCGCCCTGGGAATGGTCATGCGGCGCCGTCGGGCAGCGGGTCTCGGCGTCCTAGGCTGACCTTGGGCGGCGCCAGGCGCCGGCCGACCGCGAGAATGATCGGTTGTTCGACCCAGTGATAGGACAATAGGGCGACAGCGATCGTGGCCGACAGCGCCACGGCGAACTGCGCGGCGCCGAATTCCAGCTTGCTCGCCATGGTTGTCGCCGGCGGGATCACCAGGCGCATCAGTTCGCCGACCCACCGGACACAAAGGGCATGGTAGACGTAGCCTCCGTAAGAGACGCGTCCGATGGCTTGGAGCAGGCCATTACGGGTGAACCCCACCCACGCCGCTTTCCCCGCCAGGATCGTGGCGATCAGGCCAGCCGACAACAGCGCCACGGCCGAGTAGAGCCAAACCTGCCTGAAATCGCCGTACAATATCCCTGAAATGATGTTGCGGAGCATCCTGACGCCGGTCGCGCCGTGGGCGTGGTTCACGCCAACATAGACGCCGATATAAGCGATCATCACGCCCAGTCCCGCGATAAGCAAGGCGCGCGCGCCGGACGCGCGCGCCCACCGCTCACGGCCCAGCGCCAGCAGCGCGCCCGCCGCGAAGGAGTCAAAGTGCATGGGCGAAAAACTGTAGATCGCGAAGGCGGCCTTCAACGGGGTGTAGCCCGCGGCGTGCAACCATTCGCCGCCGATGAACCGAAGCACTGGCGACAGGACGAGGAACACGAGGAGCAGTCCGGTCAAGGCGCGCCTGGACAGGAACGTGAACGCCAGGCCGAACACGATGTAGAATTGGAATTCGACCGATATGGTCCAGAGATGCCCGACCGGGAACGCCTTGAACAGGCCATCGGCGAAAGCCAACTGGAAATTGTTATAGAACAGAACAAATGAAACGAACGCCGGCCAATTGAAGTAGTGGACAGCCAAGGCTGAAGCAACGAACCCGATCGTCACATACGCCAGATAGATCGGCCAGATCCTGGCGGCGCGCCGAGTATAGAACTGGGTCAACCGTGTCGAGGACGTCTCGTTGATCGGCCGTGACAACAGAGAAGTGGTGACCACGAAACCGGAGATGACGAAAAACAGCCAGACCCCCATCCAGCCGAAGGGCAGGATGTGGCAGTGCTCGGCGATGACCGCGGTCATCGCGAGCGCCCGCAACGAGTCGATCTGGTCGATCCGGCCGGCGGGCGCTCTCTCCGCGCCCCGCTGTCCGCTCGCCGGCGCCGCGGCCTGGTCCAATCTGGCTTCCACCTTAGTCCAGTTCCAGGATTCGGCGCGGATCCAATCTGTTCGTCGCCAGATCGCGCAGCGCCAGCAGGTTGCCCAGAACGCGGCCCCGGCGATCGATAAAAGGCTCCGGCCAAACGCTTCGCACTAGGTTGGACGCCAGGTTTACGCGCATCAGGCGCCACGCGAGGTCGCGGGGGATGGAGCGCTTTCTCATCAGATAGATCGGATTTGCGATCTGCGAATAGCCGAGCCGCTTGCCGGAACTCCTGCCGGCCTTCTCTCCCATATGCACGCCGGAGAGATCGGCGCACTTGACGAGCCTGCCCCGCGCGCCGACCCGATGCGAAAAATCGACATCTTCCTGCCAACCGTAAAGCGGCAAGTTCTCGTCAAAGCGCAGGCCTTTCATGGCGGCGGCGCGGATGACCATGTTGCAGCCATAGAGACCCCGCAGCGGTTTCAGCACCGTGTCGCGATCCGTCGGCGGCCTGTCCGCCGCCAGCAGCGCGACCGCGTCGTCGAAAGCGATGCCCGGGCCGCCGACGCCATCGGCGATCATGCGACCACATGCGCCGACGATATCCGGGTGATCCCTGAGCAGGCGCTCCGCATTGGCGAGATAGTCGTCCGCGGGCAGGAAATCATCATCCATGAACAGCACAAGGTCGGCGTCACCCTCAACCAGTCCGATCGCGTGGTTGCGCTGGCTGCACGACCCGCGTGGCGCGAGATGAATCTCGACCTTGATGCCGGCCTCGCTCAGACCGGCGACATCGGCCTCGGTCACGCCGACGACCAGCACCCGGTCGGGGGGACGTGTTTGCCGCGCGAGCCGGCCGATCGACTTTCGCGTCGTTGCCGCCCGTCCAAGCGTGGGCATGATGACCGCGATGGTCCAATCATCCGAACGGCCCGCCTCGGAACGAGAGGTGGGCGGCAGGGAAGCCGCGACCGCTTCGACCGAACTGTTGTCGTGACCTGTCATATCGCGGCGACCTCCGGCGAGCCTACCTCGCCTCTTCGGGCGAACAGCGCGGGGAGAGGCGACGCCGGGCGGCTCTTCTCGGCCAGGTATCCCCAACCCAAGGCCAAGCCGCCGAAAACGCCGAACAGGACGCCGGGATCCGGGCTTGGCAACGACACCAGAGCGGGGAATAGCCCGGCGCAGGCGGCCCACGCCGCCGAGGCGCCGACCGCGTCGCGCGAGGCGCTGGACAGGTCATAGGTCTTGGCGCGGAGCGGCTGAAGAATATTCAAAACGACGCAGGCGAAAGCGGCCGTTCCGACCACGCCGGTCGCGCCGAGGATGGCGAAGATCAGGCTGGAGCATCGGAAGCTGCCCGCGCCGACGCCGAGCCCATGGGATTTGACGAATGCGACAACGCCCGCCTTGACCCAAAACGCCCGCTGCAGGCCGGACGTGCTATCCAGTTTGTGCACGGTCATGCTGGCGAGCGCTCGGCTCAAGAGACCCGCGATGCTGGGCACGAAGGCGACGAGCGCGAGCACAAGACAAATCACCGAGAGTCCGCCGAAACCGAGAACCGCCAATTTCCGCAGTTGCAGGCCGCCCGGCGCGATGACCCATCGCGCAAGCATCACCCCGGCATAGGCGGCCAGACTGAAATAGGCCGTTGTGGAGGTGCAGGCGAGCAGGACGGCCAGCAGCGCGGCGGCCGTCAGCCCCGTCCATATCGGCTTTATCTGCCGCAACCAGAGTTCGACCATGAAGACGAACCAGACGAAGGCGTAGGCGCCGTAGGACGAGGGCTCGGGAAAGATCCCGTCCATCCGAACGAAGCCCACGGTCTGCTCGTTGAGCTCCGCGTATTTCGCGTTCCTGAAAAAGCTGATGATCGCCGAACCGCCCGCCTTGGTGGCGATGACCCCCAACACGCCGAACCCGACGTGCGCCCAGGCTATGAGGATCGACCAATTGACAATCACCCTGCGGGACTTCGGATCGGCGGTCGCCGCGCCCGCACAGATCGAGGCGGCGAGCGTGCCCATCATGTAGATCGCCGTCGTGATGTTCTGGCGCGAAAACCCAAGCGCCGAGACATAATAAGTGTCGCTGTTGTTGATCAGCATCGGGGGCAGAGCCATGGAGCGGGCAAATATTCTCGGCAATATGAAAGCCGTAACGGCTCCATATATACTGTAGAACATCAAATACCCGTTAGTCTTAAGGCCAATATTGACATGACTGGTTCGCGTGAACATCGACAACAGCAGATGAGCCAGAAGAAATATCTGGAATAAAGAAGTCGGCTGGATGGATGTCGTCCCGAGCACGAAGGCCGCCCCACCGCCAAACAGCGAGAAAAACAGCAGGGCCACGACCGAACCGAGCACGTCGCCCCCAAGCCATAGGCCAAGGCCGACCAGGATGACCAACGGGGCGTACCAGGTGATGCTCATCCCAGGAATCTCTCCGGGATCCGTTCGGCTTCGGCCGAGTCGATTGTCAGCGCGGCGAGGAAGTTGGCGTCGAACCGTTCCGGCGAGAATCGCCTGGCGGACTGGACCGCTCTGGCCGGGTCGAAATGCGGCGCCCAAGCCTCCATCTGCTCAACGCCGTCAATGACCGCTTCGAGGGTCTGCTCCTGGAAGAACAGCCCGGTCTCGCCGGGCTCCACCGTGTCGAGGATCCCGCCGCGGCCGTAGGCCAGCACCGGCCGTCCAGACGCCATCGTTTCCACCGGAACGATGCCGAAATCTTCTTCGGGTGTAAAAATCAGCGCCTTGCACTCCGCATAAGCGCGTCTGAGTTCCGTGAAGCCCAGTCGGGGGACGATGGTGATGTTTGGGCCGGCGCGGCGGCGAACGTCCTTCGCCATTTCGCCGTCCCCGACCATCAGCAATGGCAAGCCCAGGGCGTTGAACGCCTCCACGGCCAAATCCGCGCGCTTATAGGGCGTCATCTGCCCGACCCATAGCCAGCGGCGCTCCACCTGCTCGGCCACGGAGAAAAGCGCCGTGTCGACTGGCGGATGAACGACGACCGCCCCGCGCCCATAGGCCTTGGCGATGCGCTTTCGGATAAAGTTGGAATTGGCCATGAAGCGCTCGACCCGCGCGGCCGAACTGGTGTCCCACTGGCGCAATTGATGAAACGACCACGGCATGGCCAACCGCGCCAGCGGATTGGCCGTCGCCCGGTAAGCCGGGTACTGGTCCCACAGATACCGCATGGGGGAATGGCAGTAGCAGACCTGCAGGGCGTCTGGGGCGGTGATGACGCCCTTCGCGGGCCCCGCCTCGCTGCAAATGACAAGGTCATAAGCGCTGAGGTCGAGCTCCTCGAGCGCCATGGGCATCAAAGGGAGGTACTTCTTATAATGTCGCCGGGCGCCCGGCAGCTTTTGAATGAAGGTCGTATAGACGGGTCTCGACCGGATCAGCTCGGAAACCGCGCTTGGATCGTAGACGTGAGTGAAGATATCGGCTTCCGGGAACAGCCGGATCAGCCGTTCGAGCACGCGCTCGCCCCCGCGCATTGTCACCAGCCAGTAGTGAACGATCGCCACGCGCCGAGCCGTGCTCATGCCCGTGGCGCCTTCGGTCGGCCAGGAGAAACGCTTCGTCGGTATTTCGATCCGCTCATATGCTGACGTCTAATGGGGATCGGTGACATTCACGCTAAACGTCATGAAGAGACGCCGACGCCGTTCAAGCGCCGCGCTGGGGCGCGGCGGTCAGGCGTAATACTCCATGAACTTCTTGAAAAATCGCCCCGCATCGGCGCCCGTGTATTTGCTCATTTGGCGAAGGTCGACACAGGCGAGCGCGATGCCGGCCAATTGGACCCGTTCATTCAGCAGCAGGCGAAGCGCCGCCCGGACAGCCGTCTCGCTGGTCTTGCGCCAACGTGCCACGAGCAGCACCGTGTCCGCTTTGGTGGCGAGCACCCGAGTGGCCGCGATCGGCAATGTCGGCGCGGTGTCCAGGATGATGGTCTGGAACTGGGCGCGCAGTTCGTCCAGCAGCATGTCCATCGCTTCTCCGCTCAACAATTCGTGGGACGAATGGTCGAATTCGCTCATCGGCAGGACCATCACGCCGCTGGCTATATCGGGAATCAGGGCTTCGGAGAGCGTGGCGTCTCCGCTCAGCACATTGAGCAGGCCAGGCTGCGATCCGTCGAGATTGAGGTCCCGGCTCGCGCCTCGGCGACGGGCGTCACAGTCGACCAGCACCGTCGATATGCGCTGCAGCGCACATGTTCTGGCCAGCCCCACCGCCACGGTGGTTTTGCCTTCCAACGGCAGGGCGGACGTGACGAGCACCACGCGGGCCGTTGTTCCCGGGGTTGAAAATCCGACCGTGGCGAGCAGGGCGCGGAACGCCTCGCTATAGGCGGATGACGGCTCGGCCACGACTGTATCGATCGGCGAACGGCTTGTTTTGGATACCGAAGCGAGCAGCGGTATCCCGCCGAGATACGGGCAACCCAGTTGTCTTTCGACATCCTCCGCCGTGACCAGCCGATTTTCAGTCGTCTCGGCGATCAGGACGGCGGCGCTGCCGAACAGGACGCCGGCCACCAGGCCAAGGGCGAGGAACAGGATCGCGATCGGAAAGCTGGGATATTCGGGTAGGCCAGCCTCGGACACGATCTCCGCGTCCGGTATCAGGCTGGCCGTCTGGGCGACGCTTTCCTTGGAGCGGGCCAAATAAGCTTCATAGATCGACTGGGAGACGGTCGCGGCGCGGTTCAGGTTTTCCAAGCCGACATCGGCGGCGTTGTTTTCCACCAAGGTCCCCTGGGTGTGGGCCAAGGTGGCTTCCATCGCCTCCAATCGCTTCTGGGACACGGCGGCCTTCGCCGCGAGGTTGGAGATCGTGCGCTGAATTTCAGCTTTGATCTCCTGATCGACGTCCGCGAGTTGCTGGCGGGCCTGGGCCAGATCCGGGTATTTGGGGCCGTAGTGGCCTTCCAAATCCGCTAGCTTTGCGCTGAGCACGGCCCTTTGCCCCCGCAGTGCGCCCACGACCGGCGAGTTCAGCGCTTCTCCGACATCATCGCCGTTCGATCCGCGGGCGAGTTGGTCTTGGGCGGTGCGGAGATTCGCCTGATCGCCCGCCGCCTCCGCTTTCGCCGCGGCGATGCCCTGATTGTAGGTGGAAATCTCCTGCTCGGTCAGCGACTGGGCGCCGAGGCTCAGCAAGCCGTGAGCGATCTTGTAGGCTTGCACCCTGGCCGAATCCTCGTCGGCTTGGAGGCGCATTTTTTCGATTTGAGCGAGTTCACCGGCGCTCGCCTCGCGGTTCTTGTCGAATTTCGCCTGCACCTGATCATCGAGGTAGGCGCGCGCGAAGGCGTTGGCGATCCGTTGGGCCTTCCTGGCGTCGTGGTCCGTGAAGTTGATGTCGATCGCGTTGGTGGTCAGGAACCGCACGGGCAGGAGGGCCGTCTGCACCGCGTTGATCACCTCGTCCCGCTTCGAGGTTGCGGCGGGCGGCGTGAACAAGCTCGTCAACATTTTGGTCGTCTTGCCGAGGAGGCCCGGATTGCCGCGGGCGAACTCGGGGTCCTTGTCGAGATGGAGCATGTCGACGACCCGCCCTATCACCCTGCGCGACTGGATGATCTGCACCTCGGTGTCGATGTCGGCCGTGCTTTGCGTGGGCAGTTGGGAGACGACCGGCGTTTCCTTCTCCGGCGTCGTGGAGACCGCGCGCGCATCGACGGCGACCCGCGCCGTCGCGGTGTATTGGGCGGGAAAAACGAAAAGGAAGACGACCACCAGCGCCAAGGTGACGCCCAGGACCGTCAAGAACAGGCCCAAGCGCTGCCGGAACGCCGGGATCAGTCCGCCGAAATTGATATTATCGCCCTTGCCAGGACCTTCGCCACCCGCCGGCGCCATGATCACAGCCTGTCTTTCCGGACCGCCGCGATAAGGTTCTATGGCCGTCATCTATTAACCTCACCAGTCGCTAGCCAAGCATATCGCGCCGCGCGGAAAACCAGGCGTTTCTTCAAGAAAAGAAGCGACAATCATATGACATCATTGGATGTGTAGGGATTTCTGCGTCACTGTTGCAGCATGAGGGCAGCGGCGGGGTATCGTCGTTATATCGGCGATCGGCGTCGACTCCACTAGATGATCGTGGTTGGCGGACGCGCTTGATCCGATCGCGCCCGAGACGCTAGAATGAATCTCGGTTGCGCTATGCCGGACCCCGATATTCCGTGTTAAAGCGCTGCCGACGGAACCCGTCTGGGGGTGGGGGTGGCTTTGTTTGCTCGTACAGGCCGCGCAAGAGCTTGCGCCTTGCGGGCATTTCGCGCTGGCCCGAGCCGATCAATGTTCGCGAGTTCCGGTCTGACGAACCTGATCCTAGACGGAATTTCGCCGCGCCCTGTCCCCGCCGGCCGCTTTATCAGCCGCATGGGCGGGCTCGCGTTCATCGGATTATCGTGGGTTGGCTGTGCGGGCGCCGCGCAGGCGCAAAGCCTTTTTGATCGTTCCGAGAACGTTACGGTGGCGGCCCGGCCGCGGCCGGAATATGACCCGCTCGGCCTGCGGATCGGCGCCGGCTTCCTGGTGTATCCCGAGGTCACCCTAGGCGAGACGCTCGACGACAATGTTTTTGAACTGCCGTCCAGCGACCTGCTGGATGTTCTCGCCCAACAACTGCCCGACCCGCAGCGGTTCACACGATTCACCGACAAGATGCGGCCGCTGACCGACGCCACACTGAGCATCGAGCCCAGTATCACCATCAAGTCGAACTGGAATCAGCACAGCCTTAAGCTCACGGCCAATACGACCATTGACCGTTCGGCCGAATATCCCGATTTTTCGGCGGATTTTCCGGGGCCTTCTCATACACCCTTTGGAAACAGCGAACAATACAACGTTGCCGCCGACGGTACGCTGAACGTGCGCCACGACCTCACAGTCAATGTCGACGCATCGTATGGCCGCCAGCTTCTGCCGCGAACCTTCGACGGTTATGTGATCGTGAGCAGCGCCCCCCACGCGCTCGGCGTCATGGCTTCATTCTCCCCACTCTTCGAGAACATTGCTGACGCCAAGGTGGAGATCGTCAAGGATTTTGCCCGGTTCAGATTTACCGTCAGCGGCGAATTCCAAAATTATGACTATACAGATGGCTTTGGACCAACTTTCAACTTCAACTACGGATCGACCCTCCAACCCAACCCCGCCAAGTCCTCCCTGACTGTCGGCCCCATCGACCAGACCTTCCACAACCACGACAGTCCGATCGAATATCTTCGAGGCGACTATGCGCTCAGCACCGACGTCGCCTTGTTCGCTGAAGAAACCACGACGGAAACACGATATCCGAACGGCCTCTTTCAAAACAGATTCTCGAGCGAAACGCTTGTTGGTGTAAACTTTCAGGTTTTCAGCCTGATCACCGCCGAGATCGGCGTCGGCAATCTCTATGATGTCGTTTATTCGCATGGGCTGAAGCCGGTCGATACGCCGGATGCTCGCCTCAATCTCACCTATTTTCCCA
>DATAYD010000021.1:0-6799 GCA_036272715.1 Caulobacteraceae bacterium | reverse complement strand
ATCCCGGTGGTGGCGATCCTCGACACCAACTGCGATCCGAACGGCATCACCTATCCGATCCCCGGCAATGATGACGCCGCCCGCGCGCTGCAGCTCTATTGCGACCTGATCGCCGACGCGGTCCTGGACGGCCTGGCGGCCGGCCAAGCGTCGCTGGGCGTGGATCTGGGCGCCGCCGAAGCGCCGGTCGAGCAGGTGCTGCGGACCTCCGCCGCCCAGCCCGAAGCGCCCGCCGAGGCCGAAGCCAGCACCGAAGCCGCGCTGGATGCGGTTGAGGAAGAGCAGGCGAGCACCTAAATAGGCGCGCCTTAAAGAAACCGACGCCGACTCTCCCTATGGAGTCGGCGTCTACACCTTTTGAATCTGGAGAAGCTCCATGGCGGAGATCACGGCCGGCCTGGTGAAGGAATTGCGCGAAAAGTCCGGCGTCGGGATGATGGACTGCAAGAAAGCCTTGCAGGAGACCGGCGGCGACATGGACGCGGCCATGGACTGGCTGCGCACCAAGGGGCTGTCCAAGGCGGCCAAGAAGGCTGATCGCATCGCCGCCGAAGGCCTGGTGGCCGTCGCCCTGCGCGCGGACGGCGTCGGCATGACCGGCGCGGCGGTCGAGTTGAACGCCGAGACCGACTTCGTGGCGCGCAACGAGCTGTTCCAGACCGCCGCCCTGACCGTGGCCAAGGTCGCCCTCGATGTCGAAGGCGACGTGACGGCGCTGTCGGCGGCCAAGACCCCGGACGGCCAGACGGTGAGCGAGATGATCACCAGCCTGATCGCCACGGTCGGCGAAAACATGGTCGTGCGTCGTTCGGCCCGGTTCAAGGTCGCCCAGGGCGCCATCGCGGCCTATGTCCACAATGCCGCCGCGCCGGATGTCGGCCGGATCGGCGTGCTGGTGGCGATCGAAGGCGCCGGCGACCAGGCCAAGATTCAGGAACTGGGCCGTAAGATCGCCATGCATGTGGCGGCCACCGCGCCAATGTCGCTGTCGGTCGATGATCTCGACCCCGCGGCGGTGGAACGGGAAAAGACCATCCTGCAGGAGCAGGCCCTGGAGTCCGGCAAGCCGGCCGGGGTTGTCGAGAAGATGGTCGAAGGCCGGATCCGCAAGTTCTACGAGGAGGTCGTGCTCTTGAAGCAGGCCTTCGTCATGAACCCGGACCAGACCATCGAACAACTGGTGGCCGAGACCGGCAAGGCCCTGGGCGGCCCGCTCACGGTGACCGGCTTTGTCCGCCTGGCCCTCGGCGAAGGCGTGGAAAAGAAATCCGACGATTTCGCCGCCGAGGTCGCGGCGGTCACCGGCCAAGCCTGATACCGGCCGCACGGTCGGTCATGGTTTTCATGATCCGAATGCATCGAGGCGGCCTTAAGGGCCGCCTCGATTTCGTTTGAGGGATGGAATTGGACAAATCGGCGTGATTTCGTTCACTCCAGCGGTTGAAATTCTGGTTGGTCGCCTCAAATGGAGGAGCGTTGTTCGCGTATCGTTCTTGGGAACGTGATGCGCGCGGCTGGCGTTTTGACTGGATCAGCGATTCCGCGAGAGGGGGCTTTTGATGCGAACCACCAAACCGGAGCCGCGCGCGTGAGCCCGTCCGATGGTGCGTTGGACCTCGCCGATGAGCGCTCGGCGTCCGCGTTCGTTAATGATCGGATCCAGCGGTTCCAGGCCGTTCGCGCGGCTACGCTGGCCTTGACCACCTCCCTGTCGGCCGAGGACCAGACCGTCCAGTCGATGCCGGACGCCAGCCCGGTGAAATGGCATCAGGCCCACACCACCTGGTTCTTCGAGACCTTCTTGCTGGCGCCGTTCGACCCGGACTACCAGGTCTTCGACCCGCTGTTCGGCTACCTGTTCAACTCCTATTACGAGACGGTCGGTTCGCGCCGCCCCCGGCCCATGCGCGGCTTGGTCACGCGGCCGCCGCTGAGCGAAGTGCGCGCCTATCGCCGCCATGTCGACCAGGCCATGGCTCGGCTCCTGGGCGGCGCGGTCGCGGAGCGGCCCGATGTGGCGGCCTTGCTCGATCTCGGCCTCTCGCATGAACAACAGCATCAGGAACTGATCCTGATGGACGTCCTGCACCTGTTCGCCCAGATGCCTGGTCGGCCGGCCTACCGCACGCTTGCCTCGGAGGTTCATCCCGATCCAGGCCCGATGACGTTCGCCGATTTCGACGGTGGCCTCGCCTGGATCGGCCACGACGGTCAGGACTTCGCCTTCGACAACGAGACGCCCCGGCATCAGGTCCTTCTGCAGCCGTTCCAGTTGGCCGATCGCCTGGTGACCAATGGCGAGTGGCTCAGTTTCATCGAGGCTGGCGGCTATGGGGCGGCGGAGCATTGGCTTTCCGACGGCTGGGCCCAGGTCAAGGCCGAGGGCTGGGCGCATCCGCTGTACTGGGTGCGGGATGAGGACGGCGGCTGGTCTGAAATGACACTGGGCGGACTTCACGCGTTGGACCTCAACGCTCCTGTCGCCCATGTCAGTTTCTACGAAGCCGACGCCTATGCGCGCTGGGCCGGCAAGCGGCTTCCCAGCGAGGCGGAGTGGGAGCACGCCGCCGAGGGCCTGGCGCTGGCTGGCGGGTTCCTGGACCTGGACCGGCTGACGCCCGTCGCGGCCGGCGACAAGCCCGGCCTGCGCCAGATGTTCGGCGAACTCTGGCAGTGGACCCGCAGTTCCTATGCGCCCTATCCGGGATTCGAGCCGGGCGAAGGCGCGGTCGGCGAATACAATGGCAAGTTCATGATCAACCAGATGGTGCTGCGCGGCGGCTGTTGCGCGACGCCGCCGGGCCACGTGCGAGCGACCTATCGCAATTTCTTCTACCCGCATCAGCAGTGGGCGTTCACGGGCGTCCGACTGGCGGCCGACGCGCCCAAGGCAAAGGCGGAAGCCAAACCGGACGGTTTCGCCGCCGATGTGACCGCGGGCCTCGGCGCCAGTCCCAAACATCTGCCCAGCAAGTATTTCTATGATGAACGCGGCTCGGAGCTGTTCGAGGCGATCACGGCGCTGCCGGAATATTACCCGACGCGAACCGAGATCGGGCTCCTGACCAGCGCGGCGCCGGCGATCGCCCAACACATCTCACCGAACGCCGCCCTGATCGAGTTTGGCAGCGGCGCCAGTGTGAAGACCCGGCTCCTGCTCGACGCCGCGCCCCAGGTCGGGGTCTATATCCCGATGGACATCAGCGTCGACGCCCTGGCGGCGGCGGCGGCGTCCCTGCGCGCCGACTATCCGAAGCTCGAGGTGGCGCCGCTGATCGGCGACTTCACCCAGCCGATCGATCTGCCCGCCGCCGCGCGCGGGCGACCGCGCACGGGCTTCTTCCCCGGCTCGACCATCGGTAATTTTGGCCCAGACGAGGCGGTGGCGTTCCTGAAAACCGCGCGGCGGCTGCTGGGCGAGGGCGCGCAGTTCATCGTCGGCGCCGATCTGGTCAAGGACGAGGCGGTCCTGGTCGCGGCCTATGACGACGCCCAGGGCGTCACGGCCGCGTTCAATCTGAACCAGTTGGCGAGGATCAATCGCGAACTCGGCGGCGACATGGACCTGTCGAACTTCTCTCACCGCGCGATCTGGAACGCCCGGGAAAGCCGGATGGAGATGCATCTGGTCAGCAAGACCGACCAGACCTTCCATGCCGCCGGCCGCGCCTTTTCGATGACGGCTGGGGAGACCATCCATACCGAGAATTCCTACAAGTTCACGATCGACAGCTTCACCGCGCTGGCGGAACGGGCGGGCTGGCGGGTAGGCGGCCAGTGGATCAGTCCCGATCCCACCTTCGCCGTCTTTCTGCTGCAGGATTGGCGTTGATCACCCCCGCATGATCAGGCCGCGGCTGGCGCTCACCAACCCAACTCGCCTGCCTTGCGGCCGGCCGCATGATTATTTCTTTTTCAGCGCCCCGCGCAAGCGCACGGTCTCGCCCAGGCCTCGCGCACGGTCTCGCCCAGGCGTCGGCGGCCAATATGGTGTCGGGGCGAGCTTTGTCGGGCGCGCGCTATCCACGCCACCGCTGAAGAGCCTCGAGCCCGGCTATGTCCCGCCGATCGTCCGGCAGGACAGCCCTCTTTGTCAGGGCGCCGGGACGAGCTTAGCGACGTTCTTCTGTCGCGGACTCGTTGTTCCGCTGGCGACCGCCGCCGTGGGACGCTTCGCCTCCCTTGCGGCCAGCCGCTGCGGCCAGGTCACGGTCCTGGGAGAAGCTGCGTTTTTCATCGGGCACGCTGGCGCCACCCTTGCGGGCGATCTCCCGTTGGCGATCCTTATCCATGGCGGCAAAGCCGCGGCGAGCGGGGGTATGGGTCGAACCGTCTTGATGCGGCATCAGGATTCCTTTCGTCTGAGGGGCTGTGAGGCCGTCCCGTTCAGCGGGCGGACGTACTTCCTGGGGTCGTGATGGCGATCAAAGAGGACGGCTCTGGGCGGCTGCGCCTGCCGTGGCAACGACGTGGTCGCGGAACGGATTAAGCGATCCATGGCCGGCTACCCTCTACACGCGGGGCCGCGCCTTGACCGATTGGTCACGGGCGGCTCTTGGGATAACTCCCAAGGCGCAGCTTGGTTCACCCCAAGATGCGAACTTTTCGTGCGGTGGGAACTGTGTTCCGTTCAGATGCGCCCGCGGCGCTCCAGGTCGGCGACGATCGTCGCGGCCGCTTCGGCCGGCTGTGAGTCGCCGGTGCGCACGACGATTTCGGCGTCCTCGGGCGGTTCATAGGGAGAACTGACGCCGGTGAAGTTGACGATTTGGCCGTTCAGCGCCTTCGCGTAAAGGCCCTTTGGATCGCGCTTGATGCAATCCTCAAGCGAGGTGTCGACATAGATCTCCAGGAATTCGCCCTCGGCGAACAGTTCGCGCACCATCCTTCGCTCGGCGCGGAACGGCGAGATGAACGAGCAGAGCACGATGGTTCCGGCTTCGGCGAACAGTTTGGAGACCTCGCCGACACGGCGGATGTTTTCGACGCGCTCGGCGTCCGAGAAGCCCAGGTCGCGGTTCAGGCCGTGGCGCACATTGTCGCCGTCCAGCAGGAAGGTGCGGATGCCCCGCTCGTGCAATTCGCGCTCGACCAGGTTGGCGATGGTCGACTTGCCCGAGCCGGAGAGGCCCGTGAACCAAAGCACCGCGGGCTTGTGGCCATTCAGCCGTTCGCGTTCGGCGCGGCCGATCAACAGGGCCTGGCGATGGATATTGGCCGCCCGGCGCAGGCCGAAATCGATCATCCCCGCGCCGACGGTGGCGTTGGTGTAGCGGTCGATCAGGATGAAGGCGCCGGTCTCGCGGTTTTCCGTATACGGATCGAAGGCGATCGGCGTGCTGGTCGAAAGGTTGCAGACCCCGATCTCATTCAGGGCCAGGGTGCGGCCGGCCAGGTGTTCGAGGGTGTCGATCTCGATCTTGTGCTTCAGGGCGGTGACGCGCACCGGCGCATAGCGCGCGCCGATCTTCATCAGATAGGGCCGGCCGGGAAACAGCGGCTCGTCGCCCATCCAGATCACGTGCGCGGCGAACTGGTCGGCGACCTCGGGGCGGGCGGCCGGCGCGGCCAGGAGGTCGCCGCGCGCGATGTCGACCTCGTCGGTCAGGGTCAGGGTGACCGCCTGGCCGGCGCTGGCCTCCGGAAGGTCGCCGTCATAGGTGACGATCCGCGCGACTTCCGTTTCGCGCCCGGAGGCGGCGATGGTGACCTTGTCGCCTGGCCGAACGGTTCCCGAGGCGATGGTGCCGGAAAAGCCGCGGAAATCCAGGTTCGGCCGATTGACCCACTGGACCGGGAAACGGAACGGCTTGGCCGCCGTGTCGCTGACCACGTCGATGGCCTCCAGGTGCTCGACCAGGGTCGGGCCGACGTACCAGGGCGTATGGGCCGAGGGGACCAGCACATTATCGCCGTGCCGCGCCGACATCGGGATCGGCGTGATGCTGGCGAAGCCGAGGGTTTCGGCGAACCGCAGGTACTCCGCCACGATCGTATCGAAGACCGCCTGGTCGTAGTTCGCCAGGTCGATCTTGTTCACCGCCAGCACCACGTGCCGAACGCCCAGCAGCGAGCAGATGAAGCTGTGCCGTTTGGTCTGGGTCAGCACGCCCTTGCGCGCATCGATCAGGATCACGGCCAGGTCGGCGTTGGAGGCGCCGGTGGCCATGTTGCGGGTGTACTGCTCGTGTCCCGGCGTGTCGGCGACGATGAAGGCGCGCCGGTCGGTGGTGAAGAACCGGTAGGCGACGTCGATCGTGATGCCCTGCTGCCGTTCGGCCTCCAGGCCGTCCACCAGCAGCGCCAGGTCCAGGTCCTCACCGGTGGTGCCGTGGCGGCGGCTGTCGCGCTCCAGGGCGCTCAACTGGTCGTCCAGGATCAGTTTGGTGTCGTAGAGCAGCCGCCCGATCAGGGTCGACTTGCCGTCGTCCACCGACCCGCAGGTGAGGAAGCGCAGCAGGCCCTTCTGGGGCGAGGGCGTCGCGGCCAGCGTCGCGGGCCGGGTCAGGACCTGGGTCGAGGCGTCGTCCATCAGAAATACCCCTCGCGCTTCTTCTTTTCCATCGAAGCCGACTCGTCCGTGTCGATCAGCCGTCCTTGCCGTTCGGAGGTTCGGCTCGCGCGCATTTCGCTGATGATGTCGTCCAGGCTGGCTGCGTGGGATTCCACCGCCGCGCTCAGGGGATAGCAGCCGAGGGAACGGAACCGCACCCACCGGGTCTGTTCCTGTTCGTCGGGCGGGAGGGGCATGCGGTCGTCGTCGCGCAGGATCAGCATGCCGTCGCGCTCGACCACCGGC